>NZ_JANZYQ010000020.1:0-228773 GCF_059335935.1 Thermobaculum sp. T2p
ACTACCCTCAGTTTGAGGGCAGGTACTACCAGATAGATCGTCCCATCAACGAGCCCAAGGGAGTCAGGAAACCTCATCCCTCCTTCTGGATAGGTGGAGGAGGGGAGAAGGTCACCCTCAGACTAGTAGCCCAGTACGCCAACGCCTGCAATGTAGGTGGCGGGAACGTGGAAGTAGTGCGCCAGAAGCTGGAGGTGCTCAGGCAGCACTGTGAGGAGCTAGGCAGAAACTACGACGAGATCATCAAGTCCACAAGCATTAACGTACATCTAATTGAAAGTGAAAAGGATGCAGAAGCCGCAACAGCCAAGGCTAGAGGAGGTCAACCATTAGAAGAGTATGCTAAGAGCTTCTGGGTAGTCACCCCAGAACAGTTTGTAGAGAGAGCTCAGGAGCTCATAGACGCAGGCATAAACTACTTCATTATCTATATTCCCAGAGTGGCTTATGAGATAGAGAGATTGACTGAGTTCTCAGAAGAGATACTACCCAGATTTCAATTGGAAGCTAGTCGAGCCTAGTGTTACAGAGTTGCCCCTAACCGAAAAGTGTCTGGTTAGGGGCAACTCTAATCAAGATATTACTAGTCGAGTTAGGTGCTCTGGATTTCATAGTTTTTACTATCATGTAGGCAGTAGCCTTTTTATATCTATGTTGAATGTAACTCAATATGATGCTATAAGACTTCTACGTTATTGAACATAAACTATTTCACTCCTAGAGAGTAAGGGGTCAACATGAGATCTGGGAACACTAGAACAAGGGAGAAAGATATCACCGTCGCTTTTGTAAGTAGTTACCCTCCAAGACAATGCGGGATAGCCACTTTCACTAGGGACCTTGCACAGGCTGTATGTAAGGCCCCAGGGATAAAGGACTTCAAGGTAGTGGCTATAAATGAGCCTGGAGGACTGCACCGCTACCCGAGAGAGGTGATATTTCGTATAGATCAAGGCCAACCAGAGACCTATGCTGAAGCTGCTGAGTTTCTTAACAAGCAGCAAATAGATGTTGTCAGCGTACAGCACGAATTTGGTCGATTTGGTGTGTGGGACCAATATCTACGTGAAGATTATCTAGCACTGTTCCTGGATCACATCAGAAAGCCGGTCGTAACTACACTTCATACCATACTACCTCACCCACATCCATCAGTAAGGGCTGCCATCCGAAATGCTGCAGACAAGAGCCAGGCAATAGTAGCCATGGTCAAGGTCGGAGCACTCATGCTGGTCGAGGACTACGGAATCCCAGCTGAGAAGATAGTCTATATACCACATGGCATGCCAGAGATACAGCCTTCAGGTAGACGTAGACTTAAGGCTCAGCTAGGGGTATCGGACAGAACCATCATATTGACTTTCGGTCTACTCAGTCCAGGCAAAGGGCTTGAATATGTTATCCAAGCACTTCCAATGGTAATTAAAAAGCATCCTGACGTCCTTTATCTGATAGTGGGAGAAACCCACCCAGATCTCAGAAGAACTCTAGGTGAGAGCTATCGTAATCAGTTGCAAAAGCTAGCAGAAGATCTGGGGGTGTCTAAACACGTCGCTTTCGTCAACCACTACCTTGAGCAGAAGGAAATTGTAGACTATCTGCTGGCTGCGGATGTCTATGTTACTCCTTATCTAGACAGAAATCAGATAACAAGTGGGACACTTACCTACGCATTAGGATCTGGAAAGGCCATAGTAAGTACACCCTACATACATGCTACGGAGGCACTGGCAGAGCATCGAGGGATTCTCGCAGAATTCAGAAGCGCAGAAAGTTTGGCCAACGCAATCAACTATATACTTGACCATCCCGAAGAAAAAGCAGAACTAGAGAGAAGGGCCTACGAATATGGCAAGGAAATGGCATGGCCCAAGGTAGGTAGAGATTTTGCCATCTTGCTCCGAAGGGTTGTAGAGGGCAAGAACCCAACTTACCTTACTGGAGATCCTTTCAGATTGGTCAGAGAAGAAGATGTCGATGAACAAAAAATAGCGCCCGAAGTGACTTCGGACGCTAGCAAGGCGGAGGAGGAGGGATTCGAACCCTCGTCGGAGGCATCAACCCCCGAAACCGCTTAGCAGGCGGCCGCACTAGACCACTATGCGACTC
The DNA here is from genome assembly GCF_059335935.1 of Thermobaculum sp. T2p. Lineage (NCBI taxonomy): Bacteria > Bacillati > Chloroflexota > Chloroflexia > Thermobaculales (SeqCode) > Thermobaculaceae (SeqCode) > Thermobaculum (SeqCode) > Thermobaculum sp. T2p. Next base: position 2,110 of record NZ_JANZYQ010000020.1, read on the forward strand.
CTCCACACAGATTATATGCTAACAAACTTGATCCAGTCAGTCAAAGGTTTCTTGGCGGAGAGGGAGGGATTCGAACCCCCGGGGCTCATCGCCCAGCTGTTTTCAAGACAGCCGCATTAAACCACTCTGCCACCTCTCCACACCCAATAATCTTAACAAAACCAAATGCTAAATGTGGAGGTAGGTTAGTTCTTAATGATCTCCTGTCCACCCATATATGGTCTTAGAACTTCAGGTATAACGACTGATCCATCCGGCTGCTGATAGTTCTCGAGAATGGCGATCATCACTCTTGGAAGTGCTAGCCCAGACCCATTCAGTGTATGCACATACTCAGTCTCGGACTTGGGCGTACGCTTGAAGCGAATACCTGCTCTTCTAGCCTGAAAATCTCCTACATTGGAGCAAGAGCTGACTTCAAGCCACTCCTTTACACCAGGCGACCAAACCTCTATATCAAAAGTCCTGCGCGACTTAAATCCTAGATCTCCAGTACAAAGCTCTACGACCCTACAGGTAAGCCCAAGCTTGATAGCTGTATCCTCAGCGTGCTTCACAAGCTCTTCCAAGTGTTTTGGAGAGTCCTCTGGGAGGGTATAGTGGTACATCTCCACCTTATCGAACTGGTGTCCTCTCTTGATACCCCTCACATCCTTGCCTGCGCTCATCTTCTCCCTTCTAAAGCAGGGTGTATAAGCAGCATACCTAATGGGGAGAGACTCTACTGGTATTATCTCGTTCATGTGGATCCCGGTTAGAGGGGCTTCAGCAGTAGGGATAAACCACACATCGTCTTCGACATCATGATACATTGTATCTTCGAAATCAGGTAAGTGAGCCGATGCCCATAAAGTCTCTTCTTTTACTATTGCAGGAGGGTAAACCTCCTTGTATCCTTCTTGCCTACGGAGATCAAGCATCCAAGTTATGAGAGCCCTTTGTAACCTCGCTCCATCCCCATGAAGTACATAGAAACGCGATCCACTGATCTTCTGTCCCTGAGCAAAATCTATTATCCCAAGCCTCTCGCCTATCTCCCAATGGGGCCTAGCATCAAAAGGTAGCTCCCTAGGCTCCCCATGTTGACGTACAACTACGTTATCGCTTTCATCTTTACCGTCAGGGACCTCAGGATCGGGAATGTTGGGTATCTGTAGCAACAACGTATGTAGCTTGGACTCGACCTCACGCAGCTCACTTTCCAGAGACTCAATTTGGTTTCCTACCTGACGCATCTGAGATATAAGAGATTCTCTCTCGGTCTTATCACTTATTCTAGGTATTTGCTTTGATACCTTGTTGCGTTCGGATCTAAGTCCTTCAACCTCTGTAAGTATCTTCCTCCTTCTGGAATCAAGAGCAATCACCTCGTCTATAGGAGCATCTGAACCTCTACGCTTGAGGCCTGTCTTGACTATATCTGGATGCTCTCTTATAAGTCTAAGATCCAGCACCAATATCACCTCACAAGCAAAAAGAATCTCTAAGATATTTGGAAAGTATAAGGAGATAGAACCTAATCAAAAGGATATCAGTACTACCAACTCGAAGGTAGGTACTTGAGCCACTCTTCGTTTATACTGTGCTGTATTTTCTGTAGGAGTATGTAGTGAGGGCTAACACGGGGCTCCTTTGGCTCGTTCAGAAGCCTCATTCTAGCCTCCTCGGGGCTCTTACCACCCTTACGATGATTGCAAGCTCTGCAAGCGCTTACCAAGTTGGTCCAAGTATGCCTTCCACCTCTAGATCTAGGTATAACATGATCCAACGTTAAATCCCTGGTGCGCTTACCACAATATTGGCATGTGTAATTATCGCGAGCGAACACTTCTTTCCTAGTAAGTCGAAGTCTTGGCCTGGGACGCTTCACCAAGTGAGATAGCCTGATTACCGAAGGACACCTATAACTGCTAGACGGAGTATGGATAATATGTCCATTGAGCTCCAGAACTTCGGCCTTACCGTTATAGACCATTACGAGGGCACGCTTAGCATTACAGACGTTTAGGGGTTCGTAATTGTAATTAAGTACAAGAACTAGCGGTTCCAAGGACTCAACTCTCAGGCTACACTATTTCACTTAAAATCATATCATACGTCCTGACTATGTTTACATCTTGCCCAGTGAGCAAGGTTCCTGATATGCTTTTAGCAAAAGTAGAATCGTCTAAAGGCTGTGAAGGAAACCTAGTAGGCTCGAGTTACGCGGCACAGAGAGTCTGGGTAAGGTGAGAGCCAGATGCCGTGGGGCGAGCTGAAGATCATTCCAGAGCCTCCGCCCGAACCGCGAAAGCGCAGTAGACGCGGACGGATTTGCCACCCGTTATCAGTGGCAGGATGTGATATCGCATCCACTGAGAGAGCGGCAACGCTAACAGAGGTGGTACCGCGGGCTGGTAATGATCGGCTCGTCCTCAGCTGAGGACGAGCCATTTGAATTTAACGAGTACTCCGCAACAAGGAGGTTTCACTATGTTCAAAGAGGTAGAGAATAAATCTGACTTCGTCAAGTTAGAGCACGAAATACAAAACTGGTGGAATCAAAACCAAATACTAGAGAAATATCTACATAAGAATGATAACTCTCCAGAAAAATTCTCTTTCCTAGATGGGCCTATAACAGCCAATAATCCTATGGGTGTGCACCATGCTTGGGGTAGGACCTATAAAGACGTAGTACAGAGATATCATACAATGCTTGGTCATCGTCAGAGATATCAGAACGGATTTGATTGCCAAGGGCTATGGGTCGAAGTTGAGGTTGAAAAAGAGCTTGGCCTCAAGACTAAGCGAGATATCGAGAAGTTCGGCATAGACAAGTTCGTAGAAGAATGCAAGCAAAGGGTACTACACTTTGCTGACATTATAACCAGGCAATCCATTCGCTTGGCTGAGTGGATGGATTGGGACAACTCCTACTTTACTATGTCGGACGAGAACAATTACACCATATGGGGATTCCTGAAGAAGTGCTACGAAAAAGGATGGATCTACAAGGGTCATGATGTTATGCCTTGGTGCCCTCGATGCGGCACAGGTATTTCTCAACATGAGATAGTTACTGAGGGTTACAGAGAGATCCAGCACCTCAGCCTATTCGTTAAGTTCCCTCTGCTAGACCGAGATAACGAGCATCTGCTTGTGTGGACCACAACTCCTTGGACACTGACCTCGAATGTAGCTGCAGCTGTCAACCCAGATCTAGATTATGTAAAAATCAGACAAGGAGATGAGATCTATTATCTTGCCGCTGATGCCGTAAAGAATGCTATCAAGGGAGATTACGAGGAGCTCGAAAAGCTCAAAGGGTCGGATCTACTGGGGTGGAAGTATAAGGGACCATTTGATGAGCTACCCGTACAGGTACAAGAACACAGAGTAATAGCTTGGGACGAGGTTAGCCCAGATGAAGGTACAGGAATAGTCCACATAGCTCCTGGTTGCGGTCAAGAGGACTTCGCTCTTTCCAAAGAGTTCGACCTGCCGGTAATAGCTCCAATCGATGAATCAGGAGTGTTCTTGGAAGGCTTCGGCCAGCTTACTGGCAAATACGTACATGATGTAGCCAAGGACATAGCAGATAACCTCAGGACAAAGGGAATACTATATAGAACTCAAAACTACTTGCATAGATATCCAGTTTGCTGGCGTTGTGGTACAGAGCTCGTTTTTAGGCTAGTGGATGAATGGTTCATCTCAATGGATGAGCTGCGCCCACTGCTTATGGATATAACAGAGCAGATAAATTGGATCCCGTCCTTTGGCAAAGATAGAGAGCTGGACTGGCTGAGAAACATGGAAGACTGGATGATCAGCAAAAAGCGATATTGGGGGCTGGCTCTTCCGATATATGAATGTCAGAAATGTGGTACATTCGAGGTCATAGGATCCGAAATCGAACTAAGGGAAAGAGCTGTCGAAGGATGGGAACAGTTCGAAGGCCATAGCCCACATCGACCTTGGGTAGATGCAGTCAAGATAGCATGCAAAAACTGTGGAGAAAAAGTTAGCCGTATTCCAGATGTTGGTAATCCATGGTTGGACGCCGGCATCGTACCCTTCTCAACCTTGTGCTATCGCCATGACCGTAAATACTGGGAAGAATGGTTTCCTGCAGATTTCATAACTGAAAGCTTCCCGGGGCAATTTCGAAACTGGTTCTACTCACTACTTACGATGAGTGCTACCCTTGAAGGCAAACCCCCATTCAAGACTGTGCTAGGGTACGCCCTAATGAGAGATGAGAAGGGCGAAGAGATGCACAAGAGCAAGGGTAACGCCATATGGTTTGATGATGCTGCAGATAAGATGGGTGTGGATGTAATGCGCTGGTTGTTCTGTACCCACAACCCGGCGCAGAACCTAAACTTTGGTTACCGTATAGGTGACGAGGTAAGAAGAAGATTTATCCTCCCGCTATGGAACTCCTACAGCTTCTTTGTAACCTATGCTAGATTAGACAACTACACTCCCACTACAGAATTTGACAAAAATCACTTGACGCTGCTGGATAGATGGATACTCTCCAGACTCAACACTCTCATCAACGATGTCAGGTATTTCATGGATCAATATGACATGATGAACGCCACAAAGAAGATAGAGAGATTTGTCATAGACGAACTCTCTAACTGGTATATAAGGCGTAACAGGAGGCGTTTCTGGAAGAGTGTAAACGATGCCGATAAGCAGGCAGCTTATTACACACTTTACAACTGCATGGTTACTTTGAGCAAGCTAGTAGCTCCGTTCATACCATTCATCGCCGAAGAGATGTATCAGAATCTTGTTAGAACCCACGATTCCCATGCTGCAGAAAGCGTCCACCTTTGTGACTTCCCAGTATCTAACTCTGAGATGTTAGATATAGAGCTGGAGAGATCTATGGAAGCAGTACTCCAGGTTGTGGAGCTAGGTAGGGCAGCTAGAAATGAGTCGAATATCAAAGTAAGGCAACCTCTAAGACGCATACTGGTCAAAACACCTGACGCACAGTCAGCTGAGTATGTTAAAAGGCTTCAGGATCAGATACTGGATGAGCTCAACATCAAAGAGATGGAGCTTGTTGCTTCGGCTGGAGACCTAGTCGAATACACAATACTACCTAATCTACCAGTTCTAGGACCCAAGTATGGCAAGCTGGTACCTAAGATCCGACAGTCCCTATCTGCAATGGATGCGTTCTCTGTCGCTCAAAAGGTAGCATCGGGTGAAGCGGTATCAATCGATGTGGAAGGACAAAGGATAGAACTTCAACCTGGAGAGATCCTAGTTCGTGAAAACAATCGCCCTGGCTTGGCAAGCGCAAGCGCCAATGGTTATGTAGTAGCTCTTGACACTGAAATCACGGAAGACCTCCTGTATGAGGGAATAGCGCGTGATGTAGTCAGGCATGTACAAAGTATGCGCAAGTCAGCTGGCCTAGAGATAGAGGATCGCATACGTATCTATCTGCAAGGAGAAGACGAAGTCCTGAGGGCGGTTGACAAGTATGCAGACTACATTAAAAACGAAACTCTAGCTGAGTCTATTAACATGCAAGGCAGTCCAGATGGTGCATATCAAGAGAAGCTGGAGATAAACGATCAAGAAGTGCTGGTCGGGATTGTAAAGGCAAGTTAGAAATATTTTCATGGAGTGGACCCTGCGTAAGGGTCCACTCCATGAACAAGCTCCTAGGAAGTAGAACTATCGTCTGGTATATAATACTTCCTGCCTCTCAATGGCTCTGGTAAGTGTTCCTGATCTACCTTAGCATCAGGGAAATCATGGGCGTACTTATAACCCCTGCCATATCCTAGAGCCTTCATAAGAGATGTAGGAGCATTCCTCAGATGCAACGGCACAGGCTCATTTCTCGTAGTCTCGATATCCTCTTTGACCTTCTCATAAGCACGATAGAGGGCATTGCTCTTAGGGGCCTTGCAAAGATATACAACAGCCTCAGCAAGTGCCAGATTGCCTTCGGGCATACCCACAAAATGCACAGCCTGTTGTGCTGCTACGGCAACAACAAGAGCATTCGGATCAGCCATACCGACATCTTCAGTGGCTATCCGGATGAGCCTTCGAGCTATATATAGTGGGTCCTCTCCTGCCTCCAACATCCTACCTAACCAGTAAAGTGAACCATCAGGATCTGAGTCTCTTATGCTTTTGTGAAGGGCACTAATAAGATCATAGTGTTGGTCGCCAGATTTATCATAGAGGAGTACCTTACGTTGGACCACTTCTCTGATCAGGTCCACGTCTATACGACCGCCGCTAGCAACACGTGCCGCCATTTCCAGAGCAGTCAGGGCTATCCTGGCATCACCGTTAGCCAGATTTGCCAGAAATTCTAAGGCATCGTCGTCCACCTGTAGAGCGTATGAACCTAGACCTCTCTCCTTATCCTCTATCGCTCTCCTCAGGATCAGCTTGATATGCTCCTCACTCAGTGGGTTGAGCACATATACTCTACACCTAGATAACAAAGCAGAGTTTACTTCAAAACTGGGATTCTCAGTGGTGGCTCCGATCAGGGTAATACTTCCATTTTCAACATGAGGCAGTACTGCATCTTGCTGAGCTTTATTAAATCTATGTATCTCGTCTAGAAATACAATCGTCCTCTTTCCCAGGTTGCGTTTCAGTCCAATCGCGGTTTCTATCACACGACGCAGCTCTGGGACTCCTACACTAACAGCACTTAGATGCACGAAATTTGAGGATGTTGTTTGGGCTATGACCATAGCGAGAGAGGTCTTCCCAGTACCAGGAGGTCCCCATAGTATGATGGATGGTATGGAATCTCGCTCTATTGCTGCTCTCAGTGGCTTACCTGGACCGAGAAGATGTTCCTGCCCCACTATCTCATCAATATTTCTGGGTCTCATTCGAGCAGCTAAGGGTTGAGAGTGTATATCCTCTTGCTCGTTAGTGTTTTCCATACCTGGTAACATCATGTTATCCTTATTCATATGTCCAGTATAGAATGAACATGCTCTCGTAACTAGGAGTTCGTAACTAGGAGTATAAGTATGCCATGGGATGATTTGATTCGAACATTGGTAATCGCGTTACTAATGTTCGTTTTAGCTTTGTTAATTGCGAGAATAAGGGAGTCTAGAGACTAATCAGGCTCAGCATGTACTATGACTTTTGTAGCCTCTCCGATTTCGTCTCTAACAACATGCTCGATCTTCTCTGTATCTAGGTGTACGTTAGATATTGAGAGGTCACCAGGAAACTGGCAGTGCAACACTACCTGCAGGCCTTCATCAGATCTGTACACTCTCACTTCCTTACAAAGGCATCCTGGGACTGCACTTTCAGCCAGTAGCTTTAGCTTTCTCTTGAGATCGGTATCTGATCGCTTTATCTCGACTCTTTCACCAGGAGATTCGGATATCACCTCGATATGCGTGTCCACCCTCAAAAGGCTGGGCGTTTCATGGCGCAAAGCTGACACCAGCCTATGTGCAAGGGAATGAGCATCCCGTAAAGTAAGATCAGGAGGGACCTCTATATGTAAGGATGCCTCTAGTCCACCCTCTACCTGATGCACCTCTTCATGGTGAGTCCTTATGCCCATCTGCTGAGCAATAGCCCTTATATTATCCAGCACGGTCTCTTGATCAGTAACGCCTGGTTCCACATGAACAACCGCCTCTGTTCTAGGTTCTACCCGACGAAGAGATTCCTCGACTCTCTCAGTTATATCGTGAGCTTCCGACAGAGTTATAGTTCTGGGGACAGTTACTACTACATCTGCAAATAATCTATCACCCGATTCTCTTAACCTGACTGGCTGAGAACGCAAAACTCCAGGTACCGATGCGGCAGCTTCAGTCATGCGAGTTTGCAGGTCAGAGGGTACAGTATCCAACAGCACCTTTATACCCTTTAGCCCAAGTCTGATACTCATAAACATTATGAACAACGCAACTATAGCGGCAGCTACCGCATCGGCTTTGTAAAGGAAAGAGTTCACACCCACGTAGGTCTGAGCATACGCTGTTATAGCCAAACCTAATATCACGACTAACGAGCTGAACATATCAGCTCTGAAGTTCAGGGCATCAGCCTCAAGAGCTTGACTATGATACTTCTTAGCGACTCGAGCGAGCATCCCTGATCGCCAGTAATCGATTGCTACGCTAAGCCCCATTACAATAAAAGCCAGAGCATTAGGCTCTACTAGGGCTTCATTTACAAATATGCGCTGGATTGACTCATAAATGATAAAGAGCGCTGTAAAGTTGAGGAGAATTGACTGAACAACGGCAGAAAGATTCTCGAACCTTCCATGACCATAAGGATGTTCACTATCTGCGGGAGCTTCAGCTATCCTAACAGACAAAAAGGTTATAAGGGAAGCGATTAGATCCAATCCAGAATGAGCAGCCTCTGACAGCATGCCAAGGCTACCAGTAGCTAGACCTACTAGCAATTTAGCTAGAGTTAGTATTATAGCCGCACTTACAGATACCACTGCGGCACGCTTCTTCTCGTCTTTTGTAAGTATCGCCATGAGTCTTTTGCCTTTTCTAAATCCTACAGCAAAAGAGATAGTTATACTTCATTCCGCGTCATAACAACTAAACATTGCTTAACACTTGACAGATTCCCAAACTAGGTATATCCTTTTCCGCAAAGAGGCTCAAAATTATATATGATCTATATAACCAGTATCTACAATACAACCTTATCTAAGGAGGATTAGGGTGGCTGGAGTCGTATTCGACCATGTAACTAAACAGTTTGGCAATGTCACAGCGGTAAATGACCTAACTCTCGAGGTGAGGGACAGAGAGTTCCTTGTTTTGGTAGGGCCATCGGGTTGTGGTAAAAGTACAGCTCTTAGACTAATAGCAGGACTTGAGGACGTTACCTCTGGCGACCTGTACATAGGTGACAGACGAGTGAACGACGTTCCTCCCAAAGATAGAGACATAGCAATGGTGTTCCAGAGCTATGCTTTATATCCGCACATGAGCGTCTACGATAACATGGCATTCGGACTAAAGTTGAGAAAGACGCCGAAGGCTGAGATAGACAGGCGCGTCAAAGAGGCAGCTCGTATGCTCGGTATACAGCACCTGTTGGACAGAAAGCCCAAGGCTCTATCCGGCGGCCAGAGGCAGAGAGTAGCACTTGGCAGAGCTATAGTGCGTGAGCCACAGGTATTCCTTATGGACGAGCCCCTGTCAAACCTTGATGCTAAGCTAAGAGTTCAAACAAGAGCCGAGATATCTAAACTCCACCAGAGAGTACAGACTACTACAATTTACGTTACCCACGACCAAACAGAAGCTATGACCATGGGTGACCGTATAGCGGTCCTAAGGGATGGAGTGCTTCAGCAGATAGATACGCCAGAAGTGCTTTACGATAGACCTGCTAACATGTTCGTGGCTGGGTTCATAGGCAGCCCAGCAATGAACTTCTTTGATGTAAGAGTATCTATGGAAGGCGATCGTGTATATCTAAATCATGATGCCTTCACTGTTGAGGTACCTCCAAGAATGAAGGATGCAGTTGGTCGTTACAACAATAGGGAGATCGTTCTAGGTATAAGACCCGAGAATATCGAGGTCTATCCAGAAGCGCCAAGCGAGGATACGGCAAATATTAAAGTAGACGTGGTTGAGCCTCTAGGTAATGAGACAATACTACACCTCTTGGCGGGTGACGAGCTGTTTGTTGCCAGGGTACACCCAGACATGCACTTCCAGCCGGGACAGACCGTAGCAGTCAAGTTCGACACTAACAAGATTCACGTGTTCGACAAGGAAACTGAGCAGAGCCTACTGTCATAAGAAAGCTAGTAAAATTAGTCCCGTGATTACTAGGAGAGCGCCAAGTTGGCGCTCTCTTGGTTTAGAACATACTAGGACAAGAAATAGGAGTTGCTTTTTGGGTATAGAAGAAACAACGCAAGCCAATAAAGGTAAAGACATCAATTGGATAGAGATCAAGGTAGAGGCTGACCGAGAAGCCGTTGACTCTGTAATAGAGATTTTCTCTAGATACGGCTACCAGCATACAGTGGTTATACAGGAACCAATAGTTGATGAGTTAAGCTGGGGCAATTATGTAATCGATACAACAAAGCCAGTTATAATTTCAGCTTACATAGCAGAAGATCAATATTCTCAGCAGGCAATCGATGAAATTACTAAATCGCTATGGCACCTAAATCAGATCAGACCTGTAGGAATTCCACAAATAAGAGAAATATCCCCACAAGATTGGATGGACGCATGGAAGGCTCACTATCCAATAATCCATGCAGGTAAGAGATTGGTAATCAAGCCCGCATGGCTTGATTACAATCCGCAAAATAACGAGATAGTTATAGAGCTGGATCCTGGGATGGCATTTGGTACAGGACTTCATCCAACTACTCGTTTATGCCTGGATGCAATCGAGAAATATATGCACGAAGGATCTATTTGTCTCGACCTTGGAACAGGATCTGGAATCCTGGCTGCTGCTATGGCCAAGCTTGGAGCAAAGCAGGTATTGGCAGTAGATATAGATCCAGTAGCAGTATCCGCAGCCATGTCTACAGTCGAGAGAAACGGTATCTCTGATAAGGTACAAGTCCTGGAAGGTTCTATAGAGAAAGCAGCTGCTCAATACGACTTCATAGCAGCCAACATCATAGCAAGCGTGATAATAGATCTTTCTCCTAGATTTCAGGAGATAATGTCGGATAAGGGTTATCTAGTAGTATCAGGCATTCTCGAGGAGAGGTATTATGAGGTTGCATTATCACTAACAGCCCATGGCCTTAAACCAATAGATCTAATACAAGAATCCGATTGGATAGCAATCATTCTTCAAAAGAGATCAGGTTAAGCCCAATCCTAACTGCAAATAAACATCCAAGGTTTATCTCTAATTTCGGTTAGGAAAATCATATACCGTTTGTTCCCTTTCAGTGCTGCACCAAGCTTCTTACGAAGCTGATCAGTATCTAATGGAGATCTACGCTTCCTTATGTCTATGGATCCAGCATCAAGATCAATCAAAACCGATCTAAGTTGCTTTAAGCTCCATCTTCCCGAGTACACTACCTCCCAAGTCCTAGCGAAAGGTGTGGAGATGTAACTATCAGCAGACAAGAACGCTATTCTTTCGTCTAGCATCCAGGCATCTATCTCTCGGGCAAGGTTTGAGACCAACCCTGCACGCGTAACAGCCGGATCTGGATCTAAAATATATCTACCCGGATGATCCACAACTACTGGTGCAACGCTTGATGCCGCTAGTGTATGTTCTCCCGGTAATAAAGTAGCTCTTCTTTTCGCAGTAGACATGCTAGGTGACCATAAGACAGCCTCTTTCAGATCTCCTCTAAGGGAAATAAACTCAACCTCCCAACCATCAGGGATTATAGCCTTATCAAGACCTGGAGAAGTCTTGATCCCAATGTTCTTGATTCTACTTGATATCGAAAGGCACCAATCAAGTGGAGGTTCCCCAAATCTAGGGTCTAGTATTCTTTTATCTTGTGCCCTCCTAGAGGGGTCTATAAATACGGCTTCAAAATCTTCGAATGCTAACTCTCTAACATCTGCCAGTACAGTATCTGAGGGTCGAGCTTCGTAGACATTAGCATTCACCTCTGCCATCATAAGATGTACAGGGTCGATATCAACCGCAGTACAAGATCTACCCTTAGCAAGAGATATTAAATCTCCCCCTATACCTGTACAGAGATCAGCAATATTCTCAAACAGCTTGTAACGTTGAGCTCTATATCTAGATACTACCTCAGAAGAGGATTGTTCTAACCCTACCCTAGTAAAGAACATGCTGTCCGCCCGACTGAATTTATCCCTTGCTCTGTGTCTTAAAAGCAGAAGCTCTACAGCAGCACTCACCGACCAAGAAGGATACTTCGATCTTAGAATCTCTTGGGATCGCAGCTCACCGATATCGTTGGACATAAGAGTTTTGAGCTCCGCGATTAGATTCTGTCCAGCATCAGAAAGCAGGAACTTGAAAGTCTGCAGATCCATACCTCACCAGTCGGGTTGGATAACTTCTTTACGCTCAAGGCTAGTTATTATCTCTTCACGATAATTAGGAAACCTATGCGCCACTGCTCTCAATAGCCCGTAACATCCTACGAGCATTTGATCTCCATGAGGAACAGCGAAATATGGCTTGAGATCGGAGCCATACAATACATTTCGTTGTGGGCCTACCACCACATACTTTGTAGATCCTGAATCAGGAATTCTAAAGATCTCAGCACCATGCCCCATGGAATCAAAGACTTTTTGATTGGTAAGCTGACCAGAAGCTAGCTCCACTAGTAGTTCCTCGAGAAATCCAGGGCTAATCTCTCCTGTGTGATGCTCGAACAAACCCAAGACTCCTTGCTTATCTACATGAAAAGCTAAGGAGTGAAAGTTGCCAACATTTACTACTACCGATGAACACTGATCGTCTGGCCTGCTGGCAGGATCTTCAAGAGCACCAAGGATTGCTGCTGGAGCAGTATCCATCACTATCGCGTCGGTATATCCTCCTAGCTGGGCAGCAACCGCTGCAAGCCTTGACATACTTTGTGGGACGTCGTCTATACGATACGCAAAACCAGCCAGACCTTCCCCATTAGCTATAACTTTGTGAATGTAATCGAACCTGAACTTCCTGTCACTGATATCAGGCGGAGCTTTCCCGTGATCAAATACTGCTACAGCGATCACATCAAATTTAGTCTCTACACCAAAGAAAGCATAGGCGCTCAAGATCTGCTCCAGCATAACATCGCCCGACCTAATAACTACATCTACCTTCAGGTTCTTCACCTCGTCCTCGCTGACTATCTTTACACCTAGAGACTCAACTTTCAAAAGATCATCATCCAGTGTCTGCGCAGCTTCAGGGGTGGCAAAAACTGGAAGTCCTGCTAACGCATGATCCCTAAGAGCCCAAGCTGATGGTCCCCCTCCCATCTGGTAACCATAGAAAAGTATCGAGTGTCCTTTTGAGGTAGCTTGCTTGATCCTCCTAGAGATTATTAGAGTTGGTGAGGGCATGACAACCTTCAGAGCATTTTCAACCGTCTGTTCGGTATCAAACAGGAGTATGTCTTGAGTGCCAGTACCTACATCTATAGCTAAAATCCTCACGGGAATCCTCCGGTACTAGTTGCTAGTATAGCTTTCCTCCTAGCGGCACTTCCCTATCAGGAGACACAAGCACTACATTGTTATTTTCATCTGGCACTCCAAGTACGAGCACTTCTGAGACAAAACCAGCTATTCTTTTGGGCCGTAGATTGCAAACTGCTAACACCAACTTACCTACCAGATCATCTGGTGAGTAGTTATCAGTTATCTGCGCGCTAGACATTTTAGTTCCTATCGAAGAACCAAAATCTATCGTCAGCTTGTAGGCAGGCTTTCTAGCCTCGGGGAAAGCCTCAACACTTATAATCCTTCCTACCCTTATGTCAACTTCAGAAAATTGCTCAAAATCAATATAACTCATACAACTTACCTCCGTTTATAAGGTTACTATGCTTGCTGCAATATGAACAGCCATATAGAATAGCTTGGACCGAAAATACAATTTTGCCTTTCGAACGGTCTTAGGAGATGTATATGTTTGGCGGCAACAATAGTACCCATCTAGATGAAAAGAATATATTGGAAGTGTTATCTACCGTGCAAGATCCTGAATTAGGGAGAGATATAGTCTCCCTGAAGATGGTAGATACGCTCAAGCTAGAGGGAGACAGGCTATATCTCAAGATCACACTTACTACACCTGCATGTCCATTGAAATCCCGTATCGAGTCCGATATTAGGCAAGCACTATCTAGGCTTGATGAACTAAAGGAAGTCAAGATAGATTTCAATTCAAGAGTTACTCCCAGAAGATTTGGACCCATGACGCAGTTACTTCCAGGGGTGGCTCACACTATCGCAGTTGCTTCCGCTAAGGGGGGAGTAGGCAAAAGCACTATGAGCGTTGGTTTAGCCGTAGCGCTACAACAGAGTGGTGCTAGAGTAGGGCTATTGGATGCAGATATACATGGTCCTAATATTCCCATCATGCTCGGAGTAGAGATACCACCAGCACAGGAAGGCGAACGTCTAATCCCTGCCGAAAGCCATGGAGTAAAGCTAATAAGCACAGCGTTCTTCATGCAGGCCGATACTCCAGCTATTTGGAGAGGACCAATGGTGGGCAAGATGATCCAGGAGCTCCTGATGAGAGTCGATTGGGGAGAACTGGACTACCTGATAGTTGATCTTCCACCAGGCACTGGTGATGCATCCCTAACTCTGGCTCAATCTGTGCCTCTCTCAGGAGCTGTGATTGTGACGACTCCCCAGGACGTAGCCCTCGCAGATGTAGGACGAGGCATAGCGATGTTCAAGAAGCTCAACGTACCAATCCTGGGACTAATAGAGAACATGAGTTACTTCATATGCCCTCACTGCAACGAGAGAACTGACATTTTTGGGCACGGCGGCGAGGAGACTGCAAAGAGACTCAAGCTAGATTTCTTAGGAGAGGTGCCTCTGCATCCAGCCATCAGAATGGGAGGAGACTCAGGACAACCTATCCTGGTAACTGCTCCCGATTCACCCCAGGCAGAGGCCATCAGGAACATAGCTTACAAGGTAGCTGCCAAAATCAGCGTTCTCAACCTTAAGAACTCCTCATCGATAGCTGGGAAATCTTTCATTCCGCTAACCCCGAATAGGTAGGACAGCAAACTGAGTCATGAGAGGAGTATTGTATCTCCTCTCATGACTCAGACCTTTAAAATAAGCGACGAAAGCAACGCACCTCTTTCAGTTATACTTGGTACAAACATCCTCTCGTCAGGACTGTGAGCTTTTTCTCCTACCGGGCCCAATCCGTCTAGGACTGGAACCCCCATCATAGCTATGTTATTTGCATCAGACGCTCCTCCAGTCTCAACAGCACCCAGCTCAAATCCAATCTCCTTGGCTAAATCCTTAGCTAGCTCGTAAAGCCTCCGATTACCTTCAGATGGTTCCATTGGAGGGAAGCACGATCCAACTCTATAGAAATGCACAGTCACACCATCCTTGGATAGTCTTTCAGAAATCTGGGTAAAATGCTCCTCTACTGTTTCAAGATCAGCAGCCCGACGCACTCTTACATCCAGATAGGCACTCGCAAAGTCAGGTACTACGTTTGGCTTGGTACCTCCACTAATCGTCCCAGCATTAAGAGTCACACCCTTAGGGTATTTATCCCATTGAGCTATTTCCGTAATAGCCTTAGCTAGAGCCACGATAGCATTGCGACCGTCCTGAGGGTTTGCACCTGCGTGCGCACACCTGCCCCTAGCTATAAGCTCATAGTTATATACGCCTTTACGAGCTACTACTACAGAGGACCTAGGTCTACCGGGTTCTAAGACGAAGGCAGCTGTAGCACCCTTGGCTTCATTTCTAATTATCTCTGCAGAAAAGGGAGAACCCACCTCTTCTTCACTATTGAGCACCATTACTACTTCTTTGTCCAGATTCTGCACTATGTGCTTACACAATTTCAGAGTATAGATTCCTAGGAGAAGCCCAGATTTCATGTCAGCTACGCCAGGGCCGTATGCGTATTGGCCCTTTATAGTGAATGGACGTAACTCAGTTGTTCCCTTTGGATAGACTGTATCCATATGCCCTACTAAAAGCACTTTGCGCCTGGAAGACGATTCTACCTTAGCTATAATCGTATCCCCATATACCTCACTTGGTATCCTCTCAAAACTACACCCAAATGATGTCAGCTTATCAATGCACAGATCAGCTACCCTATCTACGCCTTCTTTATACTCTGTGCCGCTATCTTGATTCACCAACATTTGCAGATCTCTCAGATATTCTTGCAGTCCATCCTGATAAAAGGCGTAGAGTTCAGTGTAGCTAAGTACTTGACTCATAAACCATCTTCCTTTCATAGAACTAAGCTTTTACCCATTGTGATAACATCTATAAAAGAATAGCACTTGACCTGAGATAAGCCCTACCACTACAATCCGCAGAAGTTATGGGGATCCTATCAAAGTTTTGGGAGGTAGAGTTAGATAATGCTTTTTGAAGGCAAGGTAGCATTGGTCACCGGAGGAACCAGAGGTATTGGTAAAGCGATAGCGAAGATGTTTGCTCAGGAGGGAGCAAAAGTAGCAGTCAACTACCTCAGACGCAGGGGACCGGCTGATGAGACGTTGGAAGAGCTCAAAGCTCTGGGAGCAGAGGCTATAGCCATAAAAGCAGATGTTAGAGACCGCGAGAAGATCAAGAGCATGGTCCAGCAAGTACTAGATGAGTTAGGAGGCATAGATTTTGTAATAAGTAATGCTGCATCTGGATCCAACAAACCCATCCTCCAGCTAGAAGAGAGTGGTTGGGACTGGACTATGAACATCAACACCAGAGCTTTATTATTCCTGGCTCAGGAAACAGTTCCTTATATGCTTGAGCGCGGGGGAGGTCGAATCATCAGCATCAGTAGCCTAGGGTCCTTCAGAGTATTGCCCGACTATGCTAGCGTGGGTGTCTCTAAAGCAGCGCTCGAAGCTTTGACTAGATACCTGGCAGTTGAGCTGGCCCCAAAGAAGATAATAGTAAACTGTGTATCAGGCAGCGTCGTAGAAACCGAGGCTCTAAAGTACTTTGCATCTGCAGAACAGATGCTAACTGCTGGCAGAGAGAGAACTCCAGCAGGAAGGATGGTTACTCCTGAAGATATAGCTAACGTAATAAAATATTTGTGTACCCCGGATGCAGAGATGATAGTAGGGCAAACCATCATCGTAGATGGAGGGCTTTCTCTAGTCTTCTAGTCTTCGTATCAAAAAAAGATCAAAGATCTAGTTCTCTCTCGTGCGTGATCTAGCATCATGTCAACATTACAATTAGCATCTAAGCATGAGCACGAGAGAGAATTTTTTTGCGGAGCAAACGATCTCATTCATAGTAATAGTAGAAAGCGAGCCTGACGTGCCTAACCTCTATAAAATAAGCGTACCAGGAGTTCCGGGCGAGCTATTTGTATCTGGTACCCGCAGTACTGCAGTCAGCACAGCCAGGTTGGCCCTGAAACACATGATAATGGACATGACTTCGGACGAGATACACAGCCTCAGAAAGGCATCTCAGAAAAGACCTAATATACCT
Source organism: Thermobaculum sp. T2p (assembly GCF_059335935.1). Classification (NCBI taxonomy): domain Bacteria; kingdom Bacillati; phylum Chloroflexota; class Chloroflexia; order Thermobaculales (SeqCode); family Thermobaculaceae (SeqCode); genus Thermobaculum (SeqCode); species Thermobaculum sp. T2p. Next base: position 19,278 of record NZ_JANZYQ010000020.1, read on the forward strand.
GCTAGTGCTTGGATGGAGACCGTAACCATAGAGATACCTAAAGAAAAAGCTCTAGCGAGTTAGGGTAGAATTTATAAGAAAATCGAAATCGCAAGTCCCATTAGATTGATTTACTGGTTTAGAAATTGAACAAAGCAATCTCTATAGACCAAGACACCATACTTCCAAATTACAGCGGTAGAGGTATAACCAATATCCCAGCAAGCATACTGAGGCACTTTGATATAGAAATCAGTACTCCACCTCTAGATGAATCAGTGATAAACGCCCATTACTGGGAGCAAGCTGATGTAATAGTCACTCTACTCATAGACGCCTTAGGTTACCATCAGCTAGAGAGAGCAATCGCTAATAGTTCAGCTCCTGGAATAAGCTCTATGATTAGAGACGGTAGAGCTGTTCTAAACCAGCTAACATCTACCTTCCCATCCACAACGGTGACTGCCCTTACAACCTTAGGTTTTGCTTTGGCCCCATCAGAACACGGGATAATATCCCAAAGGTTCTTTGAGCACAGGCTGGGGACAATTATTGACCTTTTATATTTCACAGCATCCCCTACCAACTCAAGCTTAGAGCTAGCTGGAGTACAACCCGAGACCCTCATAGAATATCCAACAGTATTCGAGCTGTTAACACAGCATGGCATAAGCGCTATCCTGCTGAATCATTGGCAGTTTATGAAAAGTCCCCTATCACGCATGAACAATAGAGGTGCTTATTACGTTCCTTACTTCTCAATCTCCGACTTCTTCTACAACCTTGTAGAATCCATTAACAGCATTACTGATAAAGGCACTGTACAAGCATACTGGCCAGGGGTCGATACAATCAGTCACTTTTATGGTACATCTAGCAAACAACATGATTTCGAGATAGGTCTACTAGATTGGGCTCTCACCAATATTCTCTTACCCCAAATAACGCGAAGGAAGGTGCTACTAATCATAACCGCCGACCATGGTCAGTGTGATGTTGACTTCAACTCCTGGAAATGGCTCAACGATTATCCAGATTTAACCAACATGCTCGCAGCTCCTCCTGCTGGTCTAGACAGAGCGGTGCTTCTCTATTCCAAGCCTAATAGAGAGTTAGAGCTACAAGCTTTCCTTGAAGAGAATTTTGGACAAGATACCTTCATACTCAACACTCGGGAAGTTCTCGAACTGGGACTATATGGGAGTATGCCGGAAAATGCAAGCATAGTGGACAGGATGGGAACTTACTTGTTGATCCCAAAGGGTAAAAGAGTCTTGCGCTACGAGCATGCCCCGGAGAACAGAAATCCTAACCATAGGGGTAAGCACGGAGGTTTAACTCCGCAGGAGATGCTTGTCCCATTCATACAGATAAGAATCAACTAGCCCAGTTTTTGCTATTATAGTAAAGCAGATCTATATAGTTTGATCCCCTAAACTTGACTGAGATATAATCTTCATCTGTTGAGATTTCATAATCTATCAGGCGAGAATAGAGGTTAGCTATGCCAGGAAACACCTTCTATATATGGACCGTCGGCTGCCAGATGAATGTTGCAGATAGCCGCAGAGCAGCAGACGCCCTAAAACACTCTGGTTACAAAGAAACAAATAAACCCAGCGAAGCCGACGTCATAATTCTTAACACATGCAGTGTGAGAGAGAGCGCCGAGAGAAGAACTTGGGGCAAACTCGGCGCGCTAAGCCAACTAAAGAGGCAGAGACCAGATACTATCATCGTGATGATGGGGTGCATGGTGCACTCCGATACAGCCCTATTGCATAGGCAGTTTCCGCTGGTGGATCATTTCGTACCTGCAGGAGATATAGACGAGCTATTAGCTTCAATACCTCCAGTAGAAGATGAATGGGGGACACAGCTATATGATCTCTCCTCCACATCAGGGGTAACTGCGTTTGTCCCTGTGATAATGGGTTGCAATAAGTTCTGTACATTCTGTGTGGTCCCTTACAGAAGAGGTAGGGAGAGATCAATCCCTATACCCGATGTGGTGGAGGAGGTCCGGTTTCTTGCAGACAGAGGCGTGAAGGAAGTGACCCTGCTAGGGCAAACAATTAATCACTATGGCAAAGATCTACCTAACAGACCAGATCTAGCTGACCTGCTTTATGCAGTTCACGAGGTTCCTGGCATCGAGCGTATAAGATTCCTAACCTCTTATCCACGGACTATGACAGATAAGATCCTCCACGCTGTTGCTGATTTGCCAAAGGTATGTGAACATATCAACATACCCTTCCAAGCCGGCGACAACGACGTGCTGCGCGCAATGAGACGCGGATACACGATTGAACAATATATAGACCTTATCAATAGGGTCAGATCTATCATTCCAGGGGTAAGTATAGCCACTGATATAATAGTTGGCTTTCCAAATGAGACAGAAGAGAAATTCCAGAAGACTTACGATGTCCTGGAGCAACTGAGGCTAGACCAGGTACATATAGCATGTTATTCACCAAGACCGGGCACTAAGGCATATGAGATGGGTGACCCCATCCCCCTCGAGGAGAAGCAGAGAAGATTCAGGATACTGGAAGAGCAGCATGAGAGGATCTCTGCGGAGATAAACAAACAACTGGAAGGTACCATACAAGAGGTGCTATTCGAAGAAAAACAAAAAGGTAAGTGGAAGGGTCGAACAAGAACCAACAAGCTAGTATTCGTAGATTCTGAAGAGGATCTAACTGGGAAAACACTTCCAGTAAGGATAACTCATACTACTGCTTGGTCCATGCAGGCCGAGCTCGTAGATAGTCCAGCCTTGAAAATTGCTGTGTAAGGAGTATCTGAATTGACCATTCAAAGTGAGCCGTTAAGTCCACAACAGAGAAGAGAAAAGGCTAGATTGACAGATAGAGCCATTGACCTAAGCGAGCAGGGCAAATGGCAGGAAGCTATTGAGGTAAATCAGAAGATACTGGAAATAGATCCTCGAGATGTATCTGCTCATAACAGGATAGGTAGGGCTTACAATGAGATGGGAAGACTCAAGGAAGCCCTACAAGCATACAATGAAACCTTAAAGATAGACCCAGCGAATGCTATCGCTAAGAGGAATGCTACGCGTATCCAGGCAAGTATCGAGGCTTTAGGGAAGGAAGAGGTTGAGCCAACCGATAACGGCCCAGTAAACGTTAGGACATTCGTTATGCAGCCCGGAAGGTCGGGAGTGGTTACTCTTGAAGATACTCCGGATCTCACAGAGTTCGCTACTCTAATGCCTGGTGACCCGCTACAGATGTCAGTAGATGGTCCTTACTTAAGGGTATTTACTGCATCAGGCAAATATCTGGGGGTAGTACCTGCGGATAGAGCTAACAGACTGATACAGCTGATGGCTCACGGCAACAAGTATTCTGTAACCGTAATGCATATCAGCCAAGACAGCGTACAAGTTATTATTAGCGAAACTTATCGTAGCCCCGACACACATGGTAAGTTACCATTCCCACCTGTGACATCTAGACCAGCAATAGAGACTCGTGCAGTAAGTAGAGCTGCTATCACTGAAGAAGAGGAGCTGGTTGAAGAACTTGAACTCGAAGAAGAGCTAGAGGAAGAGGAAACTCCTATAACCTCTACCTCAGCTATAGCAGAGGCCGAAGACTTAGACGAAATCGAAGAGGAATAAGCTTAATCAAAGGCTGCATACCTAGTTATTAGGTATGCAGCCTTTGATCTTGCCTAAGCTAGCATCCCAGATCCTACATGTAGGAAACAATCACACCTGCTAATACCATAAAGCCCAACACCACAATCATGGTTAGCAGCAATCTCTTTAGGTCTGATCGTACGTAACTCAGCTCTTGCATTATTTGTTCTTGGCTTACAGAGGAGACCATTGCTGTTGGTCTTCTGGGAACAACTCTACCTGCGGAATCTGATTGCTCAGACACAGATTGTCGTGGTGTAGGTTCGCTTACAGAGCTTTGCACCGCATCAGGAGCGGCTGAAGCTGAACCTACGTTACCAAGTCTAGGAGAAGCGGTGGAGCCAGATCTAGTTCTCCTAGCCTTTGACTGCGATCTTACGCTCTTCTTACTCTTTTTAGTCATATGATAGACACTCCTTATATTGGCAACCTACTTTGACACTAGAGCCAAACCTTTGCTAAATTGCATATAGCCTAAGGCGACGTGGCCAAGTGGTAAGGCAGGGGTCTGCAAAACCTCGATCAGCGGTTCGATTCCGCTCGTCGCCTCCAAGCTAGGTCAATCCAGTTGCTTCCAATGTCTCTCCTATACCAAGCACCCTTGAAGCTTACTCTCGATGCCAGGGAGTAAGCTTTATCTCTTGCATCATCGAGATCATTGCCCAAACCTACAGCAGTAAATACCCTTCCACCTGTCGCTATCAGGTTACCATTATTGTCAAAAGAAGTGCCAGCGTGGTATAAATACGTTCCTTCAGGCAAGTCGCCTATGGTAATAGGTTCTGGTTTCGCCCTAGCAACTGGGTAGCCCTCAGAAGCTATAGTCACGCCACAAGCAAAAAGGCGCTTGAAAGCCAAAGGCGTTGATGGTTCTTGTCCACTTGCTATGCAATGTATAAGCTCATAAAGATCCGCGTCAAGGCGAGGTATCATTACTTGTGCCTCAGGGTCACCAAACCTGGCGTTGAATTCCAACACGTACGGACCATCTTCAGTCAACATTAGCCCAGCGAATATCACCCCACAAAACGGTACACCCATAGTCTTCATCTGATGGGCTACAGGAGTTATGATCTCTTCGATCAATTCCTCTGTTAGCGCAGATGGGGAGTCAGCAGGACATATTGCGCCCATACCACCGGTATTTGGCCCCTTATCGCCATCATAAGCTGGTTTGTAATCCTGGGCATGAGAGAAAGGAACAACCATATCCCCATTTACCAGGGCGAAAAGACTTAGCTCTTTACCGCTAAGAGCCTCTTCAACAATCACTTTTGATCCTGGTGAAGATAGATACAATTCGGAAAACTCAGCAGCCTCTACAGGATTATCCGTAACCAAAACACCTTTGCCAGCAGCTAGACCATCAGCCTTTACAGCCACCCTCCTACCAAGAGAACTGATATATGATCTTATCTCCTCTGGATCGCTAAATTCTCTGTACTCAGCTGTAGGTACTCCAGCAAGCTTCATGACCTGCTTTGCCCAAGATTTGCTGGTCTCAAGTCTAGCCGCTGCCTTAGTTGGGCCAAAACATAGGATACCTGCGGCAGTGAAGGCATCAACAATACCCTGATCTAGGTAAGCTTCTGGCCCAACGACTACCAAGCCTATTCCCTTCTCCACCGAGGCTTGGACCAATGCCTCTATGGAGTTCTCCTTAGGGTGGATTCTCTGTGCCACCTGCCACATACCTGGGTTACCTGGGTAAACAAACACCTCTATAGTTGGATGTGTCCTTATAAGGCCATCGACTATTGCATGCTCTCTACCACCAGATCCAACTACCAAAACTCTTTCGGTACTTGAACTCATCACTCCCACTCTATAGTCCCCGGAGGTTTATTAGTTATGTCGTACACTACGCGAGTGACCTCATGAACCTCGTTTACTATTCTAGATCCTATACTATCAAGCACATCGTAGGGTATTCTTGCCCAGTGCGCAGTCATGGCATCCTCGCTGGTAACTGCTCTGACCGCTACCAAATATCCATAAGTACGAGCATCCCCCATAACCCCTACCGTGCGTATTGGGGTTAGAACAGCAAAGGCTTGCCAGATTTCTCTATACATTCCAGCTTTTTCGATCTCTTGGCGTACTATGGCATCACACTTTCTGACGATATCGAGGCGCTCTGGCGTAACCTCACCTATAATACGCACAGCGAGACCTGGACCTGGGAAGGGATGCCGGTAAACTATGTGATCTGGTAGACCTAAGTTCTTGCCTACTTCCCTAACCTCATCCTTGAAGAGGTACTTCAGAGGTTCCAGAAGCTTGAACTTTAGATCTGGAGGCAAACCGCCGACATTATGATGAGTCTTGATCTTGGCAGCTGCTTTCGTATCGGCAGTGGCGCTCTCGATCACATCCGGATAAAGGGTACCTTGCGCCAAGAACTCTATATCTCCTAGTTTAGAGGCTTCCTCCTCAAATACTCTAATAAAGCATTCCCCTATCCTTTTACGTTTTTCCTCGGGATCAGTTACTCCATGCAGTACTGACAGAAACTTATCAGTAGCATCCACATATCTAATGTTCAAGTGCTGCTGATCTCGAAGTACACCAAGAACTTCCTCAGCTTCGTTCAATCTGAGCAAGCCGTTGTTAACGAATATACATACTAGACGATCTCCTATCGCCTTATGGATCAAGGTGGCAGCTACGGATGAATCCACCCCACCACTAAGCGCACATATAACTTTGGCTTGACCAACCTCGTCTTTTATTCTCTGAATAGCTTCCTCTATGAAATGAGATGGAGTCCATAGAGGCTCTAGTCCAGCTATTTTGAAAAGAAAATTAGATATTATTTCACGACCGTAATGAGTATGAACAACTTCAGGATGGAACTGTAAGCCATATATCCGGCCATTAGTCACTACGCTATAGGGCGAAGCGGCCGTAGAGCCTATGCACCAAAAGCCCTCTGGTAGAGAGATAACCGAGTCTCCATGACTCATCCATACGCGCTGGGATTTAGGTAATCCATCAAATAGAGGAGAATTTTCGTCTTCCACCTGCAGCTCTGCTGGACCATACTCCTTGACATTGGCTGGTACTACTTGACCACCCATCTCGTGCGCAATCAGCTGAAGTCCATAACAGATAGCTAGCACAGGCAGGCCAGAGTCAAGTATCCAATCGGGCAATCTCGGAGCATTTGGATCATAGACACTACTTGGCCCACCCGATAGAATTACAGCCCCTGGATTCAACCTGGAAACAGTTTCCCAAGTAGTATCGTAGGGTACCAAGTGTGAATATACCCTCAGCTCTCTTACCCTGCGAGCTATCAACTGGCTATACTGGGAGCCAAAATCTACTACAACAACAGTCTTCCCAACATCTTGGGAAAGCATGGTTTCTACTGAATGCTGTCTTTCCTCGGAGATGTGAGCGCTCAAAAGTTTTTCCTCACTAATAGGCTTATTAGATGATTATATGATCCTTGTGTTGATGGACGCAAAGCATGCGGGTTAGAAAAGGCTATTGATGGTTATTGATATAATTATTATTCGAATACAATGAGAAAAGTTAGTAGTAATGCTCTACATGCAAAAACAGGGAGGTGAACGTGTATGGCGGGCCATTCAAAGTGGGCCCAGATCAAGCGCAAGAAGGAAGCTACAGATGCGCGCAAGGGGCAGATATTTACTAAGATATCCAGAGAAATAGCAGTAGCAGTTAGACAGGGTGGACCCGACCCTGAAGCCAACTATAGGCTGAGGTTAGCCATACAGAAGGCCCGAAGTATCAATATGCCTGCTGATAACATAAAGAGAGCCATAGAGAGAGCAGCTGGAGAAGGCAGCAATGCTACAAATTACGAAGAGATAACCTACGAAGGGTACGGTCCAGCAGGGGTTGCGGTTCTGGTTGAAACCCTTACAGACAACAGAAACAGAACTGTATCTGAAATAAGAAACGTGTTCAACAGATCAGGTGGCAGACTGGGTGAATCTGGGTCAGTATCCTGGATATTTGATGAAAAGGGATTAATCGTTGTAGAGCCAGATAACCAACATACTGCAGATGATATAGCGCTGGCCGCTATAGAGGCAGGCGCTGAAGACGTGACCCCCTTAGAGGATGGAACAGTAGAGGTATATACTCAATTTCAGGACTTAAAGTCCGTTGAAGAATCCCTGGAGCAGATGGGGTTCAAAGTAGCATCCGCCGAGAAGGTATATATACCTAACACCTACGTAGAGCCTTCGGATACAGATACCCAAAGCATACTCAAGTTCATTGAGAGGCTTGAAGACCTTGATGATGTTCAAGAGGTCTATACTAACATGAAGACCGAAGCAGACGTGGCCATGAACGCCACGAGTTAGAGCGTGAGTATAAGAGTACTAGGTTTAGATCCAGGAACAGCTATAGTAGGGTTTGGGCTGGTAATTTTCGATGGCCAGAGTTACCAGCCCGAAAAATACGGGGTAATACGCACCCCATCAAAGACCCCTCTTCCACATAGGCTGCTAATGATCCATGAGCAGTTGGGCGAACTGATAGAGGAGTTGAAGCCTGAGCATGTAGCCGTGGAGGAGGTATTCTTCGCAAGAGCAACAACTACCGCTCTAGCCGTAGGACATGCTAGGGGTGTGATACTGCTCACTGCAGCAGAGCACAACCTACCTATATTCGAATACACACCGCTGCAAGTAAAGCAAGCAATCATAGGTTACGGTGGTGCAGAAAAGAGGCAGATACAGCAGTTCATCAAGAACCTGCTGAGATTAGAATCTATTCCAAAGCCAGACGATGCTGCTGATGCTCTTGCTATAGCTATCTGCCACTGCAATAACTATCGCCTGCAGAGCCTTATACGACATCAAGGAGCAGTAAGCGATTGAGCACACCCAGCAATCGGGATAGCATCAGGTTAGATAAACTCATGGTGGAGCTTGGTCTAGCAAGTAGCAGGGAGAAAGCGCAAGCATTGATTTCATCTGGATTAGTGACGGTAGATGGGGAGAGAGCTCGTAGCTCAGATCAAAGGGTAAAGAGAGGAACTAAGATAATAGTCAAGGAATCCTTCCCGTATGTAAGTCGTGGCGGTTATAAGCTAGCCTATGCATTGGACAGATTCCAAATAGATGTTGAAGATAAGGTGGCGCTAGATGCGGGAGCATCAACTGGAGGGTTTACCGACGTGCTCCTGCAAAGAGGAGCTAAGAAAGTATATGCAGTGGACGTAGGATACGGTCAACTAGATGTGAAACTGCGCAAAGACCCCAGAGTAGTAAATCTGGAGAGAACCAACATACGATTTCTTGACTCACTACCTGAGTTAGTAGATATAGTCACAGCCGATCTTTCCTTTATATCTCTGGTTCTAGTAATCCCCAAGCTAGTATCATTGTCCAAAGAACATGCAGACTACCTACTACTTGTAAAGCCGCAGTTTGAAGCAGGTAGGCACCAAGTAAAGAAAGGTGTAGTGAAAGACCCGAAAGTACATCGCGAGGTACTTCATAAAATAGTTGAGTCTGCTAAGCTAGAGGGGCTTTCCTTGAAAGGAATTGTCCCATCGCCGATACTAGGTCCTGCCGGAAACGTAGAGTTTATCGCTTGGTTCAATAAATTGTATGAGCTGAACTCTAACGCACCTATGATGATAGAAGCCGCTATATCTGAATCTGAAAAGATAAAAACCTCAAAGGAACATGTTAGTGATTAACCGTGTCCTTATACTAAGTCACCCAATGAGCGAGGACGCTTCGCAGCTAGCTGACAAGGCCATCAAGTTACTACATAGTTACGGCCTCGAAGTGCAACATATACTCAATATTAGAGAAATTGAACCTGATTCTTACGAACCACCTCAACTCATAATAGCCATAGGAGGCGATGGTACCGTACTACGTGCGCAGAGGATAGGACTCAAGCATAGGGTTCCAGTTCTAGGAGTCGCAGCTGGTAGACTTGGTTTTCTAGCCGAGGTTCCGCCACAAATGCTGGAAGAGGCTCTCAATAAGGTCGTAAATGGTAAATATCGAATTGAACACAGGCATACTATTCAGATCTCTCACATGCGAGATAATAGCTGTATCGGTAGGTATATAGCACTAAACGATGCAGTTCTAGCTAGAGGAACCAAGCCCCGTTCCTTAGCTATAACAGTGTTTGTCGATGGTGTGCTATTAGCAAAATACGTGGCGGACGGGATCATCGCAGCTACTGCAACCGGCTCTACAGCCTACTCTCTTGCAGCCGGAGGCCCCATACTCTCACCAGAGCTTAGTGAGCTACTGCTTACTCCTATAGCTGCTCACCTAAGCTTTGTAAGGTCTATAATTCTTCCCAGCACTTCAGACATAGACCTGACATTAGCCAGACCTCAGGAGGCCCTGCTATCTGTAGACGGTCTGGTAGATACACCCGTTGAGTATGGAGATCACCTGCTAGTTACGGGTAGTCCGGAAACAGCCCAATTTATCCGCCTAACTCCTCCCAGGCACTTCTATTCACAACTTGTAGCGAAGCTGCAGTACAACCTGCAGCAAACACAACAGGAGAAGTAAAATAAATTTCGTAAAAAGGTAAAATAAAGATTAAAAGCTTCTAAGGAGGAACCTAAACTTGGAGGAGACTATAGATCTCCGAATTGAAGAGGAAGATATAAGCACATTGATCCAGAAATTGGCCGAATCAGGCAATCCACAAAATATAGACACTCTTACTGATTGGTACATACAGATAGTTATAGAAAGGCTGCGGAGGTCTGAGTAGCATCATGGCTATAACAACCGATATACAATGGCAGGGAACGGAACAGGAGTCCAGGATAGCTAGTACTATCTTTGAACTACTACTAATCAAAGGTAGATTCTACGCAGAGGATGCCCCCATAAGACAGGATGTTGATGCTCTAGTAGATTATCTAGTCAACCAAAAGATCATAGAGGGGGATCAATCAGAAGCTAGAGAATTGGTGCTCAGGTCAGCCAGCATCAACTCTCATGTATTTGCCTTCGAGACCTCAGACTCTAACACCTATATAGTCACTACTAAAAGAGGTAGACCTCCAAAGCCGGCATCTGTAGACACAGTCCACACATTTAGAAGCAGATTGTTTGAAGGCGCGCGACAACCCTCTGAAGAAGAGGAGCTGCAGATTAGAGGGCTGACTAAAGAGATACCCGAAGATATACTAGCCACACCCCCTGTTCAACAGGTACAAGTGGAAACTGAGGCCCCCGCTGCTGAGTCTCAGGAACAGGTAGTTGCTCCTGAAGTCGAGGCTGAGGAAGCGCCTTCACGGATCAGGTATTTGAGAGTGGATGATACCTTAGTAGATCTCGATGAGGATCTACAAGACATTATTGCTAAGTATCATGATGCATTTAAGACCAAACTAGAGGACTATCTTGCACAGGACTTCAGGTTCGCCATATTTGGAGATGAGTATTTCGTTGAAGACAGACTTGAGAGGCTAAGCAAGGGGCAGCTAAGAGATATCAGGGAGTATATCCAGGAGCGTGGCGAGCCTATATCCGATGAGGAAATTCTTTCGGATGCGCTTAGCAGATCACTACAGGAGGGTGACTATAACCTTCAAAGATTCACTATCAACTACAGGCTTCTGCGTGAAAAGAAAGAATTCAAGTTCGTAGGGACAAAGGACGATAGACTTTGGACGGTAACTAACCTGCCGCCCATAGGGCAACCATTTAGGAAGCCCTCCGAGATAGCCCAAGATTATCGGTTCATGTCTGACCCGGAGCTAATAGACGACGAAGATATAACTGAAATCGAGGGTTCAGATGGCACTCCAAGGCTTCAAGTAAAGCATGTTCTGACCTACTATGAATACGAGAACGGCGTACTACCCGTCTCTCCGGCCATGGAGAAGCTAATGCCAAAGCCATTACTGGAGGATCAAAACGTAATAGTCTTGCGCATACAGGATCCTCAGAGTTACGCACAGTACTTGGCAGAACTCAGGCTTGGTGGTGGCAATAGGGGAACATATATTGGTGGTCTGGATGAGCTCTTCCAGAGCACATTGGTTCCTGGGGCTATCTTCTACCTGGTCCAGGGAGAATCCAGTAATGCATTTACAATAGAGTACGAGAGACAACCAGCAAGGGAGGAGAGGATACTCCAATACGACTCGCGTAGAGATAGGTGGGTGTTTACACCAATAGTGTTCGAATGCGCTGTGGACGATACTTGGCTACTATCAGAGAGCAGAGTCGGAGCACTCAATGGAAAGAAGAGGTTATCAGATTCTGATCGTAAGAAGCTTGATGTCATAGTAGCCATGGCGTTCGAGATCGTTGGGGAGAAGGCAGATGGTGAATACACCGCCCTAATCGACGATCTCATGCCGGTGGTAAACATCGAGCGGCCCATATCTAGAAAGTACCTGAGTTCTATCATAAATAGCTCACAGTATCCTCAGTTCAAAGAGGATGAATCGGGGTTGGCAACTTATACCCCCTAGAAACTGGAGGAATCTCATAAAGTGGGGCTGACAGACAGTCTCAAAAGACTACTAGCCACAGAAGGACCAATGCACCAGCAAGATCTGATATATCTATCGGATCTAAGCTGGGATCAAATGCAGGAGCTCGAATCCATCTGGTATGGAGCTCCTGCCTCAAGGCGAGTGCAGCTAATAAAACGATTACAGAAGCTGGCTAACGATGACATCCAGTACAACTTCAAGCGAATATTTCTATTTGCCCTTGAAGACTATCATCCGGCAGTTAGGAAAGAAGCAGTTGAAGGGCTATGGGAAGAGGACAGCCCATTCATTCTCGAAAAATTAGAAGGCATCCTGCTAAACGACAACTCTTTGGAAGTTAGGGTTTCAGCAGCAGCAGTGCTGAGTAATTATGCTTACAAGTCAGCTGTTGGAGAGCTAGATGACGAACATGCTAATCGCCTGCAAGAAGTATTACAAGAGGTAGTACAACAGGCTGATGATGGCAGCGAGCTCCAAAGAAAAGCCCTAGAGGCACTAGCCTTCTTTGAGGAAGACCCCATAGCAGATGATTACATAGAACGTCTCTACTGGGAAGGGGGATACGAGGAGCAAGCTAGTGCTCTCATCGCCATGGGCAGATCAATGAACACCAAATGGTCCTCAATGATAATAAAGGAGCTTGGTAACCCCCATCCCAAATTGCGTAAGGAGGCGGCTAGAGCCGCTGGGGAGATGGCGCTACGAGAATCGGTCCCTGACCTCATCAGACTCACCCAAGAAGACACAGATAAAGAGGCTATCCATGCTGCTATATGGGCATTGGGGCAAATAGGAACACCACAGGCAAAGAGAATGCTCAGACACATAGCTAACTCGAGCAATGAGGATCTACAATCAGCAGCGGAGGAAGCTCTAAACGAAGCTATGTACTCAGGAGATATATAGAGGCATGGACAAGGTCGTGCCCTTAAACAAGCTCGTTAAAGCTCTCCCAAAGGCTCATGTTATTGGCAACTATAGTGATGATACAGTTGTAACAGGAATAAGTGCGGATACTAGAGAGATGAAGCCTGGCAGCATATTCGTAGCGCTGCCAGGCTTCCATGTTGATGGTAAAAAATTTATTCCTAATGCAATCGAAAAGGGGGCGAAGGCTGTCGTAGTCGAAGGAAGTTACCAGCCAGATCTGCAGATCCCGGTAATTGTAGTAGACAACGCCCGCCTAGCCTTTAGCAGGTTAGCGGCAGAATTTTGGGACAATCCAAGTCACAAACTGAGGGTCATAGGTGTTACCGGAACTAATGGTAAAACCACAACCACCTACATGATTAGCTCAGTACTCGAATCAGCAAATGTCTCAACAGGCTTTATTACAACTGTGGATTACAAAATAGCCAAAGATCAATGGAAGCATGAGGAACATAGCACTACTCCTCAACCGGACAGATTACATGAGCTGTTATATAAGATGCTACAGGCAGGAGTAGAGTATGCCATTATTGAAAGTTCATCACATGGCCTGAAACTGCATAGGCTGGAAGACGTTGCATATGACGTAGCGGTCTTCACTAACGTGACTAGCGAACATTTGGAGCTTCATGGAACTGTAGAGCAGTACAGACTGGATAAAGCCAGACTATTTCAGCTCCTTGGCAACCATTCAGATAAAGGTTGTGGCAAATGGGGTGTGATAAACCTCGATGATCCCAACGCTAAGTTGTACATAGACTCAACGAAAGGGAAAGTGCTTACCTATTCCCAGCAAGATGAGAATGCAGATCTTATAGGAAACATCATACAAAGGACAAAAGAAGGGGTAACTTTTCGAGTCTTTTACAAGGACATTAGCACGGAGATAAGCTTACCTATAGCCGGTGACTATAACGTCTACAATGCCCTTGCAGCAATCGGCGTAGCTATTACACAAAACATACCAATAGATATCTGCAGGTCTGCCCTGGAAAGATTCACTGGAGTACCAGGCAGGATGCAAGTGATCTCCATGGGTCAGCCCTTTACAGTGGTGATAGATTACGCTCATACGGAGGATTCTCTAGAGAAAGTACTGAGAACGCTCAAACAACGTACCAGTGGAAGGTTGTTTGCCGTATTTGGCAGTGCTGGGGAAAGGGACCCATATAAGAGGGCCCCAATGGGAAAGATAGCAGCAAAATATGCGGACTTCACGATCCTAACCAACGAAGACCCTCGTGGTGAAGACGAAATGCAGATACTGCTTGATATCGCTGAGGGAGCTCGGAGCATGGGCGCTGTCGAGGGTAGAGACTACCTCTGTATACCAGATAGAAAAGCTGCAATATACGAAGCCCTATCCAGGGCACGCAGCGGTGATACGGTACTGCTTGCAGGAAAGGGTCATGAAACAACTATAGAGACGAAAAACGGCTTCATCCCCTGGGATGAAGCCGAGATAGCTAAGCAAGCACTTAGGGATCTAGGTTACACTGGCAAATAGCTAGCCTTTTACTGAATCTTGCTATCAGCTGTAGAACTTTCAGGCTGTGGAAGCTTTACTTCTATATGTAGCTCTCTAAGTTGTTCTTCATCTACCGGCGACGGAGCATCCAGCATGAGATCAACTCCAGCCTGGTTCTTGGGAAAAGCTATTACCTCACGTATGTTTGGCTCATCGGCAAGAACCATTACAAGCCTATCGATACCAGGAGCTATACCTCCATGTGGAGGAGCACCATACTCGAATGCCTTCAGTAGAGGACCGAATCTCTGCTCTATATCTTCTGGTGTGTAATTCAAAATCTCAAAAATCTTCGTCTGCAGATCTCTCTTATGAATACGAATGCTGCCACTCCCTAGCTCATATCCGTTACAGACAATGTCATAAGCCATAGCTCTGACTTTACCTGGATCACTATCGAGTAGAGGTTCGTCTTCTGGATAGGGAGCAGTAAACGGATGATGGGTTGGATCCCATCTTCCCTCATCTTCGTTCCACTCGAAGAGAGGTGGATCAACTATAAACGCATAGGCTATGACATCCTGATCTACTAAGCCAAGCTCGTGTGCCATATGGCTCCTTAGCCTACCAAGTACATCGAGAGCTTGTAAAGTCTTATCAGCTACGATAAGCATTAGATCGCCATTGTTAGCTCTGAGATTGTGAGCAATAGCGGCTATCTGATCATTAGAGAAGAATTTAGCTACAGGAGAACGGACGCCTTCAACACCTCTTGCTAGGTCATCGATTGCAAACCATACTAGTCCCTTCGCACCAAAAGACCTCGCAAGATTTGTCAAGTCATCCAGCTGTCTCCTAGTAAAAGAGGCTGCTCCCGGAACCGCAAATCCCCGAACTGTTCCTCCTGCAGCCAAAGTATCCTTAAACACCCTGAAATCCGTACCAGCAACTATATCGCTAATATCCGATATCTCCATACCGTATCTAATATCTGGTTTATCAGTACCGTATTTATTCCAGGATTCTTCGTAGGATATACGCTTGAAGGGCTTATACAGGATCTTTTTATCTGTAAGCTCCTCGGTTAGGCTGGTAAAAAGATCCTCAGTAAGCTGAAGTATATCTTCCTGCGTTACGAAGGACATTTCCAAGTCGAGCTGCGTGAACTCGGGCTGCCTGTCTGCTCTCAGATCTTCATCACGAAAACATCTAGCTATTTGGAAATACCTCTCTACACCAGCAACCATTAGCAATTGCTTCAATTGTTGGGGAGACTGAGGCAACGCGTAGAAGTATCCTGGATATAACCTGCTGGGGACTAAATAGTCTCTAGCTCCCTCGGGTGTGCTCTTGATAAGGATTGGAGTTTCGATCTCAATGAAGTCCCTGGCCGTTAGGTAGTCTCGGATATACTTGGTGACCTTGTGCCTCAATTGAAGGTTACGAAGCATCTTGGGTCTCCGCAAGTCCAAATACCTGTATTGGAGCCTAACAGCCTCATCAGGCAGATTATCACTATCCAGGTCGAAAGGCAGAGGTGCAGACTTATTCAACACCTCTAACCCGGATGCAGCCACCTCTATATCTCCAGTTGACATACGAGGATTCTCTGTACCAGGTGGTCTCCTGCGGACAGTTCCAGTCACCGAGATCACCCACTCGCTTCTAACGGTCTCTGCCAGCCGAAACGCCTCCGGATTGTCCGGGCTAAACACTACTTGAGTGATTCCCCAACGATCTCGTATGTCTATAAATATCACTCCACCATGATCTCTACGGCTATTGACCCAACCGTAGAGTGTGACTTCTTGTCCAACATGTTTGGTATTTAGCTCACCACACGTCCAAGTCTTACTCAATTAGGCCTCCAACTTGACATTTTTCTCTTGTTCCTTGATCTCTTCCCAAAGAGCATTCATCTCATCGATGGATAGTTGTTCGAGCTCTTTTCCTTGGGAACGAGCTCTCTTCTCCATCTCGCGAAAGCGCTGTTCAAACTTATCGGTTGCTATTCTAAGAGACTCCTCTGCATCTATACCATGAAACCTTGCCCAGTTCACAAGTACAAACAATAAATCTCCCAGCTCCATCGGCAATTCATCCGCTGAGGAGCCCTTAACTTCGTCGAGCTCCTCTAATACCTTCTCCCACAGCTGTCTAGAATCATCCCACTCAAAACCCGTTTTTGCGGCTCTGACGCTGATGCTTTGAGCACGTGCCAACGCAGGTAACGCACGTGGAACTCCATCTAGGACGGAGACTTCTTCCTCTCCCTTCTGTGAGCGCTCGGATTTCTTTATCATTTGCCAGTTTCTGGTTACATGCGAAGCGTTTTCCACCTGGATATCTCCGAACACATGCGGGTGCCGACGAATAAGCTTGCTGGTTAGAAAGCGGATGACATCGCCGATCTCAAACTCACTCTCAGAGTAAGCTATCTCACTATGTAAGGAAATCTGCAACAAGAGATCTCCCAACTCCTCCTCCAAGGCGTCTACATCTTGCTTATCCAACGCTTCTATCACTTCATAAGCTTCTTCAAGTAGATAGCGCTTGATAGAGTAATGGCTCTGTTCTCTATCCCAAGGGCACCCACCTGGCCCCCTTAGTCTAGCAGTTATATACGTGAGCTGGTAGAAGTGAGATCCAGGTGAGTCAGGGGCCAGGGGAGGTACATAGACAGATGCTAAATGATCCACCTTAGCATTTTTATCCAGGTCTACTAACTGTAACTGGTGATGCGAACTATCTACAGAAGCACGAACTACCTTGATCGGCCATTCCGGAGGATAGACAGAAAGGAGAAATAGCTTGGTAATTGAAGCAAGGCTCTGATTCCAAACACCTGTCACCAAGAGAGGTATAGTTGGATTTAAATATTGAGATTTAGTGCTGGGATATAGCTCATACAGCCACTCGAGCTCGGAGGCATCTACTAATTGCAGGCCATCATCTATAGGGTCCAGCCCCAACTCGATCATAATAGCTTCTAAAGCAGATACAGAGGGCAGAATTCTAAGATTTACAGGAGTATCTTGTAGGCTCTCACGCAATATTTTGACCGACCTCTCACCTGCGCTAGGACTGCCAGGTACAGCATATGCCAGGTAAGATATATCTCCAGCAAGTATACGATCCCGTAATTGTTCCGCTATAGCCCTGTATACTTCATCTAAAGAATCAAAAGTATTGTAGATTTCATCAAAACTCCTAAGCTTATCTCCCAAGTTGATGTGATCTAAAGTAGGGTGTTTTCTAGTTCTTACCCAGACTTCCTCAGCCTCTTCCAAGGCCTTTTTACCTGCTATGGTCAACATACCAGGATCACCCGGCCCTAACCCTACGACTACCAGCTTCTTTTCAGCAATCATGTACGAGATTCCTCCTGATCATTCAGGCGCAAAACTGCCATGAAAGCTTCTTGGGGGATCTGTACACTCCCTACCATCTTCATTCTAGCCTTACCTTCTTTTTGCTTCTCCAGCAGTTTGCGTTTTCGAGTTACATCTCCACCATAACACTTAGCGAGCACATTTTTGCGCATAGCTTTAATGGTTTCTCTGCTTATAACCCTACTACCTATAGCTGCCTGTATCGGTATCTCAAACAGCTGCCTAGGTATAAGCTCTTTCAACTTCTCAACAAGGGCTTTTCCCTTGGAATAGGCCTGCTCCCTGTGGACTATCAATGACAAAGCATCCACTACCTGACCGTTCACTAGTACATCTAGTTTTACTAGATCGGCTGGTCTGTACCCCACGAATGAATAATCCAAAGAGGCATAACCTTGGGTTCTAGACTTGAGTTGATCGTATAGATCTGAAACCAGTTCACTTAGCGGGAGATCATAAGTAAGCATTACACGTTTTTCTTCGAGGTATTCCATGTTCCTAAACTCACCACGTCGATGAGTAATTAGATCCATAACAGCACCTATATAGTCAGAAGGAGTCACCACTGTGATCTGCATCCAAGGTTCTCTTATCTCTTTTATCTTTTGTACAGGGGGCATCTCATTAGGATTACGTATAGACAATACCTGTCCATCGGTGGTTTCCACCTCATATTCTACGCTTGGAGCGGTTATCAGCAGATCCAGGCCATACTCACGTTCCAGTCGCTCTTGAACGATCTCCATATGAAGCAAACCTAAAAACCCAACTCTAAATCCAAACCCAAGAGCAGCGGAGTTGACGGGTTCATAAGTAAGAGATGCGTCATTCAACTTTAGCTTGTCTAAAGCATCTCTAAGCTCTGAGTAATCCTCCCCCTCGACAGGGAATATTCCGGCAAATACCATAGGCTTAACAGGCTTGTATCCAGGTAGTGGTTCAGTGGCACCGTTACGCGACCAAGTGATGGTGTCTCCCACTCTACAATCAGATACAATCTTGAGCCCTGTTGCTATGTAGCCCACTTCCCCAGTACCAAGAGATTGAGAGGCTGTCAGATCTGGAGAGAAATACCCAAGCTCAAGAGCCTCTGTATCTTTTCCTGTTGACATCAGTCGTAGTTGATCACCTTTGGATACCTTCCCATCAACAATCCTGACATAAGCCACCACGCCCTTGTAAGGATCGTAATGTGAGTCAAATATCAATGCTCTAAGGGGGGAATCGGGATCACCCTCTGGAGGAGGGACCTTGTGCACTATAGCTTCCAGCAAATTCTCTACGCCTAAGCCAGTCTTGGCAGATACCGCAAGTATCTCACTTCGTGATATGCCGAGAAGCTGCTCTATCTCACCCATCACACCCTCGACATTGGCACTGGGGAGATCGATCTTATTGACCACGGCAATAATCTCAAGATCGGCCTCAAGGGCCATGTAGACGTTTGCAAGGGTTTGGGCCTCAATGCCCTGGGTTGCGTCCACTACTAGTATTGCTCCCTCGCAGGCCGCCAAGCTTCGACTTACCTCGTAGGAAAAATCTACATGGCCGGGAGTATCTATAAGATTTAACTGATATCTATTTCCATCCTTGGCGTTGTAATACATCCTGACAGCCCTAGCCTTGATAGTAATGCCCTTCTCCCTCTCTAGGTCCATCGTGTCAAGAACCTGCTCAACCATTTCACGTTCACTGATAGTACCAGTGACTTGTAATAGCCTATCAGCTAGGGTGGATTTACCGTGGTCAATATGAGCTATAATGCAAAAGTTCCTAATGAAGTGCTGGTCCAATGCGAGTTCTCCGAAACACTTGGTAGGC
The DNA here is from genome assembly GCF_059335935.1 of Thermobaculum sp. T2p. NCBI lineage: Bacteria > Bacillati > Chloroflexota > Chloroflexia > Thermobaculales (SeqCode) > Thermobaculaceae (SeqCode) > Thermobaculum (SeqCode) > Thermobaculum sp. T2p. The sequence goes on from NZ_JANZYQ010000020.1 coordinate 39,026, forward strand.
AACTATTAATTCAACCTGTCAAAAGTATATCGCGTCAAGTTGAGCAATGAGAGCTCGTTTGGTATACTGGCAAGGTTAGTTCATGGCATAATTATCTTCCGAGAAACAAATCTTACTGATTGTGAAAGGGAGTTATGAGCAGACATCACCAGAGGTCACTTGCAAACAAGAGATCAGCAGAGAAAGCTCACAGGGTTTCTGAGAAGCGTAGGCTGCGAAACAAGTCCATAAAGAACCGCGTCCGTACTATGATATCCAAAGTACGTAGACCTTTGCTGGCAGGAGATGTTGCAACTGCTGAGCAGAACCTAGCAGCTGCGATTAGCGCCTTGGATAGGGCAGTTTCCAAAGGTGTACTTCACAGGAATAACGCTGCCAGGCGCAAGAGTAGACTAATGAAAGCACTAGCTGCCGCACGCAGCTCTGCATCCTCTTAGAAACGTCTTGCACAAGCTTGCTGTATAAATAGCTCAAGGGCCGAGTCTAACTCGGCCTTTCCCGTTTTATAGCTCAGATCAACCTGTAACAGCAGCTCGAGAAGCTTCTTGGGCTGACCAGGCTTAAAAGTGCTGAGCGCTGCCGATAACTTCCTGGCTACAAACGGTTTCATACCAGCAACCTGCTGTAGATACAAACTTCCCTTATCTCTACAGCTGTCAGCTATAACCAGGTTACGTATCTGAGATGATATAGCACCGATAATTTGTTGAGGAGCCACACCCTTCTCTAATAATGCACGAAATGACTGGACAGCTTTCCCCGCATTCTTAGCATAGATGGCGTCCGTTATATCCCAAACAGCAACATCAGGTGGCATATCCACTAGAAGGTATATATCCTCAGGATCAACCCTGAGTTTATCCTTACAATACATTTTCAGCTTATCGATCTCAGATTGAAGCCTGGAAATATCATTACTGACAGCCTGTGCTAATATCTCAGCAGAGTCCGAATCTATCTTGTAGCCATTAGATTCAAAAGCCTTCTGTATATATAAGGGAAGCTCGGCTTGATCCGGCAAGAGGTACTCCTCGAAAGAGCTGTATTTGCGGAGTACACGACCTATACCGGATGTACCTATTGGATACCTGTCAAAAAACACAAGCAGAGTAGTCTCTGGTACCTGCGGTAGATAATCTTCCAAGTCTTTAACCAGTTGACTTGATGAGGTTCGAGTTTTTCGTTCGGAATCTTCTTGATCCGCGTTGCTGGAAGCCCCAGAGGGAGATAGGTTACCTATTCCCTTGACTACCACAACTCTTTTGCCTCCAAAAAGAGGCATAGTATTACAGTAATCCCGGAGGTCTCTGATGGATAAGTCCGCAGCTTCCAGTTCAACTACATCCGTATCCTCTTCCAGTTCGGAAAGGATAGACCTAAGTCGTTCGTTCAGTTTAGTATGGTCGTTCCCACAGATAGTAACTACCATTTTACCTTGGACAAAAAAATACCCCGAGTGCCGTCGTCACCGTGTTCCTGAACCTGCAAGGCTCGCAGGTGGGTGCCTACCTCTCGAACTTTCAGCGTTTCCGCTAGGCGAGCCTTTTATGGCTCCTCGCGCCTACGCACGTTCTCGAGCGATCAGCTCCCTCAGTTAGGGTGTTGGTTCAGAACATCCCTAGCGACAACGGCACTCCCTACGGGGCTACATTAGGAGATTATCACAGACGACGAGATATAACAAGGGCTACAAGGAATTTATGGTAAACAAAAAGACCTGCGAAAACCTTCGCAGGTCTTGGAGCGGGTGACGGGAGTCGAACCCGTGCCAGCTGCTTGGAAGGCAGCTATGATACCGCTTCACCACACCCGCACTTGCGACACTGGTCGGGGTGAGAGGACTTGAACCTCCGACCTCAGCGTCCCAAACGCCGCGCGCTAGCCAACTGCGCCACACCCCGACACCTTGAACCTCGCGCTATACAAATTAGCAAATAGCTGTCCCTTAGTCAAGTGTTCACCAGCTCTACTAGCCAATCCTGTTACGGAGATTTATATATGACGTAATCACCAAATCGAGCGACAGCTCTGAGCTTCCCCTTGAAAGGATCTCTAGGATCCATGCCTTCCTCAGTTTGCATCTGACGCTCTAAACTACCATAAACAACATAGCTAACATTATACCTTCTCAAAAGTTTGAGCAAGGCATTTCTATCTAACCCGGAGTAAGCTCTGCTTACATCCTCTATCCTCTCTGACAACTTCCTCAAGGCATCTGGTTGCCCAAGACGCCACTGTAATTCATGCCCCTGCCATCCTAAGACAGTCGGCCTTCCCGCATACGTAGATACCTGGGAATAATTGGTGTAAGAGCCACCTGTGGCTTCCAAAACAACTGTAGAAGGGTTAGTGTTATTCCTTATCCATCTCACTACCTGATACATATCGGGATCTTCGTTATTCAGAAAGGCGGTGCCGTCTAATCCATGCATGCCTTCCAATGATCTAGCTCGGAAGGTTGTCAAGGAATAACCCACAGAGAAAACAACTAGAGTACACATTACAGGTACTATAACTCGCATAATCGTTAACCTGGAAATACGTGATCGCAAGACATCAAGCGCAAACATGGTTGTGCATCCAACCGATATACTTTGTATCTGCCAGGATTGATAGTAAAACTTGAAAACCGTGTTCATGCGATCCTCAAAAACATCTCTGATATAGAAAAACTCCGGCAAAAGCACCAATAGCCATCCAACTGCAGATAGAAAGCAAGCATATCTAAAGCCTATAGAAGAAGACTTATATCCTAAGATTAGGGTAGCTACTATCAAGGGAAGAAGTAACATTGCATGCGCACCAAAAACCACCGCTATAAGACTCACAAGCAGTATGGGCACAAGAATTCTTAAATCCCCTCTATTAAGCATGTTAGTAAAGCAAACTAGTACGAACAAACTAAAAGCTATATGCCAACCCCAGACCTTCACGAACTCCAGTAAATCAGTATGATCCCACCAAACCACCCCTATGTAATGACCAATAATGTTGATTACAGGGATCGCCTCTATCGGAGGAGGAATAAAACTTTGGCTACTTACGGGCGGGTCAAAATGCCTTATAAAGGGATAAGCCGTTACTAAGGAAGTAAATGCCACTAGGATAATGCTCAATGCGAATCTCATTAGGACTTGCGCGTACATACCAATAGTAACTATAGACAGAAGGAAAACTAATAATGCTACAGGGACATCCCAGCTATTGGTCATATACAAAGCCCCAATTAATATCCCTAGTAAAAGGACAGGCAAACCTAGGAGTGTAGATTTATTCTGTCGGTAGAGGTTAGATACCGAGCAATAGATCACACCCAAAAGTAAGGGCATAGCCATTAGGTGGGGATGTAGATCTCCTAGCAGGAAAGTGAAAGCTGGGAACTCATCTATAGTTTGTTGGGGGCCATTTCGGCCGGGAATAAAGTCGAAAATGACCCTTGTGGATTTCCAAAACCAGTCAAAGCTTCCAGGAGTATCAAAATTTGCCCACGCCAAGACGGAGGCTACGGGATTGCCAGCAAAAAGAAGCAATAGCAGAGAGATAGTAGCTCCAGCCATAGCAATCCAGGAAGATCTGGGCCTAGCTACTCTGATGAGATTGATGACTATACTGAAGGTGATCACTGCCACGACAGCAAAGATAGTTGCAAGACCCAGGTTGTAGCCCACTGTGGGGGAAATTCCAGAGAGACGACACAAGATCGAAACCATGTAATAACCAAAGTAGTAGTAGTTAACTCCATATCCCGCAAACCATAGATCCCTAGGAGGTACACCTTCGCTGAGGTATGAAGTCTGTAGATACATGAAATCCATAGGCTTCTCAGTCTGGGAGATCTCGGGCACGAAGGCTCGTAAGATCGCCAGATAAGAAAAGGCTAGGATAAATATAAGCTCCAAGGATAAATAATATTTCCACCCTTGAAACAGGACGATTCTATTGAGTGAAGACCTAAAGAACGCAATAGCTATCAGTACGGAGATGAAAAATAAAATTGCTACAGAGATTACCAGGCCTTTATTCTTGTCCCATATTCCCCAGTATAATCCGTACCATGTAGCCCAAGACACAAATAGCCAGCCAACGAGCTTAGATACAGCGTATCCACGATCGGGCATGAACCGAAACAAAGCGTAGGTTATGGGCATACTCATGAGCCCTAGCAACAACAAAGTCGCGTACCATTGGAGACAATAAATTAAGTCACTGTTCAAACCTACTTAGCTCTCCTCGGGCCACTGCCAGGAAGGTTTTACTTCATAGATCTTTACAGCTCTATTGCTATATACTAATTTCAGATAGGGGCCAACCATTCGGTCAAACTTCTCAAGCCCCTGTTGTGAGGCATACCTCTCGCCTGTATCAAACTCGTGCAACCTCTCGACCGGGCCCAAATAGATGTACTTTATGTCATATCTCAATATGATCTCCAGAGCAGTCTTAACACTTGATGTATCATAGAGATTCCTAATATCACGGCTCCTACTAAAGACTTGATCGGGATATCGCTGTTGACTCTCGTGATTATCCCAACCTATTACGTCGGGCAAGCCAGTGAACATGGATATCCTAGAACCAAATCCTCTATATGGACCAATACTTGCCTCTACCAACACATCAGGCCTAGCAATATTCTTCCTAAGCCACTGTATAGCATCATAATCATACTTAAAACTGAGTGTCTGCCCTGAAACATTCGTCAAAGTAGCGGTAGTAAGAAATGCCTCTCCATTTAGTCCAGCATTACTTGGAGGCACCGGAAAGCGCTGAGACAAGCGAGAATAAGAGCCGGCGACGGTATATATGAGCGATGAAGAGATCAGGAACAGACAAATCCCTAAGTAGCTAGCTCTTAGACTGCTTCTCCTAATACTCCTATAAGCAACAGGTAACAATCCAGCACATCCAAGAGCCAACAAGATCCAGCTCTGTAGTCCAAATTTGAAGATAGTATTCATACGATATGCGGTTGATCCATCCAAAAAGTCTCTCAAGTAGAAGATCTCTATAAGCACCCAAATAGCTAACCCAGCGGAAGTCAATCCAAGCCAGATGGCCAATGGCTGTTTATTTCTACTCTGCCAAAGGCAGGAGATTGAACATATGAACAAGGCTACCAAAAGCCCCAGAGATAGCCTGTTTAGAGAAAGGCCAATTATCAGAGCACCTAGAGCTATCACCAATGTGTACCTGAGATAAGTATCCTTAAGTAGAGTTGCCAGGGCATACGATAGAACAATTGAGAAGAATAACCCTAACTGTATCAGGATCAACGTAATGGGTACAGATTCATGTACCACGCCAAAACTAGAGTAAAAACTCTTAAAGTGCACGAAGAATGGTACACAGATAGTAACTGATAGGAGTATAAAGGTCAAACTATCAGATACCGCCCTAAGTAGCTTAACAGGTAAATTTGTACATGAGGTTACAGCGCACATAGATACAGCTAGCAGGAAAGACCCACTATAGGTGGGAAAATCCCAGGGATTAGTCATTATCAAGACGCTACCAAGCATCGATGCCAGGATGACCACAATCAATCTGGTCTTTCTGGCAGAAATGAAAACATAATACGCTGCCAAGATCAGAATCCCTAGCGCCACAGGCATAGCTACCATATGTGCGTGGAGATCAGCATACAAAAACGTGAAGAATGGGAACTCATGAATTATGTTCCCACCAGTAATGCGCGTAGACCTCCAAAAGTCAAAGCTTTCCAGGAAGTTAGACAGGTTGCCGTTGGCAAAAGACTGTACAAGTTGCACTGGGCCATCCAAGTTACCTACTACAACCATAAATAGGGTGCTCAAAAAGCCAACTATTTGCGAAAAAGTCTCTCCAAAAAACCTTCTGGAAATCTCATAACCAAATGTAAAGGCAAGAGTACCCGTAATGGCGAAGATCCACGCTACCGCGATGTTGAAGCCATAGGCTGGCCCCACGAACGTCAGCCTCATGAGAACCGCAACTAGCCACTGGCCAAAATAGTAGTAGTTAATATACCCACCAGAATACCAGGGATCATAAGGGGGTAAATTGGAGCTCCTTTGAATCGCATTGATAAATGAAAGTTCCATTGGCTTTTCACCACCGAATATGGGGTGCCACAGATCAGGATTAGCTATCCTCATAAGCAGGCCAACAACAAAAAGCAACAAAAATAAGCCCTCTAACAGCATTATCCTACTGATCCTGGATCTAAGGATGTTTACTAAGGATCTAGAGTTAATAACAGCAATTGAGAGGGAGAAAAGCATAAAGCCGATCGTTATTACCCACAAGCTAGATGGATATGTTATCAGTCCAATAGACGTGCTCAACCAGGCACCGAGGGCAATAATTACTATAGACAGGAGCTTAGACAACATCCAGCCACTATCTTGTGCTGCAGATACGAATTGAGCGAAAAGAGTCCATCCTAGCAAGCCTAGTAATTCAAGGATAAAGAACCAAGCTATCGGAGAAATCAAGGTGTTATTAATTGTTCCCTTATAGTAGGGTAAGCCTATTGAAGACAAGGTGGTCAGAGGATTAATCATTAGCGGCTTATCGACCTTGCCATGTCTGGAAGGATTCCAAGGCGCTAGCAAAGAGTCCGCAAAAAGCGCTCTGAGTTCCCAGTCTGAAAGCTGTCTCTCCTTCTTGAATATCACAACCGGGGGATGGTCATATACAGCAACATTATCATCTGCGCTACTTTCGTCTATAGGTACAGTACCTAACGAAGGAGAAGAATGAAATTCCGCAACCTTAACGAACCCCAAGCGCTCAGAAAAGAGCAGCTGATAATACCTAGTAGCAACTGCATAGCGCCAGGGAGACATAGGGATAGATTTATAGAGTCTGTTGGTGGCCAGCACTATATAATCCGAGTTACGTAGTACATCTTCTATCTGCTGCAGCTTTTCATCAGGTGGTAGATCATCATACATAGCTATAGTGTAATAGTTGTAGGTACTCGGACTATTACCCTCAATAGGGAGAGGAAGACGATCATCCCAGTGTTCTGTACCTATAGTTGAACCTGGAGGTATGTGCTTATATATCCACTCCGAAGCCGTAACCCACACATGCGGCTGAGTATATATGCGTTCAAAGGCCAGCGCCCACAATAACGTTCCCACTACCACAGAGAAAATAGCAAGATATGGTATAACTCGCTTCAAAACCATGAAGATACCAGGTTCGGGACTAATCCTGGTAACAAATCTTGTGTGTAAAAGGTAATTGGACAAAACTGCACTGGCTAATATCAGAAGCACTGGATGAATTGGGAGCATGTACCTCAACCACTTGGCTTCAAGTAGGAGTATAGAAGCAGTGTATGGGGTAATCCAGATCAACAAGGCTGCATACTTGGAATCCCCAGATCTCAAAACCTTAAAAAGGGCCCAAAACAAGCCAAATATTACTGCTATACCTAAAGGTATTCCGACTCCCCAGCGTGTATACTGCACAAGATGGTACCAGCCAGGTATTGTTCCTATGTACTGTCTTGTATAAGGAACATCTATTATTCCTCGCTGTATCTGGCTCTCAGCGATGATGTTCTGCACATAGGTACGAAAATCCAGCAACGCATAAGGCTCCCATACTGCCCATGCTAATACAGCAGCTGGTAAAACATACTTTAGACGCCTTATTACAAGCAGCAAAGTAGCGACTACACTCTCCCTTGAAGGGACTATACCTAATATCCTTGACTTCGAACTTCTTATGGCAAGTAATAGCAATAATGCAGGGCAAAATGCTGCAGCGCTTGGCTTTGTAGCTATTGCAAATCCAAGAAACAAACCACTTAAAGCAAACTTGTAATTCTTACGATCCTGAATGGCAGATACTGCGAACCACAAACTTATAATCAACAAGAGGGTCATCATAGGTTCTGCCACATAAAAATGAGCAAATTGTATCTGAATCACAGACAAAGCTGACAATAAGGCAGCAATAATTCCTGTTCTTGCTCCAAATAACCGTGAAGCTAATAAGTAAATAAACAGAACCGTGAACGTGTCTGCTATCGCACTTATAGACCTAGCCACTACGTATATAGATTCAAATTCAGCGTACTGTTGCCCAAAAACCTTGGCAACTAAGTTAGACACAGCCTTTAGAAAGTAAATAAGCAAGGTACCGTAGGAATAGCTTAACCTAACTCCGTTTTCTACCCGGCGCGGGTTTAGGGGACTAGAATCCGCATCTAACAACTTCCCGAGATCTAATGTGAAATGTACTCTATTGACCGCAACATCAATAATGTGCCTCTCATCTGGGTGAGCATAAAAGCCTGAATCCCAGCCTATTCCATACACTCGCAGGGAAAATGCAATCAGTAAGATGATCAGCAGCAGGACTCTATTCGTACCGTTAGACACTTCGCTCCTTTCCTGTAAAATCACTAACGGATCATTTTAACATCGGGGTGATGATGGATAGAAAAAGGCTGCTGTTTTTTGGTACATCTGATTTCGCTGTTCCACAACTTCAAGCTCTAGCCAACTTAGGGAAACACGACCTGATAGCGGTCTATACTCAGCCTGACAAACCCGCGGGCAGGGGTCTGAAAAGTCGCCCCTCCCCTGTAGCACTTGCAGCTGAACAGCTTGGGCTTCCAATAGAAAAACCCCGAAAGATTAGAGATAGTTCCGTAATAGCAGGCATTAGAAGCTATAAACCAGATTTGATCGTATTATCAGCATACGGTCTAATTATTCCTAAGGAAGCTCTCGAGATACCGCCACTAGGTTGGATCAATGTACATCCTTCATTACTGCCCAAGTATAGGGGTGCTGCCCCTATACAAGGTGCCATACTAGCAGGGGAAAGCAAAACAGGAGTGACGCTTATCCTTATGGGCGAAGGACTGGACGATGGACCTATCTTAGCCCAGGTAGAGGTGGGGATAAAAGATCACGAGACAGCAGGAGAGCTTTCCGAGAGGCTAGCAAAAATAGCCGCGGACTTGCTGATCCAAACTTTGGATAAATGGATACAAGGGAAGATCACCCCGGTAGAACAGGATCATTCAGCTGCTACATATGCCCCTAAGATAAGCAAAGAAGCAGCCTGCATAAATTGGAATAAGCCTGCTGTTTTGATTGAGAGAGAGGTCAGAGCATTTAATCCATGGCCAGTATCTTACACGTACTGGGGAGATAAGAGAATATTAATCTATAAAGCTAGAGCAATCAATTCCTCTCTTGAGGGCAAGCCCGGTGAAGTAACCAGAGACTTACAAACCAAGATGCCGATAGTAACATGTGGGGAAGGAGCTCTCCTGTTAGAACAGCTGCAGATGCAGGGTAAGAAGATCGTGGATGGCAAAGCCTTCCTGGCAGGATATCAGAAGATAATAGGCTCTATACTCTCCTCAGACTGTCTGGGGGACACAAACAAGGATAGCTGAACTGCCGGTGCTAAGGGGGGTTCCCAGACTAAGCTTGGCCTATCCCTTTCAGTTACGTATAAATCGATAGAGATTCCTAATTTATTTAGATACGACAAAACGGCATCTCTGGCGCACGTCTTCGTATTGTTGCGCTTTGATAGATGTGCAAGCCAAAATTGCTGTGGTCTTGATCTTAGAGCAGAAGATATCAGCTGAGCTGCCTGCAGATTAGAGAGATGGCCTCTATCGCTCATAATTCTCTTCTTTAGATGCCAAGGGTAGGGGCCACTTATTAATCTATCAACATCATGGTTTGCCTCAATTACAACCAAATCACTCGTCCTGGCTGCAGATACAGCATCTATTGTTGGAGCCCCCAGATCGGTTATCAGCGACACCGCATACTCACCATATCTGATCTGATAACCAACTGGATCAGCAGCATCATGAGGCAGCGAAAATGCTTGTATCTCTAGCCCCTCTATTTCTATGGATTGCTCCTTCTTGTAAACTTCGTACTCAACCCCATCAATCAGCCAGGATAAAGCTTTTCTGGTCTCTTCAGTGCACAACACTGGGGTATCAAATCTTTTAGCAAGTAGCTCTATACCTGAAATATGATCCGAATGCTCATGAGTGACGAAAATACCCAAAAGGTTTTCTGGAGATACATTTCTTTCAAGGAGATAAGTAGTCAATTTACGAGCAGATATGCCTGCATCAATCAATATAGCCTTGCCTTCCCATTGCAACAGCAAGGAGTTACCAGAACTACCGCTGGCAAGGCAACTCACACGTAGACCAGACATTGTTCGCTCGATGTTCACAGCAGAAGCAATATATCTCTATAATTGCATCGTTGTCAAAAATCAAAGGGCACTAGTTTATGACTTTTTTACTCTTCGCTTTACCAATCCTTATTGCTATGCTAGAATCGGCGCACTTGATGGGGTACAAGCGAGTTAATGGGTAAGGTAATCGCCATAGCTAACCAGAAAGGCGGAGTGGGGAAAACTACAACTGCTCTCAACCTGGGAGCTGCGCTTAGGGAGAAGGGTTATAGTGTACTGCTTGTAGATTTTGATCCTCAGGCAAGTCTAACCTTGTCCCTAGGATTTCAGCCCGACTCCCTATCTCCGACTATATATGATGTCTTGTATGCTACGATTCAAGAATCCTCTCACCCCACTATCAAGGACATACTACTCCCTGCTGAGCAGGGGTTGATCCTAGCGCCTTCTAATATAGAGCTCTCCCAAGGAGAACTAGACCTTTTCCGAGCAACTTTGGGAGAATTGGTCCTTAGAGAGATGTTGGAGAAAGTTAGGCGAGAATACGATGTCACATTTATTGACTGTCAGCCTTCATTGGGGCTCCTGACTATAAACGCCCTTGCTGCAGCCGATTCGGTTATTATCCCGCTGCAGGCAGACTATCTAGCGATGAAAGGTGTAGATCTATTGCTAAGGACTGTTTCGCAAGTCCAACGCAAGTTGAATCGTAATCTAAGGATAGATGGTGTACTACTCACCATGGCTGATATCAGAACTGTACACGCTAGAGACGTGATATCTGCCGCCAGATCTGCCCTAAACGGTATGGTCAAAGTTTTTGATACTGTGGTAAGACTAAACGTCAAGGTAAAAGAAGCCCCCATGACTGGGAAAAGCCTTCTAGCGTATGCTGGAGATACACCAGCAGCTATAGCTTACAGACAATTAGCAGAGGAACTGGAGGAGTGCCTGCAATGAGTAACAAGAGAGCAAGAATAACCCCTGAAAACGCCCAAGCTACGTTTACATCACTGCGATCCATAATAATGCCGGTATCGGAAGACGATCCCAGTTTACAGACATCTCAGGTAGTCGAAGTAGAAATCGAAAGAATAAGACCTAACCCGGCCCAGCCCCGCAGTCAAACTTCCAGCGGCTTCTCCAAGTCTAGCATCGAAGAGCTTGCGGAGAATATAAAGGAACATGGGCTACTCCAACCAATACTCGTCAAGGATACAGGGCGTTTTTACCAGATAGTTGCAGGCGAGCGCAGATACAGAGCATGCCAGCTTCTTGGCATGGAAAAGATACCTGTAAGGATTATAGAGCCCAAAGACGAGCAAGAGGAGCTTATGATATCTCTTGCTGAGAACCTACAGCGCAAAAACCTTGGCGCACTCGAAGAGGCAAGAGTATTCAAAACCCTTATACACAAATTTGGTCTCAGCTACAGGGACCTAGCCAGGCTGTCGGGAAGAAGCGTAGCACATGTTCATGGAAGGCTACAGCTGCTCGAGCATGACGATATACGTCAAGCTGTAGAGCAGAAGCAGATCGGAATAGCAGATGCTATCCAATTGGCTAGAATACCAGACGATGCCCAGCGTAAAGAGCTGCTCACCGCAGTCAAAGAGGGCTCACTCAAGGGCAGCTCTTTACACAGACAGGTTCAGATATTCCTTGGAGAAATATCCTCGGATACTGAAAGCTCTGATGAAAATGAGAAGCAAAGAGAGTTTGAGCCTAATAGTCTGCAGATGGCTTTAAGCATCATAGACTCGCTCCCCGAAGAGATCAGCGAAGACGACAAAAAATTGCTTTACACTATAGCCTCAAAGGCGGCTGCCAAGCTGAACATGAGATTGGTAGCCATACCTACCATAGGCGCCAATCCGCAGAAAGAAAAGGAAGAGCACGAAATAGATCCATCAGAGATGAGGAAGATCGTATCACACACCAAGGAGTTCAGAAACGAGAGAGGGTACTCCATAGTAAACTTGATAACTGTTTACTGGATGAGTATGGAGCGCAGAGGCTACACTTTCAGTCCAGGTGAGTGGAAAGCAATACCTCAGGGAGATGGGAGCTACCTGGTCACCTTCACTTATAAGATCGACAACGAACCTAAGATCATGGAGTGGATATATCTCAGTAATGGTCAGGTAAGGCCGGCTAACGACGAAGCTGCCTTACTAATGGGCTAACTTCTTGGGCCAAATATAGCTCTACCTATCCTGACCATAGTAGCTCCTTCTTCTATTGCTACCAGATAATCTTCGGACATACCCATAGAAAGCTCAGGGCCGAAAAAATCATACCTTGAGCATAGGTCGTCGCTCAGCTTCTTAAGCTGAGCGAAATAAGGCCTGGACCGCTCTGGATTAGGTGAGTATGGAGGGATAGCCATCAAGCCCAGCAACTTAAGGTTAGGTACCTGTCCCAACTGTTCTATTGCAGGTACGAGTTCTGAGACTAGAAAACCAGTCTTGGAAGGTTCATTGGCTAAGTTAACCTCGAGGAGAATTGGAAATAATCCATCTTGGGAGTAATTCGAAATCCTGAGTCCCAGTTCTACCGAACTGCAGGAATGTATGATATCAAATAGATTAACTGCCTTCTTGACCTTGTTTTTCTGCAGAGTGCCTATCATGTGTAACCTAATGGTATCTCTAATATAGTGATCCGACCACTTAGCCTCAGCTTCCTGCACCCTGTTTTCGCCTACATCACGTATTCCAGCTTCGATGGCAGGTAGCACATGCTCGACAGGAAAAGTTTTGGCTGCCGCAACTATTGTCACAGCATCTGGCGAGCGACCACTAGCAACCGCACGATCTCTGCACTTCTCTATAACTTCTAGAGCGTTCCTATATACATCTATTTCCTTCATGCCCTTCTACCCACAAAAGCGGCAAATCGCATAGTAGTGCCATCTCGACGATAGCTGTGAAGTTTTCTTGGACCACAACAAGTACATTCTGATTCTCTTATTCCAAACACGGTTCTAATACCCGCCTCAAGTAGCTGATAACTCAGCAGTCGATGTAGATCACAGTAGATCTTTCCACGCCGCAATTCAAAGGTCATAGGTCTTAAATCTTCTTCAAAAGAGTAATATACTTCCTCGCCAACTTCGTAACAACAGGACTTTATTCCAGGACCAATGGAAGCGACTATATGCTCTACATTAGCCCCAAGGTCAACCATAGCAGCTATAGCTTTGCGAACTATACCCGAGAAAGTACTACGCCTACCTGCGTGTACGATTCCAACTGCCCCACCTTCCTGGTCCCAAAGAAGCAACGGTGGGCAGTCAGCATGACGCGTTATTAGCAGGACTCGCTCGTGACCAGTTACCAGTGCATCCCCCTCGAAAACCATAAGTTCAGCATGAGGTTGGTCCTCTATACAGATAACCGAGTTTCCATGTACCTGGTGAAGCCATGCTAAGCACCAACTACCTTGTAGATTTAGATATTCACGCAAACTAGCTATAGATTCATCAGAAGACATATCAATAGATTTGCTTGTGCCGTCAGTGGGCGGTGTTATACCACATATAATTTCTTCGGATGCTATTCCAGCGAATGGGATTATTTCTATCAACACCTTTATCCTACAGCTCCTAATAGTGATATAAGTAGCGTCAAGCTTATCATACTGACCAGTGTAGAAAATGCTATGACATTAGAAAGAAAGTCGGTATCTGACTTAAAGACAGTTGCCAGCATGATCGTGTTTACAGCAGTAGGCATGGCAGATTCCACCACAAAGACTTGTAAAATCAAGCCTTCAAGCCCCATTACACGTCCTATCATGTAGCCTATCAGAGGAGAGATCACTAAGCGTGTAATCAACGCAGCTATAAACAATGGGGAGATTATAGCCTTTAGATGCAACCTAAGCTGAGCACCCAACATTAGAAGCAATATAGGTATTGCAGCATTACCTAGGAGATCTATTGGCCTATTAACTACTTGTGGCAAAGGGAAATGAAAGATCAGGAAGGGTAAGGATACAATTATTGCATATAATGTCGGTAGCTTGAAAGTGTTCATCAAAGCAGATTTTGGGTCTGCCATTCCCCTAGAGGCAATATAGACCCCCAAGGTATTAGTAAGCAGGGACTGAACAACGAAATAGATCGACGCTACTGCGAGTCCATCTTCACCAAAAGCAAATAGAATCACCGGTAATCCAAAATTACTAGAATTCATCAGAATCGTAGATAAAAGGTAGCTAGACTTGGTGTAGGGCTCAACATCCAGTAATTCACAAACCAAAGTACCCAATAGATAAGTGAAGATAGCAAGTATCAACAGAGATAAACCTATTCTTAGGATGTTCGATAGGGTAACCGATGTGTTAACCAGGCTAGTAAACACTAAGGCGGGGCTAAGAACATATAGAGACAGTCTCGCAAGGGATTGAGCGTGCATAACCCCATAACGAGCAGCTACCATCCCCGCAAGCACTATAATAAAAACAGGCACAGTCGTATTTATAAAGATAGACAGCACAGATCATTATCCAGGAAACGAAGCTATTGGAAGGAGAGTAAGGCTTTCATTCCTTACCCTGAGTTATAGCATACTTGTATATCATCTGGTCTATGACACGTTCGACCGGAGCCCAGTCATCGGTAAACGGTCTCTCAGTCATAGATAACTCTCGCATATTCCCACTGGATCTTACCCATTCGAGAATAGTAGTAAGGTAAGGATCCCTCACCTTCTCAGCATTATTCCAGAACTGTTGAATAGTCATCGGCTGGTTGGTTGCGTATATCAGAGTGTTTAGATACGCAGCCGTGTCGATTGCAAAAACGTTTGGGTAAACCGACTTCATAGTACTGGCTAATGCATTTACCAACCTGTAATCCCCTGGGGCTCTACCAGCATTTATAACCACTATACCGTTGGGCTTGAGATGCTGCCTAACTTCCTCGAAAAATTCGTGGGTAGTAAGATGGAAGGGTATATAAGGCTGCCTATATGCGTCAATTGCAATTATGTCGTATTTCTTATCTGTACGCCTAAGGAAATATCTACCGTCATCAACTATTACATTGAGTTGAGGTTCGTTCATATCAAAATACTTGCGCCCAACTTCCACAATACGACCGTCTATTTCCACGCCATCTATGTGTGTATCAGGATAGACAATTGAATATTGTCTAGGCATGGTCCCAGCAGCAAGACCTATCATTAAGGCATCGCGCACGGGCGTATCCAACCCTTCAGGCCTGAAGAGAGGAGCAAGCATGAAGTAATCCCAAGGCCCACCAGTCAGTATCTGGTTAGGATTATATCTAGAGTGAGTAGCATGACCTTCGTTGAGGATTAAATCGACCCAACCATTATCATCTCTTACAACTTGTATGTAGTTGTACATTGACTCCCCTTCGTAGAGGAGCTGGCCCATCTCTGCAGCCTTTATCCTGCTAGTGTCGAAGAGAACCATCAAAAAAATAGAAAGAGCAAGCATGACTGCATATGGGATAGACCTCCTCCCTAGCTCCTTAGCCAAACCTAGTAAGGAAACTGCTAGTAGAACGAACCCAAATATCCAGATGGACCTTGTTGTGCCAATCCAAGGCTGCAAGAGAAGTACAGGTACAAATGTGCCAAAGATAGATCCCAAGGTGCTGATTGCATATAGGTAGCCAGCAGTGTGTCCGGCTTCTGATACCGACTCTATCTTAACCCTCATTGCATAAGGAGACACTGCTCCCAGCATGGTAATCGGCAGTGCAAACAATAAAAGTATGGAAAATAAAGATCCAAAGAATATACCTGCCGATAGCTCAGCAAATCCCTCAGTGGACCACCTTAGCAAGGGACGAGATAGTATAGGTATAAGTATGATTAGAAAACCAGACCAAGCTGTAAGTTTGTAAAGACCTGACTTGTAAGGATACCTATCGGCGAACCTTCCACCCAGAGCATAACCCAGGGTCAAATATATAAGGATCATGCCTATAAGATTAGCCCAGATTATCAGGGAGTCGCCGAAATACGGGGCAAGCAGGCGCGATGCTCCCATCTCAGTTGCCATGACAGTCGCGCCTGCTGTGAAGACAACGAAAGGTAATAATAGATCTCTACTGCTCTTCATAAGAGATTATACATCCAGTCTATTGCAATCCAATCTTGCAATACCTAAACTTGTGCCGGAGATTGGTCATCTGTTTTCTGCGCCTGTCTCTGAACAGCACCCTGAGCTTGTTGCTTCTGAGCCTGAGCCACACGACCTGATCTATCCTTCATCTTCAGCTTACCATCAAAGTAACCACCCTCTTGTACTACTAGAAGGTCAGTATTTATCTCGCCCGTTACTATACCTGTTGGAGTGATCTCGAAACGGCGCCTGCATTCAACCTTACCATTGTATCTTCCGGCAACTGTTATATCTTCTGCAACTAGATCGGCATTGACCTGAGCTTGCTCTTCTATGAATATATGCCCTTTGGATTCAATAGAACCCTCTACTCTACCCTGGACTCTTACTCCCCTCTCAGACTTGTAGTTGCCGCTGAAGAAGTCATCAGGGCCGATGACGCTCTCATCACCTGTAGGTGTACCTGCACGTTGAGGACGCCAATCCTCATTGGTCTGTCTCATCGGCCGCCAAGAGAGCCCACTGGGACTAATATTCGAAGATGCTGACTGAGCCTGAGGCTGCTGAGTGGTTTCTTGGTTCTGAGCTTCGGTCTGTGAAGTTTGCTGTTGGTTACCTTCCTCAGTACCTTTTAGATCTCTACGTCGAAGCATGAAATACTACCTCCTGTTCAATTTATATATATCTTCTCTGGCCTTCGCCCTATCCCACAAAGGATCTCATAAGGTATAGTTCCTGCAAGTCTTGCCAAGTAGCCTGCGTCAACCGTCTCGTCCCCTTGACTCCCGATGAGCGTTACTGCGTCACCAACTCTAGTATCAACCCCCTCAGGTAGTCTCACTATAAGGTTATCCATACAGACTCTACCTATAACCGGACACCTCACACCGCTTACGATGACTTCTCCCCTGTTGCTTAGAATCCTCGGATAGCCATCAGCATAACCGCAAGGTATGACTGCTGCCTTATGGCTTTCCTTGGCAATATACGTATGTCCGTAGCTTACCCCTTCACCTGCATGTACGTCAAGCACCCTGGCAACTATTGAGCGAAGAGCCATAGCAGGTCTAAGAGGATAAGTCTTGAATTGTAGAGGTTGAACACCGTACAGCCCAATACCAATTCTGACGGCATCAAAGTGGCTCTCTGGAGCGTAGAGAGCAGCCGCACTATTGGCAGCATGCACTATGGGAGGAAGCTCGCCTCTCTCCCTGATAAGGTGTATAAGGTCTTGAAACATACTAAGTTGGCGCCTAAACAAAAACCCCTCAGGGTCATCGGCGCTAGCGAAATGAGTGAAGATACCTTCTAGGTAGACACTATTCGTGTTGTGAATATAGTGGACTATTTGGGCAGCATCTTCAAACTTGACCCCCAACCGACGCATACCAGTATCTACTTCAAGATGAATGCGTGGGGTCCTACCAATCTCTCTAACAGTTGCTAGAATCCAATCGAGCATTTTTTCGTTGGAGACGCTGAGAGCAAGATCTGAAGCCACAGCCTGGTGTATCTCCTGCTCACTAGAATAGCCCAAAACTATTATGGGAGCATCTATGCCACTAGATCTTAGCAACAGGCCCTCGCTTACTCGTGCAACTCCTAGCCCCCACGCACCAGCATCTAGTACGACCTTTGAGATTTCTACAATCCCATGCCCATAGGCATCGCCCTTAACCACGGCGATTATTCTCGACCCTGGGCATTTATCTAAGTAGAGTCTAAGATTATGCCTTACAGCATTCAAATCCACCTCTACCCATGTGGGCCCTTTTGCTACCTTAACTCTCTCGGCTAGCATAGCGCCTAAGCTCTCCTAATCAATTACAAAGACATTCTTGCAGCGGGAAGAGCATCTATCAAGTCCGTAGCACCAACACAATTTTTAGAAACTGTTTCGCTCGCTATACTAGCTGCCCTAGATCCTAACACCAGTGCGGCTTGAGCCGCATCAGCAGCAGGATAGCCTAGAGAAAGAAAGAATCCACATAGTCCTGCTAACACATCTCCTGTACCTGCGCTTGAGACTTCTGGATGAGATTCGATTAGCAGGTATACTTCACCATCAGGTTTTGCAATCAATGGATAAGCACCCTTCAAAAGCACCACCTTATCCCACTCTTTAGAAGAAGATACAGACAGCCCAAACCTATCAGACTCGACCTCAGAAACAGGCTTATTTACAAGTCGCGCCATCTCCCCAGGATGAGGTGTAAGGATTTGGACCTGAGGAGTGGATACCCACCAGCTATCCTGAGAAGCTAAGGCAAATAGACCATCGCCATCAACTACTGTAGGAGGAATCTGATGCTTATCGTTCTTCTTTGGGAGGTTAGGAGAAGGCCTAAAACCTATGGCGCGGCGTTGCTCAGGCCCAGGTAATCCCAGAAGTTCCAAGACAAAGTCTACCGTTGCTTCCTCTCTACCGACGCCATTACCAACCACTAACGCCTTGTAGGTAGAAACCGCCTCACGCGCTTCCTCCACAGATGCTGGACCTAAGGTAAAGGGTTCAGCTTCAGGTAGAGGCCAAACGGTCTCTTGATTGAGATGGGAGGTTATCGTGTAGTAAAGCGATCTCGGGAAAGCTACCGTAACGTAGCCAGCCCCTGCTCTCGCCGCTGCTCTCGCTGCAAGAACTGGGGCCCCAGGGTACTTCAGGCTACCGCCCAGAACTATTAGGCGCCCATTATCGTTCTTGTGTGACCCTATCTTTCTTTCTGGAAACTTAACTTTGTAATTATTCTGAGTAAATCCCCAAGCCAATGGTCTAAAGTCTTCGGGAATAGTAAATCCCAAAGGCTTATGGATGATCACTCCTGAGGACTCTGGGCCCTTTCCTGTATAGAGTCCGCTCTTGGGATAGCCAAGAGTAACTGTATAGTCTGCAACAATGGATACTCCCATGACCCGACCATTATCTGAATGTAAGCCGCTGGGAATGTCAACGGAGACGGTCCTAGCATCTTTTTCAGATCTAAATGAGTTCAATCTTTCAATGATCTGTGCAGCCTCACCTTCTACATTTCTGGAAAGGCCAATACCAAAAATACCATCTAGTATGGTCCTTGATTCATCGAGCACATCTTCAAGTTCTGCTTGCTGGGAATTACTTTCCTGCCTCTTCCAAGAAAAGACTTTGACACTAATTCCAGAATTAGCAAGTATATTTGCGGTCTTGATAGCGTCCAATCCATTATTCCCTGGCCCCGCGATAACAGCCACAGGAGGGTGTAATAACTCTTCCCTTATAAGCCTGAGAATCTCATCAGCTATGGACTCCGCAGCTCTTTGGCTGAGGGACTCTACGGTTTCTCCAGACGTGAAAGCCAGTTGCTCTATAGATCTCATCTGATCTGCGGTTACAACGGGTATCACTTCCCTACTCCTCAACTGTTTTTAGAGCTATAGCCACAACGCTTGCTATTGCTGTATCGCGAGAGTGAGTGAGACTTATATCCCAGCTTTGTATTCCAAGCTCCTTGGCTCTATTCAAAGCTCTACCGTAAAGATGCAGCACAGGTTTACCTCTATGATCTGGTACAACTTCTATCTCCTTCCAACCCACTCCACGCATCCCGGTCCCCAAAGCCTTCATAACCGCCTCCTTAGCAGCAAACCTAGCAGCAAGTGACAACAACTTGCGCGAGTACAGATCCCTTTCTCTAGCAGTATATACTCTATTCAAAAACCTTTCTCCCCAACGCTCCAACGCTGCTGCTATACGAGGGACCTCTACTATATCAATGCCACAATATGGAATACAGTAACTCTCAATATCTTTCACAAGCACTCCAAGTTTAAATTCTACTTAGTTTCCTCAAACAATCCGACTAAGCGCCTCTCACGATTGAGCTTTCTTGCCTCGGGATCTGGTGGTTGAAATTTAGCTAGGAACTGCTGTCTATAATTCTCAAACTCCCCTTTTAGGATGGCCTCTCTGGCGCCATCCATCAACCTGACAAGGAATCTAAGGTTATGGGTAGTAGCCAGGGTATAAGCTAGCAGCTCTTCGGCTCTAAAGAGGTGATGAAGATACGCACGCGTAAAGTTACTGCAGGTATAGCAATCACAATCCTCCTGTATAGGATTGAAATCCTCTTTAAATTGCGCATTCCTGATATTCAACCTGCCAGTTGGCACGAGAAGGGCTCCATTACGCGCATTACGTGTAGGCAAAACGCAGTCAAACATATCTACACCCAGAGCAATGCCGTTCAGCAGATCCTCTGGAGACCCTACCCCCATGAGGTAACGAGGCTTGTCCATCGGAAGTATAGCGGTCACGATCGAAAGAGCTTCAAGCATTTGCTCCTTGTCTTCACCAACGCTAAGGCCACCTATTCCATAACCTGGAAGATCCATGGAGGAGACAAAGAGAGCACTTTCTTCCCGTAGATCAGGCCATATTCCTCCCTGGACTATTCCAAACAAAGCCTGATCAGGGCGTGTTTTAGAAGCTACGCACCTTTCGAGCCACCTGTGAGTTCTTTCCATGGCCTCTTTGACATAGCTCTTATCCGCAGGATAGGGAGCACACTCATCGAAGGCCATGATTATATCTGCACCCAAAAACTCTTGGTATTTAATCACGTTTTCGGGCGTAAATAGATGCTCGCTCCCATCAATATGGCTACGAAATCGCACCCCATTATCTAGTATCTCTCTTCGAGAAGCTAGGCTAAATACCTGAAAGCCTCCACTGTCTGTAAGTATAGGCTTGGGCCAACGCATGAAGTTATGTAGTCCACCCGCTTTTGCTACTATCTCTACACCAGGGCGAAGGTAGAGATGATAGGTATTGGAGAGCACTATTTGAGCCCCAAGTGCGTCTACATCTTCAGGCTTCATAGCCTTGACAGTTGCCTGGGTACCTACGGGCATGAATACTGGAGTTTTTATGTCCCCATGAGGAGTAGTCAATCTTCCAGCTCTTGCAAGCCCATCTATAGCATGAACCTCAAAAGAGAACTGGGTATGATCGATATCCATAATCCTCCCTAGATAATGAGCATTGCGTCCCCAAAGGAGTAGAATCTATATCTATTCTCTACAGCTATCCTATAGGCATTCATAATGTGTTCATAGCCGCCTATCGCAGCTACCAGCATCATAAGAGTAGACTTAGGAAGATGGAAATTGGTTATCAAAGCATCCACTACCTTGAACTGATAGCCTGGCTTTATAAACAGATCCGTCTCCACCCAAGCACCTGTCTGGCGTCTTACAGCAGCATCTTCCAATGCTCTGACAGAGGTAGTACCTACTGCTACTACTCTATTGCCAGCACTACGCTTCTCTTCAAGGTATTCAAGCAAACCCTCCGGGATGTAATATCTTTCAGAGTGCATCTTATGTTCTTCGATACGCTCCGTCTTTACAGGCTGAAATGTCCCAGGACCAACATGGAGAGTTATAAATCTTAGTTCTACTCCATAGTCCCTTAAGCGGGATATCAACTCCTCAGTGAAATGCAATCCTGCTGTCGGCGCAGCCACAGCACCAGGGTCACGAGCATAGACAGTCTGATATCTCGAAGCATCGCCATGAAAATCATGTATGTATGGGGGCAATGGTATCTCACCATATTTGTCGAGGTTCTCGTGTACTTCTTGTGGTAACCTAATAAGCAATAATCCCTCTGGCAGCTTTTCTAGTACCTGAACGTCGAGATCTTCGGCAACAGTAACCCTCTCTCCAATCTTCAACCTTCTGGCAGGTCTCCCCATGGCCTCCCAGTCGGTATCTTTAACATGCCTAACCAGCAAGAACTCAACGTTGCCACCTGTCTGCTTTCTACGCCCATGCAATCTAGCCGGGATAACACGCGTATCATTGAATACTAATACATCTCCAGGCAATAAGTATTTGGGCAGGTCCCTGAATATAGCATGTTCGATCTCACCAGTACGTTTACTAAGCACAAGCAGTCGTGATGAATCCCTCGGCTCAACTGGTGTTTGAGCTATAAGCTCAGGCGGTAGATAGTAATCAAAATCCTGCAACCTCATAAGCTAACGTCCCAAAATACGCAAAATTATATTGATTATTACTGTAAGTACAATGCTAATCACTATGCACGAGACTATAGGTACGTAGAGACTAAATCCATCCCTGCTAAATCTAATATCCCCAGGAAGTCTACCAAACGGCAAAAATGAGCCAAACACAGCTATGATAATCCCTACTACTAGCAAGAATAAGCCAACAAAAATAAATATCTTGGCCAGCTCACTCATCGGTCTTCGTCGTTCTCCCAAAGAGTAGGTTGTTCTATGTTATTTTCTGTCTTGGACTTACTTTCTGGATATGGTATGGACAAGTGGTCATATGCCCTTCTGGTAGCAACTCTACCTCTAGGTGTGCGTTGTATGAACCCGAGTATCAGCAGATAGGGTTCATAAACGTCCATTATAGTATCTGGTTCCTCTGAGATGGACGCTGCCAGAGTCTCGAGCCCTACAGGACCACCATCAAATTTCTCTATTATGGCAAGAAGTATACGCCTATCGACTTCATCAAGACCAAGCTCATCCACTCCCTGTATATCAAGCGCCTTGCATGCAGTCTTATGGTCAATTAAGTGATCAGCCCTTACCTGAGCGTAATCTCTTACCCTTCTCAAGAGTCTAATAGCTACCCTAGGAGTGCCTCTGCTACGGCGGGCTATTTCTAATGCTCCCTCATCTGTGACGCCTACCTTGAGTATATTAGCAGCCCTCTTCACTATGGCCGCCATCGAGTCGATATCCTGATATTCAAGCCTAAAGATATCCCCGAACCTACCTCGTAGTGGAGAGCTGAGCAAAGCCAGCCTGGTGGTAGCACCAATGAGTGTAAAAGGAGGTAAAGGCAAGGTGACTGTACCAGCATTAGGGCCCTTACCATAGACGAAATCTACCTTAAAGTCTTCCATAGCGGAGTAGAGCATCTCCTCAACAGGTCGAGGTAGTCTGTGGATTTCATCAATAAATAGGACTTCAAAAGGCTGTAACTTAGATAATATAGATGCTACATCACCGGGTCTTTCTATAGCAGGTCCGGATGTAGAATGTATCTTTACACCCATTTCGTTGGCAATAATCGTAGCAAGCGTAGTCTTGCCTAAACCTGGTGGACCGTAGAGCAATATATGGTCTATGGCCTCTCCCCTTGCCTTAGCCGCCTCGATGATAACCTTGACCCGGTCCTTTATTTGATCTTGCCCGATATATTCATCTAGTCGCTTGGGCCTGACCGTGGCTTCCTGTATGTCGTCTTCTGGATATTTTGTAGGATCGATAGCACGTTGCAGCATGATTTAGTCTCCAGTGTTACTAGACAAATTATATCAACCTACAAGCTTCAACTTTACCAGACGGTTATAAAACTATCTGGAGGCTCTACCTGCTAACAAGGTAAGGTAGCCAGGTTCTTTTGGCAAGATCTGAATTCTATACGTGGATTTTTGAAGGGTGTAATTAGATTTAGCGGCAACTATTAAGAATGGTTCGCCCTTGAGCTCTTGTGCTGAAAGCTCATAGATAGCCTTGCCATCCGCGCCAGCATCTACCAATACATACCCTTTGGGATTGTTAGCATCTAGGATAATCAGACTATATCTACCTGGAACATAGGGTCCGCTTAGAACCCACCCTTTAGCCTGCCAATCGTTAGGACTTTCCATATTATCGTAGAAACCTATCTCAGGTACACGCACTCCATCCACAGCCATACCTGCCGAGTTGTACCCATCGTCTGTAACATACTCAAATCTTAACAGGATCTTTCTACCTGCATATGGAGTAAGATCAAAAGTATCAGTAATCCATCCACCACTCTTGCCTGTGTAACCACTTCCCAGGTTGTTTCCACTTGGATTACTGGTAGTAGAGTGCTTTCCACGAAGTGTAGTCCAGGTTCTGCCGCCATCACTAGATACCATTATGTAGCCATAGTCGTATCCTTTCTCTATGTCATACCAGAGATCCACTTGCAGAGTGGCTCTTTTCACCCTTGTAAGGTCTACCTGACGCGTTAGAGTACTATCTAACAAGTCACCTCGATTACTGTACCAGAATTTCTGGCCGTTCTTGGGAAGCACAGGCAACAAAGGTACCCGAGGATCCGCATCAAAAAACACATAGTAGTCCGATGTATTTTGGGGTAACTTGTAGTAGTCAGCACCCCACTGGTTGATATTGGTTATTAGATCAGAACCAATGCTCAAAGAAGCATATCTTACATTGGGTTGATCAAATCTATACCCAAATATCTTATTGCCCTTGATATCCACTAAATTGGCTATGAGCCATTGAGGGTAGACCTTAGACCAATCGTATCCATAAGCAGATAAGGTTTCAGATAAAGCTAACAAGCCTGGATACTTAGACCTTATTATATGCCTGAGAATATCGGGGCCAAATCTATACGCCAAGTAAGACATAAGTCTATATGATTGCCCATAATGAGATAAGGACTCATCTGGATTGCTGCTCCAACTACTTAGCTGTATATCAGGGTTATTAGCGAAAGACTTGCTAGTTTCTGAAGGAATATGTCCTGAAAGCTCCGAGGCGTACTCAGACATGCCTTCATTTATCCATACATCTTGGTTGGCATGTTGATACCAATGGATCATATGCTGAAACTCATGTGCAAGTGTAGAGATGAAGGAAGGGCTACCCGGGTTAGAATTAATATAAATTATCTCATGTCCATTGCTATATGGACTGACACTACTGAGGTATTCGTCATTGCTGGAGTAATAGCCACCAACACCTGGAATATTCCCTATGAATATAACAATCCTAGAATCACCATCTATACCAGGCCTCCACTCGGTTCCAAAGACCGACCTTAGGGTTGGTATAAGAGATTCAAATTGATCCGCAGCTTGCCGAAGATCAAACTCAGAAAACCCTACCCCTTCCTCAACAAACCAATATGCATTAGGAGTTACGAGTTGAAGTACCGCCTGCTTCCGTAAGTAGGAGTTACTCTCTTGATTTAGCACCCAAAAGCTTTTCCTTATACCTACACGCCAACCCTTAGTACTGTTGCTAGTGTTATTCACCTCCTGAACTAACCCTAGGCGAGACCTCAACAGATCTAGCTTCCTCGCAGGGGGAACGGAGAATTTAAGGATTTGCTCATTCGAGATATCTTGAATGGTCCAACGCGAACTACTGAAGTCGACATTATTGGGATTACGATCGTAAGGGGAAATACCCAGAAGACAAATTACGCAAAAACCGATGAATATAATTCGCAGCTTAAAACTAGAGATAATCACCGAAGGTTTCCTGCAGTTTGATGAAGCGGGTAGTCATCGACATCGCAGGGATTGTAGCAAAAGAGTTATCCTTAGACAACAAATAAATAGGATTCTAGAGTGAGCCATCCAAGATGCCCTTCCACTGTCTGCGCCCCACATCCGCAGGCCTTCTGCTGCGACAGGAAGTCAACCATCACTGATCCAGCAGCATCTAGGGCATTGCACATCAGCATCACTCTGGGCATATACTCTCACCGGATGGTAGATATGGACGTGGAGGCTACTAGATGCATGGAAGCACTCTAGGCTAGCCCAAGCCAAGAGGCCCCTTCGAACCTCACCGGTCGAAGGGGCTATGTTTGAACTCCAGGTAGCACTTGGGGGTTCCTTGGTCGGGGCGAGAGGATTTGAACCTCCGACCTCACGGTCCCGAACCGTGCGCGCTATCCGGGCTGCGCCACGCCCCGGCAAGGCTAATAATAGCAAAATTGTAGTCCTGCTTCCAGTCACGGGATCCCACTGGTCTTGTACAGGTTTTGGAGCCTTTGATATACTTATCAATGCAGACGCGGCCTCGTAGCTCAGAGGATAGAGCAGCGGTTTCCTAAACCGCGTGTCGGGGGTTCGAGTCCCTCCGGGGCCGCCAAATCCTTCCTGAGGAGATCCATGCAGAACAACTCTCTCATTCCTGAACGCGTCCTCGTTATAGTGGCTCATCCGGATGATATGGAGTTTACCTGTGGAGGTACCGTAGCTAAGTGGGCTGAAGCAGGTTCAAAGATATGCTTGGTACTTGCCACGAGTGGCGACAAAGGTACAAAAGATAGGAGTAAGTCTCCTTTTCACATTGCCGAAATCAGAGAGCAAGAGCAGAAGAAAGCTGCAGAAGTATTAGGTATATCAGAGGTCATTTTTCTTCGTCATCTAGATGGCGAACTCGAAGTTACTATGGACTTTCGAAGACAAATCAGCACTATCATCAGGAAATTTGAGCCTAATGCCCTCATCACTCACGATCCATGGAGAGCTTACCAAATACATCCTGACCACAGGGCAGTCGGCATGGTGAGCATTGATGCAATAGTAGCCGCGAGAGATCATTTATACGTCCCCGAACAACTAGTGGCTGGTTTAGAGCCACACCACACTTCCCATGTGTTTCTGTTTAGCACTGATAGCCCTGACCATCTGGAAGATATCAGCGACTTCATGGATAAGAAGATAGAAGCTCTAGCTTGCCACCATAGCCAGCTGGGACACCTCCCCAATTGGCAATCCAGAGTAATACAGTGGGCAGAAGTTACCGGAGAGCGTATAGGCGTGAAGTACGCCGAAGCTTTCAAGCATATAGAACTGCTATAGTTTTGGTATACCTGCTCTCCTTGCTAACCTCTCCGCACTTCTAACAAGAAGGTTAGTATAATACCTGCCGAATATATTACTACGCGAAAACCATAGAAACATAGCTGCTGGATCAATCAGCCATATCTTGCGCTGTTCATCTACCACAAGGTTGTTTGAGCATCTTATATCATGCATACACCATCTAGGTGGTCCACCTATGACATCTGGTAACGAATTAGTCTCCGCTAGGCACATCTTTATAGCCTCAACCAAGCCCAGCAATTCATCTCTAATAATCGTCAATTCTCTATCTCCCAGCCTAGACAAAGGTGTACCATTGACTTTCTTCTGGATAACTAGGTTTACAGGTTTGCCACTAGAAGTTCTAGACCTTACAAAAAAGCTCTGAGGCACTCTAAAATACTTGGCAGCTATTGAATGTTCGTTAGCTTGTCGAATTAACCAGCTCAGAGGCTGATTGTATCCAAAATAAGGCTTAGCTACCTTAACAACATAATCCTTGTTATTCGTAAGTTCCCACACGTCGTTGAAGAAGCCTGAGCCTAAGCGTGATTGGAAAGAGTCACAAATACATGCTAGGTCTAACTTTTGAGGTTCAGGAGGATAGAAATCCAAAGTTACTGCACCTCGTATCTCTATATTGAAGAGGAAGTCTTGAAGTCAAAGACGTCCAAAGCCTTTCTAGCAGCTTCTTGCTCAGCCTCAGATTTGCTTCTCCCCTCGCCCTGAGCAGAAACATCGTTTACTTTTACTTGGACTATGAAATTATCTTGAACTGGAGGTGCAGCAATAACTGTGTAAATGGGATTTGTTCTATATAGTCTGTGAGACAGTTCTTGAAGGCGTGTCTTGTTATCCTTCACATCAAGCCAATGCTCTAGCTCTTCTTTGCTAAGACGTAGTAAACGAAATACAACAGACCTACATGTTTCTAGATCTGAATCCAGATACACCGCTGCAATTAGCGCTTCCAGAGCATCAGCCAGCACGCTTTCAGATTGGTTACTACCAGAAAGTCTTGCGCCTTTGCCCAGTAAAATAAAATCTCCTATACCTAAAGTACGAGATATATCTGCAAGGTTCTTTCTACCAACAAGATGAGCTCTAGCTCTAGTTAGAATACCCTCACTAGCCCTTGGGAACAGCCTAAACAAAGCCTCCCCCACTACGAATGAGAGGATAGAATCACCAAGAAACTCAAACCTCTCATTAGTCTCTGCCCTTTCCAAGGACTCATTAGCAAAGGATCTGTGGGTAAGAGCTGTCTTGAGCAGCTCTATGTTCCTAAAACTATAACCCAACCTCTCCTGAAGAGTAAGGAAAGAATCGCTTGAGCTCATACTTACCAGTTCTTATTCTTTCTTTTCCTGATTAGGCTCATCTAGGTCAAGGCTATTTATAAACTCTCTGAATACTGCTAGGCGCTCATTGTCTACATCCGAGATCTCAGAAGACTCTTTCTCAGGTTCCGGAGACTGAGTCTCTTCTTGTTCTACAGGCAACACGAAACCAGCTTGATCCATGACGTGATCTTCAACGTAAATAGATGCATTAGACCGGATAGCCAAGTTAATAGCATCGCTGGGTCGCGAATCAATAAGCAACTTCTTACCGCCCTGATCTATCTCGACGAGCGCAAAGAAGGTCTGATCCCTAAGATCATTAACGATTACCCTCTCTACCACACCTCCCATCT
Organism: Thermobaculum sp. T2p; assembly: GCF_059335935.1. Taxonomy (NCBI): domain Bacteria; kingdom Bacillati; phylum Chloroflexota; class Chloroflexia; order Thermobaculales (SeqCode); family Thermobaculaceae (SeqCode); genus Thermobaculum (SeqCode); species Thermobaculum sp. T2p. The sequence continues at coordinate 67,627 of NZ_JANZYQ010000020.1, forward strand.
CCGTAATTATAGAGGTCATAAGATCGTGGGTCATAGGCCTTGCTATTTCCCTGCCACCAAGGTGAAGAGCTATTTGGTGGGCTTGATATGGATCTATCCATATAGGTATGACCCTGGAGCCTCCCACCTCTTTAAGGAGGACTACATGTTGTTCATTCACTACGTTAATGCGGACTGCTTGAATAACTGTCTCGATCATAGCCGCCTCTCCTCCGACTAGCCCGAATACCTGACGTAAAGCTACGACAAAACTGGTAATGATACAAACCCTCTAATAGCTAAGTGTACACTGCTTATCTTCAATCCTCCAGGGATAGGCCCTATCCTGCTAACTGGCCAGTACGAGAAAAACGCCTTACCTATTATGTCATTTAGTGAGACATAACCCCAACTTCTAGAATCACTACTATGATATCTATTATCACCTAGTACAAAAAACTTCCCGGCCGGCACCTTCCAGGTGTTCTGAGAGAAAGGCATTGCTTCGGTTGTAACACCATGGACATAAGGTTCTGTAAGCTTTCTGCCATTGACCCAAACAGAACCATCGACTATAGTTACCGTATCACCCGGGACGCCTATTATCCTCTTTATATAATCCGTGCCAGGTTGAGCGTTAGTAGCATGAAATACTATAACGTCACCTCTCTGTGGAGCTCGAAATAGATATACATCGCCTGTACCTGTTTCTGGACCAAGAGCTATACGAGCTAGAAGGGAATCCTTATCTACATGCCAGTACAGAGCTTTGTTTACTAAAACGAGTTCGTTGTTCAGGAGGGTAGGGTACATACTCTCTCCTTCAACTCTAAAGGACTGCACAACGGCTCTGACACCCACGAATATAACTATGGTCAGTATCAGAGTCTCTAATAATTCCCTAGCAAAGCTACGTTTTTTAACAGATCCAACTTCGCTTTGGCTTACTTCTGTCGAAGTAGCACTATCAACATCTCTTTGCACGATCACCCCACAAACACTGAAATTGCAATCTCTGTATGGGATTCTAAATCTTATCGGATCTAAGTACAAGGAACATCTAAAACAAAAGCAGGAGTTTATTACTCCTGCCCAGACAATTCAAAACAAAATTTAGTTACCGGGACTAGCCTTTGAGTTCTTGGCGCTCCGCAGTCTTATCTTCCTCCAGCTCTTTACCTGTAAGATTGTCCTTAAACTCCCTTATACCTCTACCAAGAGCCCCACCTACCTCTGGCAACTTCCCGACACCAAACACAAGCATCACTATTACTAAGATGATTATAAGCTCTGGAGCGCCTAAACCGAATGGCATCTGTTTTTCCTCCTGACTTCCTAGACTAATTTTACTACGAGAGCGCCACGCTCAGCAGAGATACAGCTACAAACACCACAGCTAGGACTATTGTGAGTTGGAAGAGAGTCTTCTCTAGCCCTCGCCTAGTGTGATAAATTGAACCCGGATCTCCACCGAAAGCACCACTGAAGCTGCTACTCTTACTTTGCATTAGAATAACAACTATCAAAAGTATAGAGACTATAATCTCAGCTATCTTTATAGATGTTTCCAACTCTATATCCTCTGCTCGGCATTATAACAGGGTAATAATTTCTAATCAACCATAGCAGGAGAAGCCATCATCACTAGCTCGGCAAATTCTTCCGCCTTGAGACTAGCTCCTCCTACCAGAGCCCCATCAATATCTTTCTGACCAATGAATTCTCTGAAATTACCTCTATTGACACTACCACCGTAGAGTATTCTAACATTCTCTTGATTGAGCCCATATGAACCAAGTTGCTCTCTTATAAACGCTGCCATATCCTGAGCATACAGAGCTGAAGCAGCCAGACCCGTTCCTATGGCCCAAACAGGCTCATATGCGATTACGATTTCATGGTCCCAACCATCAGAAAGGACAGCAGAGAGCTGATTACTAACGATCTCCTTGGAGATTCCTTCTTTGTACTCCTGCTCCAGCTCCCCAACAGCTAGTATAGGGACCATTCCTGCTCTGGACACAGCTCTAGCTTTCCTAGCTACTATTTCATCAGTTTCTCCGATAATATGTCGCCTTTCAGAATGACCAACTATGACGTAGCTGCACATCTCACTGAGCTGCAGTGGAGATATCTCTCCTGTGTACGCACCCCAATCCTCCCAAAATGTATCTTGAGCTCCGACAAGTATCCCGGTTTCCCTAACTAAACTTGCCACTCTTTCAAGCCAAACAAACGGGGGGCAAAGAACAACCTCAACATCCGTCACGGATGAAACTCTTGATACGACAGAGGATGCTAAAGCCTGAGCCTGAGAGGAATTGGTGTGCATTTTCCAATTACCTGCAACTAGAGGTTTACGCATTGTTATCCTCCAGAACTGCTATACCAGGTAACTTTTTGCCCTCCAGGAATTCGAGCGATGCACCTCCCCCAGTAGACACATGATCAACCAAAGAAGACATGCCTGAGTTCTCCAAAGCAGATACCGAGTCTCCGCCCCCAACAACAGTAAATCCACTACAATTCGCGACAGCCCTTGCTATTGCGTAGGTTCCGTCAGCAAAACTCTCGGTCTCAAATACTCCCATAGGACCATTCCAAAAAACGGTAGAAGCAGTCGCTATAACACTAGAGTAGTTTTCGATCGTCCTCGGCCCTATGTCATATATGGACTTATCTTCCGGCACTGAGTTAACCCCAACTATTTCCTTACTATTAGTATCTTGCAAACTAGTAGCAACTACTACATCAATAGGCAACTCTATTTTTTGCTCGCTTAGCAGTCGTTGTGCAGTATCTATCATGTCCGCTTCCACTAGGCTCTTACCTACCTTCAACCCTTGGGCTAGGAGGAAAGTATTGGCCATTGCTCCACCTATAAGCACCTTATCAACGCGTGGTAACAGATTCGAGATGACTCCTAATTTATCCGATACCTTGGCCCCCCCCAAAATAGCCACAAAAGGCCTATTCGGAGATTTTAGAATACTGGTAAGGACCTCGACTTCCTTCTCCATAAGCAGTCCGGCGGCTGAGGGTAACAGTTTTGCTACGGCCTCGGTACTCGCATGTGCCCTGTGGGCGGAGCCAAATGCATCGTTCACATATACGTCTGCTAAGCTCGCGAGTTGATGTGCAAATTGTATATCGTTCTTTTCCTCACCAGGATAGAACCTAGTGTTTTCTAGTAGAAATACTGAGCCTTCTCCGGAGTTTTGTATAACTTGCCTTGCTTGTTCAAGATCAAGAGGAAGCAACTGAACAGGCCTGCCTAATAGATCGGAAACACGGTCTACAACAAGAGCCATGCTGTACTTCGGATTGAACTGCCCCTTGGGCCTACCAAGGTGGGAAGCTAGAACCAGCTTGGATGCCCCTAGCTCAAATAATCTTGTCAGGGTGGGTATAGCTGCCCTGATACGGGTGTCATCCAGAATAACACCCGTATCAGATAATGGGACATTGAAATCCACGCGGACTAAGACTGTCCGCCCTTTTACATCTAGAGATTCGAGTGTGCGCATGCTAAGCCATGCTCGCAGCTATCATAGCAGCAAGATCAGCCACCCTGACGGAATAGCCCCACTCATTATCGTACCAGGAAATTACCTTGACCATCTTTCCGCCTATCACCATCGTAGACAGACCATCGACTATCGTGGAGTGAGTGTCCTCTTTGAAGTCTGATGATACCAGAGGTTCCTCGGTATAACCTAGAATCCTACTCAACCTGCCATTCGCTGCCTCTTTAAAGCTACAGTTTACCTCTTCGACAGTCACATCCTTCTCGACCTCCACTACGAAGTCTATTATGCTAACCGTCGGGGTAGGTACACGTAGTGAGAAACCATCGAACTTACCCTTAAGCTCTGGCAGAACCAACCCCACTGCCCTAGCAGCACCGGTGGTTGTAGGTATAATGTTAGCTCCTGCAGCTCTGGCTCTACGAAGATCTTTATGAGGAGCATCAAGTATCACCTGGTCATTAGTATATGAGTGGATGGTGGTAAGAAGGCCACGTACGATACCGAAATGTTCTAGCATAACCTTCGCGATTGGAGCTAGAGCATTGGTAGTACATGAGGCGTTCGAAATTATATTGTGTTTGTTAGGGTCATACTTATCATCATTTACCCCGAGAACAACGGTTATATCCTCATTCTTGGCTGGAGCAGTTATCAAGACCTTCTTGGCACCTGCATCAATATGAGCTTTCGCACGAGCTCCATCGGTCCCTACTCCAGAAGACTCTATGACGAAGTCTATATCCAAATCTCCCCAAGGCAGCTTAGTCCAGTCTCTCTCAGCGAAAACAGATATCTCGAGGTCATCAACTCTAAGCTGACCATCCGATGCCCATATCTCAGCTTCGTATCTACCATAATTAGTATCGTACTTTAGAAGATGAGCTAAGACATCGCTACTGGTGAGATCGTTTATGGCTACAATTTCTATGTCATCGGGATAATAAGTACGTATAGCTTTAAAAACCTGTCGACCAATTCTCCCAAAACCGTTAATAGCAACTCGAGCCACCAGTTTCCCTCCCTAGTTTTTATATAGATAATTTTTGATCAATCGGTTTATAGAAAAAACACTTAGATTGCGGTCATTATAGCAATCAGCAAAAGAAGAAAGGGAGGGTAAATAATAATTTCTTGAAGAGAATCGTCACTAACTGTTATAATACGTCAAACGGAGTAAGAAGTAAGAAGGGAAGTGGGGCAACCCACTTTTTTATTTATATAAAAAGTTATACAAGGTGATTTGGTCGGAGGGCATATGAGAGGCGAATTCTATGCAGCCATCTCCCAGTTAAGTCTTGAAAGAGGCATCCCTAGAGATGTGCTTATTAAATCAGTAGAAGAGGCAGTTAAAGCTGTATACCGTAAAAACTACGATGCCTCCGGTGACATAGAGGTCAAGATAGATCCCAACACCGGACAGGCGACTGTCTATCGTGTCCTGCAAGTAGTGGAAAATGTCAAAGATCCCAAGACCCAGATAAGCCTAGCGGATGCAAAGAAGATCAATAAAGATGCCAGGATAGGTAGCACCATCTATCAGGATGTTACCCCCGATACCTTCGGCCGAATCGCCGCTCAGATGACTAAGCAGGTGATGCTGCAGAAGATTCGAGAGGCTGAGCACGAAACAATATACAAAGAATTCGGAGACAGAGAAGGAGAACTGGTAACAGGAGTAGTCCAGAGAGTAGAGAACGGCTTGGTTATAGTCCAGCTAGGCAAAGCAGAAGCTATTATGCCCAAAGCCGAGCAAGTAGAAAGCGAAAACTACAAACCTGGTCAGAGACTGAAGGTACTACTGCTAAAGGTTGTTAAAACACCCAGGGGACCTCAGCTCATTGTCTCCCGCAGGGATAAAAATCTTCTAAAGAGGCTATTTGAGATAGAAGTTCCTGAGATATATAACGGGTCTGTAGAGATCAAGGCCATAGCAAGAATACCCGGAGTAAGATCGAAGATAGCGGTGTCGGCAAGGCAACCTGGGATTGACCCTGTGGGTAGCTGTGTAGGTGTCAGAGGTACCCGTGTCCAGAATGTAGTAGACGAGTTGCAAGGGGAGAAGATCGACATTATACAATGGAGCGATGACCCAGCTACTTTTATAGCTAGGGCACTGAGCCCTGCACAAGTCAACGAAGTAATATTGGACAAAGAAACCAAAACCGCTACTGTTATAGTGCCAGAAAAGCAGCTATCCCTTGCAATAGGAAAAGATGGCCAAAACGCTCGACTGGCTGCAAACCTCACAGGATGGAGGATTGACATTAGAAGCCCAGAAAATGTAGAGCATTTCTCTAGTTCCTCCACAGCAGTATCAGAAGAGCAAACAGACAGACTAGAACAAGACGTTTCAGCAGAAACTATATCCGAGTAAGACGTATTGCGTTTAGATATGCCAAAAAAGGGACAGATAATCAGAGTAAGAAGACAACCTCAGAGAACTTGCGTGGGGTGCAAACAAGTAGAAGGTAAGCGCACACTCATCAGGGTAGTGCGTCGTCCTGATGGTATAGTAGAGGTAGATCCTACTGGCAGGAAAGCAGGTAGAGGTGCATACGTACATCAGAGCCTTGATTGTATAGAACAGGCTATCGCAAGTAATGCACTTTCAAGAAGCTTGAAAGCAAATATAGGAGAAGAGGTAATATCTGAGTTGAGGAACCTTGCCTCTTCTGATGATTCGGAAGAAACTTAATAAGAGCAGTGTTTGATAATTAGTATGGAAAAGGGTTTGAAGGTTTTTAGTGATGGCAGATAGAGATTTGGATTTGGAGACAATTGAAGATCTGGAAGAAATACTTGAGGAAGACGAGGTTCCTGTAGCTAAACGTCCTAAGAGCAGAAAGGCAGGAGCTACCAAACAACCTACTACTCGAGCCGCTGTCAGGAGTAGAGAAAGACCTGTAAGGGGAGGTCCACAGGCGGGGAGAGCTGCTACTGCCGTAAGGGTCAGAAGAATCATCGAACTTCCTCCTACTATGACTGTCAAGGAATTAGCTGATTCTCTGGGAGTCAGTTCTGCTGATGTCATAAGGACTTTGATGCAAAACGGCATCATGGTAACTATCAACCAACAGATAGATTATGACACAGCGGAGATTATAGCTTCCGAGCTAGGCTACGAGACACGACTCGTTGTTCCTCAAACAGATGAGGAAAAACTGCTGGCCGAATTGGAGGAAGAGCAAAAAAGAGTATCTAAGGGCGTTCTCCAACCCAGGCCTCCTGTTATTACCGTAATGGGTCATGTTGATCATGGTAAGACCAAGCTGCTTGATACCATCAGAAAGACGAATGTAGTAGCGGGTGAAGCTGGAGGTATCACGCAACACATAGGTGCTTACCAAGTAGAGTACCAAGGCAGAAAGATAACCTTCCTGGACACACCCGGGCATGAGGCATTTACAGCCATGAGGGCACGTGGTGCCCAGGTAACAGATATAGTAGTGCTAGTGGTAGCTGCAGATGATGGTGTTAGACCCCAGACACTTGAGGCTCTAGCACATGCCAGAGCTGCCAACGTGCCCATAGTCGTAGCTATCAACAAGATAGACCGAGAGGGAGCAAATCCAGACAGAGTCAAGCAACAACTTTCAGAGCAGGGCCTCGTTCCCGATGACTGGGGTGGAGATACCCCATTCATACCTGTATCTGCTCTAACTGGTGAGGGCATCCAAGATCTACTATCTATATTGCTCCTAGTGGCAGACATGCGCGAACTCAAGGCAGATCCTACACGGTTGGCTGAAGGCACAATAATCGAGGCTCACCTAGACCCCAATCAGGGGCCAACAGCCACAGTACTAGTTCAGAATGGTACACTCAAGCCCAGAGATTTTGTGCTTGTCGGATCTGTAACTGGCAGAATCAGGGTAATGTTCGATGACAAGGGACAGAAGCTGAGGAAGGCCGAGCCTTCTACTCCAGCAAGGATCATAGGGCTAGAGGGGGTACCTGAGGCTGGAGATAAATTGCTCGTCGTCACCGATGAAAAACTTGCCAAGCAGGTTGCTCTCCAAAGGGCCAAGGCCGCTCAAGCAGCTGCATTGGCTAGTAACCGCCCAGCAACGCTTGAGGAGCTATTCAAGAACGCCTCAGATAGCAAAGAGAAAGAGCTTAACATCATCTTGAAAGCAGACGTGCAAGGTTCCATTGGAGCCATACAACATGCGCTCTCGCAGGTTCAAGAAGAAGGTGCCAAGATATCTATCATCTATTCAGGTACTGGAACCATTTCAGAGTCAGACGTGAAACTGGCTGCGGCTTCCAACGCGATCATTATCGGGTTTAATGTCAGACCTGACCCTGCCGCGCGCAAGACTGCTGAAGCTGAGAAGATCGATATCCGTTACTATAACGTCATATACAACTTGCTCGACGATGTAAAGGCCGCTCTAGCAGGTCTACTAGAGCCAGAATCCAAGGAGGTTATAGACGGCTACGCAGAAGTGAGAGCTGTATTCAGACTTCCTAATAAGGAACAAGCTGCTGGTCTCTATGTTCTAGATGGTAAAGCGCTTAGAAATAGCAGAGTCAGGGTGATTAGAAACGGAGCGGTCATATACGACGGAACAGTATCCTCTCTCAAACGCTTCAAAGATGATGTCCGAGAAGTGGCAGCAGGATACGAATGCGGACTCACTGTAGCCAACTTCAACGATTTCCAAGAGGGCGACCACGTAGAGTTCTATCATACAGAGCAGGTTAGTAGGCAATAGCATGAGTAGAAGGACTGAGCAAGTAGCTCAGGAAATCAAAAGACATATAAGTGAGCTTCTTGTACAGGAAGTAAGGGATCCTAGGATTGGGTTCGTAACTGTTACCGCTGTAGAGGTATCTCCCGACTTGGAGCATGCAACTATACACGTAAGCGTGCTCGGATCTGAGGAAGATGAGAAGGAAACCATGAAAGCACTTAGAAGAGCTTCCGGATTCCTCAGATCCGAGCTTGCCAAACGCATAAGGCTCAGGAAAATGGCCGAACTAAGGTTTGAGCCAGACAGAAGTGCCGCAGAGGCTATACGTATAAGCCAACTGTTAAACCAAGTCCTACCCCCAGATGACAGACAGAAAGAATCAGAGTAAAGAATCTCTCAATGGCTTCGTTGTAATCAATAAACCTCTCGGCGTTACTTCTCAGTGGGTAGTCAATAGGATAAAAAGACTGTTTGGTACCAGACGTGTAGGGCACGTAGGGACACTAGATCCATTCGCAACAGGCGTGCTGCCCATTGCTATGGGCAAAGCAAATCGGCTAGCCGATATTATCCATTCACGTCCCAAGTCTTATGTAGCCGACTTGTCCTTTGGGTTCAAGACCTCTACTGGCGATTTAGAGGGAGATATCATTGCCCAATCGGACATTATCCCTAGGCCAAAAGATATAGCGGAGATATTACCAGAGTTTATAGGTCAAATAGAGCAAAATCCTCCCAAATATTCTGCAATTAGGATCGAAGGTAGGAGAGCTTACGAATTAGCTAGACAAGGGAAAGAATTGACCTTGCCTACTCGCAAGGTAGAAATTTACTCGCTAGAGGTGTTGGAATTTCGAGATTGTACCCTAAAACTAGCTATATCTTGCTCATCGGGTACATACATACGCTCGCTTGCCGAGGATATAGCTGAGCGTCTAGGAGCATACGGGTACCTCAGCAAGCTCGTAAGAACAAGTGTAGGGGCATTTAGCATCGAGAGTTCCATAACTATAGAGGAATTGGAATCGACAGACAACGATCTACAGGCTGCTTTGGTACATCCTCCAGATGACGCACTTACCCACTTACCAGCAGTCGTGCTGGACGAGCTAGAGGTCCATAGGATAAGTAATGGAGCGACGGTAAAAATGGCAGATATATCGGAAGAAACTGTTCCTCTAGTAAGAATATATAGTGCCAACGGAGAAATAGTTGGTCTTGCTGAGTATAGAGATAATACACTATTCCCTCGTATAATGCTAAAGTAATCGTATGCATAAATACATCTCTTCGCTTATCCACGAAAGGCCATACCGAGAATCCCCAGGGCCTCAAGTAATAACTATGGGGACCTTCGATGGTTTACATCTTGGGCACCAGGCAATAATCAAAAAGACACTAGCAATAGCTGAAGAACATGGCTTAGAAAGTACTGCCATCACATTTCACCCGCATCCTAGATATGTACTTAGCGGGAGTAAAGTTCCTCAACTACTGCCCTTAGAAGACAGACTAGACCTTCTTGCCGATATGGGCATCAACCATGTATGGTGCATTAATTTCGATCTAGAGCTAGCCAAGCTAACGGCAAAGGAGTTTTTCGAACTCCTTTCAAAATGGATAGTGCCAGCAGCACTAGTAGTGGGTGAAAACTTCCGCACAGGTCGTAACCGAGAAGCCGGAGTCAAAGAACTAGATGTTCTTGGACAGGAACTTGGATGGGAGCTTATATCAGTGCCAACACTATATATTCATGGGCAGCCTGTCTCGAGTACTCGAATAAGGCATCTATTGACCCAAGAGGGAGATGTAGAATCAGCAGCCTCTCTCCTTGGCCGTAACTATTACATCAAAGGAACAGTGGTACATGGTGAGGGGAGGGGCAGGCAGCTAGGTTATCCCACAGCAAACCTCAGTATAAGCAGCGATATAGTCGTGCCATACAATGGCATCTACTACTGCGATGCCTATCTAGATGAACCATCAACACAACCAAAAGTAGCTGCAGTAAGCATAGGCACTAGGCCCACTTTTGGAGGTGGAGAAAGAACAATAGAAGCCTACTTACTGGACTGGTATGGTGACCTTTACGACAGGACACTCAAACTTGAATTCATTCACAGAATTAGAGACGAGCTCAAGTTCGCGTCTGTAGAAGATCTCATAGATCAAATGGATCGAGATGTTGCCAACATTAGGTCTCTAGCCTCATCAAGGCTGAGGAATCAGGTCCAGCAGAATAGATAAGCTCCTATAAATCAGGTAGCAGTGTGGCGCAAAGGGGACCATAAGTAAAGTTCTATATCTATACAGAAGGGGTTTCTATGCTCGCAAGCGTTGCTAGTTGTGCAGTTATAGGGCTAAATGGTGCACTAGTAGACATCGAAGTAGACATAGGGCCAGGCTTACCCACCTTTACCATAGTAGGTCTTCCAGATACCGCAGTTCAAGAAGCTAAGGAGAGAGTTAGAACAGCCATCAAGAACTCGGGATGCGCTTTCCCTAACAGAAAGATCACAGTAAATATGGCACCAGCAGACCTTCGAAAAGCAGGACCAGCATATGATCTTCCAATTGCGGTGGGCATATTAATAGCTTCAGGCCAGGCCAACACCTCAACGCCGAAATCAGTGTTCATAGGAGAGCTTGGATTAGATGGGACAGTACGACATGTAAACGGCATAATCTCTATGGTAAGCACTGCCATGGAAGAAGGCTTCTCTCAGGTATTCGTTCCCAAGGAGGATGCACCGGAGGCAAGCCTTATACCAAATGTAACTATTTACCCAGTACACACACTTGGAGAGTTGGCAGCACACCTAAGAGGTGAAGCCCCCATAGTACCTTTTACTAATAGTGCAGGATGGCAAGACGAGGCTGCTATAGAAGGTCTGACAGACATGTCAGAAATAAAAGGGCAAGACCATGCAAAGAGAGCCCTAGAGATAGCAGCAGCGGGTCATCATAACATCCTTATGTCAGGGCCTCCTGGATCTGGGAAGACGTTGCTAGCTAGATCGTTACCAACCATACTACCCAGAATGTATACAGAAGAAGCGCTGGAAGTTACCAAGATCTATAGCGTAGCAGGGCTACTCCCTAAGAATAGACCTTTGATAACAGAGAGACCTTTTCGAGCACCTCATCACACTATATCTTACGCGGGATTGATTGGAGGCGGAAGACAACCCAAACCTGGCGAAGTTAGTCTTGCACACCGAGGAGTTTTATTCCTTGATGAGATGCCGGAATTTGCGCAGAACATCCTCGAGTTATTGAGGCAACCACTGGAAGATAGAGTAGTTACCATTAGCCGAGTTTCTGGCACCATTACACTACCGGCTGACTTTCTGTTGGTTGGAGCCATGAACCCATGCCCATGTGGATACGCTGGGGATCCGGTAAGAGAGTGTCAGTGTTCTCCAGCTGCCATCACTCGCTACCAAAAGAAGCTGTCTGGGCCATTGATGGACCGGATAGACATCCACATTGAGGTTCCCAGAGTGGAATTTGAGAAATTAGCTTCTCGAGGAACAGGAGAAAGCTCAAAGAATATAAGGGAGCGAGTGGAAAAGGCAAGAGAGATACAGAAAAAGAGGTTTGATAATAATCCTCACAAGCAAAACTCAAACATGAATCCTGCTGACATACGACGTTACTGCCAGCTAAACGAAAAGGGTCAAGCAATTCTGAAAATGGCCGTGCAACAACTTGGCCTATCAGCAAGGGCCTACCATAGAATACTCAAGTTAGCCCGAACAATAGCAGATCTAGAGGGTTACGATCAGATACAAACATCACATGTAGCGGAGGCTATACAATACAGGCGCAGAGAGATAAACTAACATTTGTTTAGTTAGAACCAGTCCAGAAGGCTTAGAGTATAGCACGTAGAAAAGTGCGCGTGCGGTCATGTTGAGGATTGCTGAATATGTCCTCGGGCTTGCCTTGTTCCAAAATAACACCGTGATCCATAAATACGACTTCATCAGCAACCTTACGGGCAAATCCCATCTCGTGAGTCACAACAATCATGGTCATACCTTCATAAGCAAGGTTTTCCATAACCATAAGAACCTCTCCCACCAATTCAGGATCAAGAGCTGAAGTGGGCTCATCAAACAGCATAACCTTAGGATGCATAGCTAGGGCCCTAGCTATAGCTACCCTCTGTTGCTGTCCTCCAGAAAGCTGGCTAGGATAACTATTAGCCTTATCAGCAAGCCCCACCTTAGATAGTAGGCTCAAGCCCTCTTCTATAGCCTGTTTCCTGGGAATACCGCGGACGTGAATAGGAGCCTCTATGATATTCTCCAAAGCCGTCATATGTGAGAAAAGGTTGAAACGTTGGAACACCATGCCTATTTCGGCACGCTGCCGAGCTACAGCTTTGGGGGACAACTCTATAAGTCTGCCGTTAACCTCTTTATACCCTACAAGGTGACCTTCTAGATATATGCGCCCTGATTCTACTTTTTCAAGATGGTTTATACATCTCAGGAGTGTGCTCTTCCCAGATCCGCTAGGACCAATTATAACTATAGTCTGACCTTTTTGGACCTCCAGGGTTATTCCTCGAAGCACCTCTATGTGCCCAAACTTCTTATGAACATCTTCTACATAGACCATAGCATTCTGAGCATTCATCCTCTTCTCAGAGCTCCTGTCATCATCCTTCCAAAGAGACCTGCTGCTTGAGGCTCACGCACAAATCCTCTTTCAAACCTTCTCTCTAGTTTGCCTTGCAAGTAAGAGGCTACGGTAGTCATAGCAAGATACCACAGAGAAGCTATAGTGAGCAGCTCGAAGTATCTGAATGTAGCACTATATATCTCCTGGGTAGCGAAGAGCAGCTCATGAGCGCTTATAACGGCCACAAGGGAGGTATTTTTGAGCATTGAGATAAACTCATTACCTGTGGGAGGAATAATTATCCTTATAGCCTGAGGAAGAATTATCCTTCTCATTGCTAGCCACCTAGTCATACCTAAGGAGAGGGCGGCCTCCATTTGGCCGCCCTCAACAGAAAGAATGCCTGCACGTATAATCTCAGCCATGTACGCGCCCTCGTTCAGGCTGAGAGCTATTATTGCTGATGGCACCTCTGGTATCACTACTTTCTGATTAGTAAGTTGCGGAATGGCAAAATAGACGAATATTATCTGTACAAGCAGAGGTGTACCTCTGAAAAGCCATATGTAGAAACCGCTTATCCACCTGAATACAGGTATACGACTATGAGATATTCTCCCCAAAGCCGCTACCAATCCCAGCAATATGCCAAGAAGCTGTGATATTACAGAGAGAAATATAGTTAACTCGGCCCCTCTAACTATAGAAGGGTGAAATAAGTACTCCCAAAATATTGCCGGATCAAAGTTCATCTCTCAAAATCCCGATCCATAAATTTACTCTTTGAGAGCTGCTCCCTCTACGCCCCACTTCTTGAGGATTCTGTCATATTCCCCGCTTGCCCTTATTTGTTGCAGCGCCTCAGTCAGCGCATTCTTGAGATCCTGCCTATTTTTGGGAATCGCTATACCATAATTCTGACCAGCGGAGAAAGGTTTACCAGCCAGCTTGAACTTAGATGGGTTTTCTTTTATGTGAAAGGCAGTCACGGGGAGATCCGAAGTATATACATCTACGTGTCCAGATACAAGTGCCTGCCAGGCATCGGTATCCTGCGTAAAGGTCTTCAGGGTCATCTTCTTGGTACATTGCTCATTGACCTTTTGGAGCTCATCTAGCTCCACAGTCCCCCTTTGAACAGACACAGTATAGCCGCAGAGATCCTTATAGCTATCAGCTTTAATATTGCTGTCGCTGGGGGCAACGATTCCTATGCTGGCTGTCATATAATCTACAAAATCGACCTGTTGCCTCCTTTCTGGAGTGTCGTTCATACTGGACATTATTATGTCGAATTTTCCTCTCTGCAGTGCCGCGATTATCGTATCAAAGGAATTGTTTACCATCTTGGCGCCCTTTAGCCCCATCGCCTTAGCAAGGGCATTGGCCAAATCCACATCAGCGCCTACTATTTGTCCTGTCTTTGGATCAACGGACTCCATAGGTGGATAGCTAGCATCCGTTCCTACAGTTAGATACCCATCATTTATCAGCTTTAGCTGAGGTGCAGGTGAAGATGCAGCTGTAGTAGGAGATGGCGATGGAGATTGAGTAGAGGGAGAAGGAGACGATGTGCCGGTGCTACCAGAGGTGGGGGTAGCCCCTCCCTGCTGCCCTCCACAGGCGATCAAAAAGGTTAATCCTAAGATCAATATTGGAAACATTAGAGACTTTTTTATGGCCTGTTTGCTCTTCTTCATGTTTACGATCGTGACCTCCAGCGTGAAAACTCGTAATAATTATTGCAGACTCATATACAGAATCAGAGCGAATTATATAGCAATTACAAGCCTCAAAGAAGGACAAAACAAATCAAAAAGTTGAGGGAGTTATGCTAAAAGCTTTCCTACACGGCTTTTTGTTGGCCGTTGGGTTGATAATCGCCATCGGCCCACAAAATATGTTCGTTCTCACACAGGGAGCTACACATCCAAGGTTCGCTAAGGCTATCCCAGCTATTATTACGTCCTCGGTATCCGACACAATTCTGATCCTTATCGCAGTGTTAGGCGTGTCTTTGTTGGTATTGAACAAGCTTTGGATAATGGTAACGGTGACTACTATAGGTACAGTATTCCTAATCTACACAGGATGGGTTAACTGGAAAAGCTCTCAGGCACACAACCACGTTATACATACTGGTGAATCGACGAATTGGCCAGTTCGTAGGCAAGTTGTATTTGCACTATCTTTTTCTCTCCTGAATCCCGGAGCAATAATGGACACCGTAGGTGTGATAGGTACAAGCTCGCTAACTTACTCTGGGAAAGAAAAGCTATCTTTTACCCTTGCAACTATAGCAGTATCTTGGATCTGGTTTGCTCTGTTAGCATTAACCGGCAGAATTATGAAGAAAAGCACAGCAATGTAGGGTGTCTTGAACAAGGCGTCAGCCATAGTTATGTGGGGTAGCGCCATTTACTTGGCACAACAGCTACTTACTGTCGTTACGGCGAAGTAGGCATGGGTAACATAGCTGTACTATGTTACCCATGCTCAAGTATTTCCTATCTACTAACGCCCTTTAGCGTGCCATTTAGGATCATGTAAGTCACAAAGTTATCACTATATGGGCTGTTAGCATAGATAGGATCGTTCTCAGGTAACCAGCCCGCAACTCTCACGTTTTCGAGAGCCGGGTTATTACCATAACGTTCCCATAGAGGGATTATCGGCAGGAGCTCGTTGAAGGCCTTAGCTAGAGTAGTAATCACCTCTTTCTGTTTGTCAATATTGAGCCCAGAAGCAGCTTGAATGGTTAACTTTTGCAGATCCACCTCACCTACAGACTGTGTCTTCTGCTTGAGAGGATAGTTCATACCTCCACCAGAAGCGAGAGGAGCATTATGAGTAAGAAGATCCGCAACATAAGAGAAGTGAGGATGAGGATTACCAGCTCCCCACGCATTAATGCCCAGTTGGAACCTACCGGCATCCATCTGCGTACTCCACTGAGTAAACGTGACAGGCCTTACGGTAGTCTTAATCCCAAACTTAGTCAGCTGATCAGCTAGGTTTTGAGCAGCTGCTGACCAGTCGGCGTATTCTGCAGGTACACCAAGCTCGTACTCCATACGTTTACCATTAGGGGTGACCCATGTGTCTCCTTGTTTCTTGAATCCAGCACTTTGGAGTACTTGAGCCGCCTTATCTGGATCATATGCATAAGAGTTCAACTTGGATAACTCACTCTGCGGTACCCACTTCTCAAGTATCGCATCGGATACACCAGCCATGTACTTGCAACGCTTTGCTGACTCCCCTAGGGACACGGTGGCGTTCTGATCCATATTGACAGCCATAGCTATGGCCTGGCGGACCCTAGGGTCAGAGAACTCATTTAGCCTCTTGTAGTTGAAGAACAATGCCGGGCCAGAGTACACTGGTGGTCTTATGATACGAAAGCCAGCCTGCTGTAGAGCCTTCTCAGTAGCTGGCGGGAAGCCGTGGGTAGCATAGTCTATCTGCTTGGAAAGCAGGATCGGGGTGACCGTGGGCGTCTCACCGTTATAGAGAACTATCTTGTCAAAGTTAACCATGTTGGCATTCCATGCGTCTGGCACTTTGACCAACGTAACTTGAGATTCCGTCATGCTTCCAGGCTGGACCTTGTACGGGCCGGTTACCACAAGCTCCTTGGGGCGGAAGCCCTCGAATTGAGTGCGTAGCTTCTTCATATCTGCTGAGCTTGTAGTTGCACCCTTGTCGAACATGGCCTTAGCCTTCTGGGCAAATTCGCCATATACGGAGTTCGCCCTTATATGTTCCCGCAAAATGTACCTAGGTACTACGGTCGATGGGTCCTTCATCTTAAACACCACAGTGTAATCGTCAGGTGCGTCTATGGACCCTAGGTAGTTCCAAACCACAGCATCCTGCAAGCGCAGCAAAGTGAAGGTAGTTACTACATCCTTAGATGTAAATTGTGAGCCATCACTCCACTTAACACCTTGGCGGAGCTTCACCTGGAAGGTATCAGGTGGTATTATCTCCCAGCTGACTGCCAACAGAGGTACATATTGATTCTTGTCCCAGAGATAAAAGCCTAATGGCATCTCAAGCATGTCCCAATATATGCCAAAGCTATTGTTATTCGTGGCAAAGGTATTCCAGTGTCCCGTAGGAGGCATCTGGTAAGGCCAAGCACCATGGAATTCACCTCCAGTCGGTTGACCAGAGGGCTTGATCTCAGGTGCCATAGGAGCTATTTGAGCGGTTATATTACCTCCAGCCTGTCCAGCTGAAGTGGGTGACGCAGCAGGTGTTTCCTGCATAGCTGGAGTAGGTGAAGCTGCCACACTAGTTGGAGATGGAGCTGGGCTAGCAGCCGAAGTTGGACTGGCAGCCGGGCTTGGAGAAGGACTCCCACCAGCTGAAGCAGCTGGCGTTGGAGATCCTCCTAGAGCTGGCGAAGCTCCTGTAGTAGGTGTAGATCCAGGTGTACCCCCACCACAAGCAACAAGTATCGCACTACCTGCTGCCATTGCTGAAAACTTCAAAAACTTCCTTCTATTAATCTTGCTATCCTTTGACATTAGGTATTCCCTCCCAAAAAGTCTATTTGGCATGACACGACCAGCCAGCAACCTTGCCTTCCGGCTAACCTACGCAGTGCCCCTTTCCCTTTCATCACCCCCTTCCAAGGTATAGCCTAGATAGATCTTCGAACTACTAAAGCTACAATGAACAAGAAAATAATCCCTATGAACAGCATGAATACTGTTATAGTGAACTCAGCAGTACCAGGTCTTAGCCATATCAACAGCGCTGCAGATAATAGAACTATAAAGCAGCCTATTCTGAAAGCTGCTTGTCCTGTCTGCGGGTTCATAGCTACACCTTCACGCCCCCAGAGCGAACGGACTCCGGGATCCTGTCCTCCTGCCCTCTCTTGCGAGCCTCGACAAAACAGGCAGCTAGATGTCCATTAATGTTGACCACGTCAGATGCCGGCCTTTCTATCTCACAGAAACCTTCTTCATATAGCGG
The DNA here is from genome assembly GCF_059335935.1 of Thermobaculum sp. T2p. Lineage (NCBI taxonomy): Bacteria > Bacillati > Chloroflexota > Chloroflexia > Thermobaculales (SeqCode) > Thermobaculaceae (SeqCode) > Thermobaculum (SeqCode) > Thermobaculum sp. T2p. Next base: position 85,454 of record NZ_JANZYQ010000020.1, read on the forward strand.
ACACCTAGGATGAAAAGTGCATCCAGATGGTAGATTAAGGAGGCTAGGTATGTCTGGACTACGCAATATAAGTCTCTTCTTGGTCCGAGTTACCACAGGATCAGCTTCGGGGAGTGCGGTTATAAGAGCTCTTGTATAGGGATGTATAGGGTCGGCTATCAAGTCTTGGGTATCACCCAACTCGACTATTCTACCCAAATACATCACAGCGAGCTGACCTTCCCAAGCAAAATGCTTGGCAACCGCTAAGTCGTGGGTTATGAAAAGAAACGTAACACCCAGCTCGTTTTGAAGCCTGAGCATCATATTGAGGAGACTGACACGCAGAGATACGTCCACCATGGATACGGCTTCATCCGCCACTATAAGCTCTGGATTTACAGTCAGGGCTCGTGCTACCGCTACTCTTTGTCGCTGCCCTCCTGAGAGCTGATGTGGATACTTGAACAGAAAATCACGTGGAGGTGTAAGCCCTACGATCTCAAGCAACTCTTCCATCTTTCTGTATAATTCGGGCTTAGATCTAACTATATGGTGATGCTGAAGAGGAGTAGCAAGAATTTGTGCAATCGACCTTACAGGATTAAGAGAAGCATATGGATCTTGGTGAATCATCTGGACCGCTCGGCGAAACTGCTTGCTCTCAGAATGAGTTAAGGTGGAGACGTCTTTGCCCCTGTAGAGTATCTTGCCCTCAGATGGTGGGAGCAAACCTGCTACCATCTTGCCAGTAGTAGACTTACCCGATCCACTCTCGCCAACAAGGCACAAGGTTTTACCCTTCTCGATCTTAAATGAGACATCATCCACGGCCCTTACTTGGTTCTTGCCATGGCCAAAAATTTTGCTCACATGTACAAACTCAATCGCTGTCTCGCTCATAGGCATCCTTTCCTACTTCCCAATCTTGCATGACGCGCTGCCAATGCCAGCAAGCGGTCCCGTGATTATTACCAACGTCTATTAGAGGGGGCTCCTCTTCCATACATTGCTGAGTGGCATAGGGACAACGTGGATGAAACTTACAACCACTAGGCATATCTATAAGGTCAGGGGGAGAACCCGGAATGGATATGAGGTCTTTCCTACCGCCCTCGAGTGTCGGGACTGCCTTGAGTAGACCTACAGTGTAGGGATGACAAGGCTTATAGAATATGTCCTCCACACTGCCAATCTCGATCACACGTCCAGCGTACATAGTCGCTACCCGATCAGCTAGCTCAGCAGCTAGCGATAGATCGTGCGATATAAATATCATTGCAAATTCATGTTCCTGCTTCAGGCGACGTATAACATCAATGATAGCCCTCTGGGTAATAACATCCAAAGCAGTTGTAGGCTCATCTAGAATAATAATTTTAGGATTTAGCAACAAACCCAGAGCTATCATGACTCTTTGACGCATACCACCGGAGAGCTCATGCGGGAACGAGTTAAGTACTCGATCTGGATCGAGTTGGACAAATCTTAGAACTTCTTTAGCCCTTTCGATGACCTTTTTCTCATCTACCTGGCCACCAGAATTGTGAGATTTATACGTATCCAGAAAATGATCTCTAACCCTGAGAACAGGATTGAGCGCATTCAATGCCGACTGGAAGACCATCGCACATTGTTCCCATCTAAAGCGTCGCAGACCTTCCTTTTCAAGCTTGAGTACATCTAGCTGTCTACCAGTATCATCTTTGAAAATGATTCTACCGCTAAAGACCTTAGCAGAAGTTGGAAGTAGCCGAACCAAAGCCAATCCCATGGTAGTCTTCCCAGAACCGCTCTCACCTATTAGAGCTAGGCTTTCGCCCTCTAGTAGATCGAAACTAACCCCTCTTACAGCGTGAACAATTCCTCTGCTAGCCCTGTAGCCTATCTCCAGGTTTTCGACAGACAGTGCGGTTCTTTCAAATCCCCTTATCTCCGCACTGGATAAGGTCTTCTCTTTCACCTAGGAACCTCCTCTCAGTCTTGGATCAAAGATCTCAGCCAGAGACCTGGAGAATGCCACCAGGCTAAGCTGGAATAAGGATATGGCTACAATAGGGGAGAGTATGTATAGAAGGCTATCCTTAAAGAATATCGCCCCTCGTACCCAGGCAAGGTTCAACATCACCCCCCAGTTTATTCCTGCCAGAGGCACAAGCCCCAAGAATATCAATCCTACTGAGGCATACATTGCTGATGTTAATGCGAGAGTAAAGCTTATGGCTATATAACCTGCCATGTTGGGGGCTATTTCCCTAAATATGATGTGTGTAGTACCTAGGTCCAGACATCTAGCAGCTTCTACATAATCCCTTTCTTTTAAGGATAGTACCTGTGACCTAATTGCTCTCATCAAGCTGGGCCAGCTAATAGCACCTATTATAAGTGCGATACTAGCCTGAGTCTTGAATTGAAATATTCCGGCTAACACAGCAAGGAAGATAACACTGGGTATTGTCAAAACGACGTCAGCTATCCAAGTGAGGATGGTATCTACTAGCCCTCCAAAATAAGCGCTTATTGAACCCAAGGTTAACGCTATAAAAGTAGATATCACAGCCGCCATGAAACCGACAGATATGATGGATCTACCACCGTGGATGATCTGCACAAGAACATCCCTGCCTTCAGAATCTGTTCCTAGGGGATGCTCGAGAGATGGGGGTTGATATATTTGCCCCACATTAGCCGACATGTCCATGGGTACAAATATAGGTCCTATGTAGGTTATCAGTAGAATAATTACCAGTCCTATAAATCCCACAAAACCAACCTTATTATTGGATATTAGCTTGAGAGTGGTACCAATCCAGCTGATCACACTAGCAAGCCAGGAGAGCGGATTAGACCTAGCCTCTACTGTAGTGGTGGTCATTGCCTATCTTCCTCCAACAAGCCTTATCCTAGGATCAAGTCGCGCGTAGATTAGATCTGACAGGAGGTTTGCAAATATTACAGATATAGTGATTAGCAGGAATATACCTTGGAGCACTGGGTAATCGCGCTGTTGTATAGCATTGAAAAGAACTAATCCAATACCTTGATAGTTCAGCAACCACTCTACAAAGAAGGACCCGCCTACTACGAAGGCTAGCGATATGGTGAACTGCGTGAACAGGGGCAATGAGGCGTTTCTACCCACATAGGAAGTTACTATCCTTCTTTCCTTCAATCCACGGGCTTTAGCGACCGTGACATAGTCCTCTCCAAGTGTTGACTCGGTACTACTTCTCATGGTGAGTATCCATCCACCAATAGTGGTGAGTAGGTAGACGGTTATAGGCAAAGATGCATGATAAAGTGCATCTTTGATAAAAGTCAGACTAAATCCCGGTTGTATACCAGGAGAAATCGTCCCACGCATAGCCGTAAACGAGAAGAGCTCCAGCTGCACTCCTAAGAACACAACTAGCATCATGCCTACAAGATAATTAGGTATGGAGCTAAGTGCTGAGGCAACTACAGTCATTACGTGGTCTAGTCTCGACCCTCTACGATAGGCCATAAACATCCCTATGGACATTCCTAGCAAGAAGCTTAGTATCTCTCCAATACCCACACTAAACAGCGTCCATGGGAGGTACTTGAGCACATAAGTAGTTACCGGCGTACCAACATTTATAAGGGATTTACCAAAATCCCCATGGAGAAGTCCTCCCATATAGTCAAAGTATTGCCGCCATATTGGAGCATCCAGATCAAGAGAGAACAGCGAAGCCGCTTGCTGCTTTGCCTCTTCATAGGGAATTCCGTATTGGTTGACTAGGTTGTAAATATAGACCTCGATGGGGCTACCCGGAACTAACCTTACAAGAAAGAAGGTTATAGTAGATACCAGGTAGATAGTAAGTATAGCTCTGATTATCCTCCGCAGCAGATAGTTACCCACCACCCGACGCGCTAGTACCACGATACCAACGTTGGGTTCAGCTACAGCGCGTCCTTCCTGAATGACTGCCATTATCTCTCCTTTCTATAACATTCATCCAGTAATGCGGCCAAAGTATAAAACCATAGTCACATGCTGTCAACAACTAGTAGCAAATGAACGTACTGCTAATTGATACCCAGCTACAGGCAAGAGCGAAGGAGCTTTATACTCGACGGGATACCCTTACTAGGGTGATCCCTTCCTTCAAACTCAATAGATACGTAACCACTAAAATTAGCTTCTCGAAGCATTTGACCAATCTTTTGATAGTCTAGGTGGGCGTCGTAAAATATCCCTCCACCAAAATAGGTTTTGGCATGCAACATGACCACGTAAGGTAGGAGAGTTCGCATCTCCTCATACTGATCGGGACGGAAGTTAAAATTCCCGGTGTCTAGCACTACCTTTAGCCAAGGAGACCGGACACTGTTTATTATCCTTAGTACGCCTTCAGCCTTTCCAGTTAGTCCCCAATGATTCTCAAGTGCTATGGTTACGCCTTTCTTACCTGCATAATAACTAGCTATCTTGAAGCACTCGATGCTCCAATCAAAAGCATCATCATCTGTATACCCATCGAGAGGAGGTTCGTCCCCACCGGCAGCCATAAAATCCTCGAAACTCCCAATGGTATTCCACCTTCCACCGAAGGCCCGTACAGTAGCGACTCCTAATTCGTAGGCCACGTCTATCCATCTAACTAGCTTATCTAGTTCTCCCATGCGGGTCGAGTAATCAGGATGTACGAAGTTGTGGTGAGCCGATACGGCTACTATATCTATACCTCTCATAAAAGCGTACTGTTTGAGGCTATGTAGATAGGTAGGATCCGACTTCTCAAAGTGAACCCCCAAAAGTTCTATTCCTTCCAAACCGAGTTCAGAGCACTTATCTATCATCTGCTCGAGGCTTGGTTTATTATTACCCTCGGGCCCCCATCCAAAGCGATGAAAGGAGTAGCTAGAGACTGCAAGTTTTGGCTTCAATAATAGTTACCCCCGCATAGAAAGTGACTTATCAGAAGGTTACTACTATAGTGAAAACTTGGCAACAGTAGAGTGCGACTTGTCGCGCAAATTTTTGTGCATAATTTAGAATTTCCAACTATTCGGCAAAATAATTAGTCCATAAGATGCCCCTCTACAAAAGATCAACTATAAATTCACTCCCACAATGACAGATAACAATCCTTCTAACCCTATAATGGCTTACTAACTGGAGGGATTATGGAACCAATAGAAGACCACAATAAGGAAGCCAGATGGCAATTGACTACGAGCCTTTACAGGCTTAGAAACGAATTATGGACTATATCCAGACCCGTTACAGCTTGGCTAGTAAGACAGATCAACCCAGGGCCGGGAGAAGTAATACTGGAACTGCTAGCGGGAACAGGAGACACCGGCTTTGTGGCTGCTAGCTTCTTGGGGCCCAATGGAAAATTGATCTGCAGTGACCGAAGCACAGAAGCTCTTGACATTGCTAGGATGAGAGCTAAGGAGTTAGGGATAAATAACGTAGAGTTCAAAGTGTTGAACCCAGAAAAGATAGAACTTCCTGATAATAGTGTAGACGCAACCATCTGTAAATGGGGAATAACCTCCACTAATTACAAGGAAACGCTTCGAGAATCAAGACGTGTGCTAAGAACTGGGGGTAGGTTGGCTCTTGCAGTATGGGGTGATCCCATAAAAAATCCCTGGATCTCACTAGTACATAACCTGCTAATAGGTAAGGGGTTTATCCCCAAATCCAGTTTTCCCGATATCTTCAACCTCTCTAATCGTGACAGTTTAAAAGAGGCACTCACAGAGAGCGGTTTTTTGACACTTGAAATGAGCAGCATGGAAACAAAATTGAGATTTCCTGACAAGGAAACCTACTGGCAGGTAATAACCCGACTTGGTGGCGACTACTCGGGATTTATCAGCACTCTGCGTGAAGACGCGCTCTTAGAACTTAGAGACCTTATCTATCAAATAGTAGAACCTTACAAGTTGCCAGATAGTAGCTACGAGTTTTCAGCACAGTCGATAAACGTCCTTGCCATATAACAGACAATACTCACGGTTCTATAGCAAATATCGCACTCATAAATACTATCCGAGGGTAGAAGAGATTACTCTCTTCTACCCTCTACTATATAAAAAATTAAGGGTGAGTCTTGAACTGGATAAGCTTACCTCTCTCGTCAAAGATACCTGCAGCTATACAAAGCGCATACAATCTTAGCAATGAAGATAGAAGCAGGCTATCCCTTACTTGGGAGCTTGAATCAGATGCAGCAAGTATATCCCTCGCCAGATCCTTCATCGCGATTGACATAGCTTCAGCTTCGTCCTTACTTTCCTGCAGCCTTTGTACAGCTATCTGGAGTATAAGCTCCACAGATTGCATCATTTCGTCTTTTGTCGTGAAGTTGCCGCCCAGTCCCGTTAGTGTCCACATCGTTCTTCCCCAGTTTCTTTACGGTTTATAGCCATAATTTAAAGTAATAAACCGTAAAGAGAATATTCTTGAAGCAAAAATATCATAAATTCGATACTGTTTAGGTTTACTAGCGCGTTGACTACGCGCTAGTAAACCTCCTCACAATCCCTTGAGACGTAGTCCCAGCTATCCGCAAAAACTTCGTCTACTCCTTTCCCACAGTACACGTAGTCTTTGGAGCCGTCTCCATAAGTATCTATGGAATCATCATCATCACCGCCGTACACATAATCAGACCCTGACCCTGCATCGATATAATCTTCACCCGCATCGCCGTATATTTTATCCTTGCCATTCTGCCCTTCAAGCCAATCATCATAGCTGCCACCGTGGATCACATCATCACCATAGCCCCCTGCGATATCATCATCTCCGCCTCCCCCTGAGAGTGTGTCATTTCCGTAACCACCTTTTATATCATCAATACCGCTATTACCTTCGACATAATCAGGACCATCATCGCCACGGATTGTATCCCATCCTGAGCCGCCATAGATTCTGTCTCCGCCGTCGCCGCCGTACAAATCATCATCTTCACCCAAGCCGTAGATTGTATCCCTGCCTCCCCTACCAAAGATCGTATCCCAGGAGTTAGTACCTACGAGGTAATTGTTAGCGTTATTACCATATATTTGTTTTGCTAGAGCAATCCCCTTAACGCCAAGCATTACCAAAGCTAGAGTAGATAATATAGACGTAAACCACTTCATACATCTGCCCCCTTGAAAATTGATCTCTGATTCTAAAGAAATGATAGAGAGCGCTCTTGTCAGCTACTTTGTCACTGCTTTGGAATAAAGGGGGAAAATAATTTTCGCAGGCGTCAAGATGCAACCTGTAGAGAGTTACGTCACCAATAGTCATTAGTGCATCTAAATCTATATTTGAAAGGGAGCTCGCCTTACTAGAAGTTCAGGAGTACCATGCCAATTAGCAAAACTCCTTAAGGCTTCGCTGACTTCGAAGATGAGCTCATCATCTATCTCAACCCCAGATTCCAAGTGCAAAGCCCTTATCTCCATGATTCCATCTTTACGATGAGCCTTTGGATCGATGCGTCCTATTATTCTTCCTTTGTAAAGAATCGGCAACGTAAAGTATCCGTATATCCTTTTGGAAGCAGGCGTATATACTTCTATTTTGTAGTCGAAATCAAACAGCTCTAAAGCCCTCTTACGGTCCCAAATCACTGGATCAAAAGGAGATAGGAAGGTAGTAATCTGAGACTTAGAAATCTCCTCATCAATTACATTCAACTCAGATATAAAACTACTGCTTGCTATAGCTGGAACATCCCATCCATCTACATCTACTTGAACTAACTCTCCCTCGTCCAGCAATTGTTTGATAGCAGCTACAGTCGAAGTTCTGTCAAGGCGAAAGTAATCACTTACCCATGCGAGCTTAGCTACTCCTATAGCTTTTACTGATTTAAGTACTAATGACTTATTCATCTCTTCGGTAGAGGGCACATTGGAATCGTCCCAATCTGGCAGAACTCGTTCCCGCAGGTCATAAACTCTTTGAAAATTTCTCCTCTCCTTTACCATGAGCACGCCTATATCGAACAAGTACTCTAAGGCCTCTTTCTCAGGCTTGCGATTCCACCAACCTCCGGCACGCTTGTCAAGATTGGGGAAGCTAGATGATAGTACGGGTCCATAGTTATATACAAGATCTAAGACACTATCGATAGTCTCAGAGTCTACCTGATACCACTTGGCTAATGATCTAGATCTATCGATCATACGTCTACGATAGATCGGATAATCCTCGATGGGGAGAAAGCATGCTGCATGTGACCAATACTCAAAAAGATGACCCTCAGCATGTAGTTCGTCTAGCCATCTAGGATCGTAATCACCTAATCTACTCCAAAGGACTAGATAGGGGCTACGAGCCACTACATTTATAGTGTCTATCTGGAGTGCTCCCATCCGCCTGATAGCCTGAAGCACATCCCACTTAGTTGCAGGTTCAGCTCTCTTCCTAAGTCCCTGAGCATGTAATAAGGCATATCTTGCCATTTTATTGCTTATCTTCATTGATGCTCCCCAGATAGACAGAGATAATAAGGTTGAAAATAGGATGGATATACAGTGCAGCAATTATACTAAGTAAACATGGTATTCAATGTCCTAGTTTTGGCACTAGAATATGCTTTCTTAGGAGTACAAAGGTGCACGATAGGTCCGTAACGGCAGGTGATCCCGCTCACAATATACTAGGCTATGGAAGGACTGCACTAGATGCGATATTTGCACCCAAGGCCGTAGCTGTAATAGGCGCTAGTGAAGAGCCGGGGAGTGTAGGTAGAACTGTTTTATGGAACCTTATTAGCAATCCCTTTGGAGGAACGGTATTCCCAGTCAATATACGTAGGTCCAGTGTCCTTGGCATAAAAGCTTACCGGTCTGTAATGGACATTCCTGACCAAGCAGATATAGCTGTTATCGCTACTCCTCCACAAACTGTACCTCAAGTAATATCGGAGTGCTCTCAAGTAGGTATCAAGGGAGCGATAATACTTAGTGCAGGTTTCCGAGAGCGTGGTGAAGAAGGCAAAAAGCTTGAGAGCGAAATCCTTGATATAGCTAGAACCTCTGGGATGCGAATCATTGGTCCTAACTGCCTTGGTATCATGAGGCCACCTATAGGTCTAAATGCCACGTTCGCTGCATCCATGGCGAAGCCAGGAAGCGTGGGCTTTATAAGCCAGAGTGGGGCACTCTGTACCGCTATTTTGGATTGGAGCCTTAGGGAAAATGTAGGATTTTCGGCCTTCATATCTATTGGCTCCATGTTAGATATAAGCTGGAGCGATCTAATTTACTATCTAGGAGATGATCCTCACACTAGCAGCATCCTGCTATACATAGAATCCATAGGAGATACAAGGTCTTTCCTTTCTGCTGTAAGAGAGATCGCGCTCACAAAGCCTATCATCATAGTAAAAGCTGGTAGAACCGAAGCTGCAGCTAGAGCCGCAGCCTCACACACCGGCGCACTTGCCGAAAGTGACGAGGTTTTTGATGCAGCCATAAGAAGAGTAGGTGCCCTTAGGGTCAACAGCATATCTGATTTGTTCTACATATCCGAAGTTCTTAGCAAGCAACCGAGGCCCAAAGGGAAGAGGTTGCTAATAGTTACTAATGCTGGTGGACCTGGTGTTCTAGCTACAGATGCACTGATCAGCGGTGGAGGAGAATTGGCTACCCTATCCGAAGATACTAGCAGGATCTTAGATTCTTTTCTCCCACCCACCTGGAGCCACGGCAACCCCGTAGATATTCTGGGAGATGCAGATGCCGACCGATATAACAAAGCCATAGAATCTGTAGTCGAAGATCCTAACTCTGATGGACTGCTAGTAATTCTCACCCCACAAGCCATGACTGAACCAACACGCACCGCACAAGCACTTGTATCAAACACCAGGCATTCAAAAAAGCCTGTACTAGCAAGCTGGATGGGCGCAGAGATGATTGCTGAAGGAGAAAGAGTGCTAAATAACGCTAACATCCCCACATTCAGATACCCAGATGTAGCAGTAAGAATGTTTAATTACATGTGGCAGTACAACGAAAACCTGAGGTTGCTGTATGAAACCCCTTCTCTAGCCAGTATCAACATATCTAACGAGGATCGTCAGGATATAGCTAATAAGATCCAAGAATGTAGGAATGCTGGAAGAACAGTCCTAACTGAATGGGAAACGAAGCAAATCCTAAGCTATTACTTGATACCCACCGTTAGAACTATACCTGCTTACACACTAGAAGAGGCCTTAGATGCTGCTATTGAGATTGGCTATCCAGTAGTTGTCAAGCTCTTATCTAACAAGATCACACACAAAACGGATGTGGGAGGAGTGTACCTAAATATAACGAACCCTGAAGGGGTCAAAGATGCTTGGCATACGATGAAGTCGGCCTTGGGAGGGGACTTTGATGGCGTAACCGTCCAACCAATGATAAAGGAATCAGGCTACGAGCTTATAATTGGTAGCAGTGTAGACCCTCAGTTTGGACCAGTCCTGCTTTTTGGATCAGGAGGACAGCTAGTAGAGGTATATAGAGATAGGGAACTAGGCCTGCCACCTCTGAACACCACCCTAGCTCGTAGAATGATGGAGAGAACTAAGATATTTCAAGCGCTACTGGGAGTAAGGGGAAGAAAGCGAATAGACATTAACGCTCTTGAGCAAATAATAGTAAGGTTCAGTCAGCTGGTAGTTGATTACCCAGAAATCAAAGAAATAGAGATTAATCCTTTACTAGCATCTTCAAACAACATACTGGCACTAGACGCTCGAGCTATACTGCACAATCAGGGTGTTAGTTCTTTCCCTAGGCCCGCCATCAGACCTTATCCGGCAGAGTACATATGGCGGGTAAACTTGGAAGACGGTACAGAGCTAACTATTCGTCCTATCAGGGCAGAAGATGAGCCTTTAATCGTGAGGTTCCACCAGACATTATCAGAAGAAAGTATCTACTTTAGATATTTCAGGATGATGAGTCTGACTCAGAGGACGGCACACGAGCGACTAACCAGAATATGCTTCATAGATTATGATCGGGAGATGGCACTAGTAGCGGAAAGATATGATCCAAGCGCGGGGAGCGAAATAATAGGGGTGGCTAGACTAAGCAGGGTGGAATGGAGCCAAGATGCTGAATTTGCAATGATAATCAGCGACAAGTTTCAGCGCAGAGGAATAGGCACCCTCTTATTGAGCAAACTTATTGAAGTAGCAAAAAGGGAAGGTATAGCGAATCTTCAAGCTCAGATACTACCCGAAAACTACGGCATGCAAAAGCTCTGTAGGAAACTAGGTTTTTCTATTAGACACGACGTACATAATGGAATAGTGGTTGCTAAGCTCTCAGTAAACAAAACGCCTGAGGCAACAAATATTATGTAACCTAAGGAAACATCAACCTGATCGACACAACTATACCGTATATTACTACTAGCAACCGCAACACGTCCGGATTGAGTCTGCGCGCTACCCTTACGCCCAAGAATCCTCCCGTCCAACTACAAATAGCCATAAGTAATGCTAAAGGCCACACAACATTACCAAACACAGCAAAATATAACGCTGCTATACCATTAATAATTAGCGTTAGAACACCCTTCAGAGCGTTTATCCTTTGAAGATCATCATCTAGGAAAAGCCCCAGAATAGCTAGGGTTATTATTCCTAATCCAGCCCCGAAATATCCTCCATACACAGCAGCAAGAAACTGTCCGAGCAGGATGCCAGGAGATAACAAATTCTCTCCCTTGCCGTCTCTACTTGTTAGTATCCACCTAGCTATTCTCTTCTGTACAAGCAGGAGGCCGCAAGCAAAGAGTATAAGAAAAGGTACTATAAGGTCGAATACAGACTGAGGACTGATTAGCAAGATAAAAGATCCAAGCAGTCCTCCTACAAAACCTACAGTCCCCAGGATCCATATCCTCTTGCTTTGACAGCGAAGTTCCCTTCGATAGGCTACACTCCCGCCTATAGTCCCAGGCCATAATGCTACCGTATTCGTCACATTGGCCGTCACGCTAGGTAGACCCACAGCAAGAAGGGCTGGGAAAGTGATGAGAGAGCCTCCGCCAGCTATAGCATTAATAGCCCCCGCAATCAAAGCCGCAGTAGCTAGAATTAATAAACTTCGTACGGATATAGGTACAGAAGCCAGAATGCTGTCGAAAAGGAAAAGATTCATGATCACATTATGCTGCCTGAAGGTATCAAAGGTCCAGACGGGCGTGGCATAATGAAATCTATCTTCTGAATTCTTAGGGGGACATGAATTGGAAGAGATCAGAGCAGAAAGCTGGCCTAACCTGGCGAATCCCACAATGATAGCTGCTTATAAAGGCTGGAATGATGCTGGTAACGCTGCCACATATGCGCTCGAGTATATAATCTCGCAGACGGGCGCTACCATGTTCGCGTCCATAGATCCTGACGAATTCTATGACTTTACACAAGTAAGACCTTACACACGACCTATAGGAGATTATGGCCGAGTAATAACCTGGACTCCGAATAACTTCTATTACGCACATATCTCAGAATCCAAGGATTATGTATTTTTCGTTGGCACCGAGCCTAATCTGAAGTGGAGAAGGTATTCTTCATTATTGGTAAAAATGGCAAACAGGTTAGGCGTTAAAGAAGTTATATCTCTTGGATCCATGCTTGCCGATACCCCTCATACTCGCCCTGTACCCCTAAGCGGTGGGGCTAGCAGTCCGGAGCTTGGAGAAAAGCTAAGGAGTTTAGGCATAAACAGTTCCTTCTATGAAGGGCCCACGGGGATTGTAAGCGTTGCAGGGCTTACCCTAGCAGAGTCAGGTATTCAGCATGCCAGTATCTGGGCTTCCATTCCTCATTATATATCCGCATCACCTAATCCAAAGGCAGCACTAGCTCTTGTAGACAGTGTCGAGAGACTAACAGGACTCAGAGTGTCTGTGGACAGACTTCAGATGGAAGCTATAACCTTTGAATCACAAGTAGATGCTGCTGTCTCAGATAATCCGGATATAGAACAATACGTACACGAACTGGAACAGCGCATGGAGGATCAACAGAGCGAGGAGACACAAGACGAAGGTACCCCTGAGGGTTACGATGCCTCAGAGGCTGAGGGACTAATCAGATCCATAGAGGAATATCTACGTCAGCAAAGCCAGAACAGAAACAAGGACGACGAGGAAGATCAGGAAGAAGACAACAAATAGCAAAGAGTAGAGCGCTCTAGAAATCAGAGCGCTCTACTCATCTGGGCACGAAGATTGTTTGTCGCACGATGTATGAGCAGCTTAACTGCACCTTCAGTACGACCCATCACTTCTGCTATCTCTCTGTTTTTCATACCGTGTGAGTAACGCATGCGTATGACCTTTTGCTGGTCGGGGTTAAGTCTGTTGATCGCTTTCTGGATCATCATCTGATCACCGATGCGCATAGTTTCTCTTTCCGGATCAAGTGCGCTATCAGCGATCGCAAGATCTTCAATTGATTGAAGGTTCCTCTTCTTGCGATAGTATACGGCTATCTGATTGGACGCTATCCTAAATAGCCATGCTCCAAATGGCAAATTACGCCATTCATACTTCTCTATAGCCTCGAGGGCAAGCATAAAAGTCAGAGATGTAAGATCCTCAGCATCCTCGCGATTATGAACTCTGCTGTAAACATAGTTATATAACCTCTCGGCATATGAAGCGTACAGCTCAGCGAACGCGCTCTTATCTACCTTTGACTTTTCTACCAACTCTCTTTCTTTGTCCAAGATGTGCTGAGTACTTATATTGTCCTTGAGTTCTGAATTCACGTTCTCCCTCCATTCCCTCTCACTCTAGATACTAGCTACTTGAGGGAGAAACGTCATCGTGCAGGTGCGCATAGTTCCATCCTACTTTTTGCTTACTGCTTAGTAAGCAAAATGGCTTATATGCGCACCTGCATTAGAAATCAGCTAATCGTTGAACTCTACTACTGGATTAGATAGTCTACCTATCTTCTCTATCTCCAGATCCATGACGTCACCAGGACGCAAAAACTCCGCTGGAGTACGCGCAAATCCTACCCCAGAAGGCGTACCGGTCAAGATAATATCACCAGGCAATAAGGTTGAACCCAAGGACAGTTCTTGTATAAGTCTAGGAATCCTAAAGACCATGTATTTGGTACTTGAATCTTGCTTTACGACACCATTTACCTTGAGGGACAATCTTAAATCGTGAGGATCTTCGATCTCATCAGCAGTCACTATCCACGGCCCCATTGGGCAGTGAGTATCTAGGCTTTTACCCCTAAACCACTGGCCACCATGACGCCTTTGTAGGTCCCTTGTTGATACGTCATTCGCTATGGTATAGCCAAAGACATAATCCATAGCCTCTTCTTGGCTTATATTTCTGCCTCTACGACCAATAATTACTGCAAGCTCTATCTCCCAATCTACCTGTTCGGATATTTTCCTGTTGAACTGCACGCCTTCTCCCGGGCCCACCACAGTAGTTGTGAGCTTAGTAAAAAACGTTGGGTATTCTGGCATCTGCTCAGCATCACTCGGTCCCCGTTTATTTAAACCCTCCTCAAAATGCTCTGCATAGTTCCAGCCCACACACATTACATTTCTACGAGGAACTGGAATCGGTGCTAAAAGCTTAACAGACTCAAGGGGTACAGAGGCAGGATTATCTGATCCGTAAACTATCTCCCTTGCAAAGTCCAGGGCCTGTGCTCCCATCTCAATAAACTCTAGCATAGTGCTAGGCAGCCTTCCGGAAGAAGCTCTGGCTAGATCAACCACCCTATTATCATTGACAGCTCCTAACTTGGGTAGATCGTTTTCTAGATAGGTTACTAGTCTCATAATCCCTCCAAAACAGTTTTCTAAAGAGCGATTTTACCTTAGTTCAAGATATTTCTTGAATACAATGGGAACTAAGCCAGGACAATTTTAGTCTTAGTATCACAAATTACCTGCTTGTGATATCCCAGGAGACAGGCGAAGTAAAACAAATAAGAGTCATCAAATCGGAGGGGTAGTATAATGTGGCACTTAATAAAAAGGAATCTAGTACAGGCGATACTATTGCTATTAGCGGTTGCAGCTATCAGCTATGGCTTGTTTATAACGAGGGCAAGCACATTGAAAGACCAAGATGTTCAAAGCAGCGATCCAGCACCTAGTCAACTGTCATCAGGCATAACTGTCACGGCAGAAGGCGAGGCTGTGGCCAGGCCAGATACTGCCTATCTGAACTTGGGATTTCAAACCGAAAACACATCTTTAGAGTTGGCAAGAGAAGAAGCTGCAAAACAGATGAACAACATCCTTGATAAGATCAAGCAGCTAGGAGTTAAGGAAAAGGATATTCAGACGACGAATTACAGCATATGGTACGATCAGGAAAGGCGAGTCTTTGTTATCAACAACAACGTAAGTGTTACTATACGTAACATAGAATCCTCCTCGAATATCCTAGATGAGGCTATTAAGGCTGGCGCCAATTACGTAAGCGGTATAAGCTTTGGAATAGAGAACAAGTCAGAGCTCGAGAAGCAAGCACGCCAGAGAGCAATGGAGAATGCTAGAGAGAAGGCTCAGCAGCTAGCACAGGCGGCTGGTGTAACTCTTGGGCTGCCAGTATATATATCCGAGGGAGCAGTTTCTAATCCGCCTATAGTATTGCCGGCTGGTGTCGAAGCTAGGTCAGCTGCTGATGTTAGTACCCCTATAGAGCCCGGCAGCATGAAAGTGACAATCAGCGTACAGGTCACATTCTCCATCAACAGATAACCCTAAAAGCAACATAAGTTTGGGCGCAGATAGTTTCTGCGCCCAAACTTTATTAGGGCCTAGCTGGTACAGATCTTAGCAACTACTGAGCCTGACCCTAGATGTGCGAATAAGATTAGTGTTTAGAAGCAGATCTATATCTGCTAGGATATCTCTAGGTCTACCGTGCGCGGCGACTTTACCTGCTTGTATGACATAGCACTTATCAGCTATGTCCTCTACTATATCCAAATCATGAGTACTACAAATGATAGTTTTACCCTTCTGCCCCCACAAAGTTAGGAAGTCTATGATCTGCTCTTGACTCCTAGGATCAAGAGCAGCCGTAGGTTCATCCAGAAGTAGCACCTCTGGATCCAGTATTAGAACAGAGGCTAATGCCACTCTCTTCTGTTCCCCACCTGAGAGTCTATGCGGAGCCCGATCACGAAGATGAGCTATCTCCATAAGATCCAAAATGTCATTGACTTTACGAATTATTTCGGACTTATCCCAACCCAGCTGCAATGGACCAAAGGCGACTTCGTCAAAAACTGTAGCATTGAACAATTGCACATCTGGGTCTTGGAAAACTAAAGCCACTCTTTTTCTAAAAGAAAATGCGAAATCCTCATCCTGGAGAGATTCTTCAGTTATTAGCCTTCCAAAGGCGGTAAACTTACCCTGGCTAGGAAAGTACAGAGCATCCAGCAACCTAAGTAGTGTTGACTTTCCAGAACCATTAGCACCTAGTATGGCTATTCTATCGCCAGTGTTTACGGAGAGATTCAGACCGTCAAGGGCCTTTATACCGCCAGGATAGTTATAACACACATCTTCCAGAACAAAAACAGCATCACTCATAGTTACTCTCCCTATCTTCCTAGCCACAGCCACATGCAGCTCAGGAACACAAATGTTAGCAGGACCAACCAATCTCTAGAACTCATTGTAAAGTCCTCAAGTGTTCTTACTTCACCTCGGAATCCCCTAGACTGCATAGCCATATAGACATCACTACTTATTTTCATGCTCTTGCTAAGCAGCACACCGGCTGTTGCGGCAGTTATCCTGCGGCTGTCGGCAGGAGAGAGCTTCCCAACAGTCCTACTTTTACGAGACTCAAACATATTTTGCGCCGTGCGTAATAGCAGGAATATATATCTATAAGTCATGTTGAGTATGACCACGAATAATACAGGCACCCGCAGGAAACGCAATGACTTCAATATGTGACTCCAAGGAGTAGTCAATACAAGTAGAAATGCAAAGGTAGCAGATGTTATGACCCTAGATATGAGAAATGCCGCACTTTTAACACCCTGCTCGGTCACACCCCAACCCAGGATTGGAATGTGAAAAACGACATCCCCAGGAGTAAGAAAAAGGGCTGGGAAAGCTATAGTCCCTGTGAATATGAAAGCACCAACCCATACGGTTCTGGCAATATTTCCTAGAGAGACTTTGGAAATAATAGCCAATACTATAGAAAAGATATATATGCTCAAGATCACAAGAAGAGACTTAGATGCAGCTGAAGATAATATGATAAGCAAGAAGCCTATAACCTTTACTCTTGGATCCAGCCGCTGTAGGAAGCCTCCTTTACCATAAGTGTGTTCACTAAAAGAAGCTCTTTCTAGGGCATTGGTTATTCCATCTAAGCTCTTCTCTAGAAATCCGGCTCTCTTCTTCTTTTTACTAATTAAGTCCATAAACCATAGCCTGGTGTATTAGGATCCATTGTTCCATCTACTTGCCAAAAATATTTTCCCTATTAGCCAGGTAACCAATGTGACGAGTAGTATACCTACCACAGCTGATATGATGTAACCTGCCACCTCACTCCTCATGAAAGAAGGAGCATAATCCGGAATGGGAGCTGTCCAGATGGAAGACCACTTCTTGAGTCCTGAAGGCTCATGGACATTAGAGACCATATCTCTAATTCTTCCATATTGGCTACTACTAGCATCCCTTAGTAAGGAGATATGCTTCTGGACGAGGCTAGATGCTTCGTTTATATTTCCGCCTTCAATTGATTGAGCAGTGAGGTTATAATCGTTGCGTAACGATTCATCGGAAGTCTGCGACGCTAGGGTTCTAAAGTCAGAGGCAAGTGCCTGCCTTTCAGAAGGCGACAGATTATGTATATAGTACCCAACTTGCTCTTGAACCACCTCTTCAGCACCCCACTCTCCCCATGCAGTACCCGAAGCTAGCAATCCAAGAGGCGTAAGTACAACCAATAACGCAAGAGTTACCCATAAAGGTATCAGCCTACGAGTTGATACACCAGTATGCCGCACACCCTCTTCTACACCCGCAGCTGTCATTCTGAGCAGGCTTGGGTCTACCTTCTGCAAGTAAGCTACTACTCCCCCGGTTACTATAGCCTCTGCTATACCTGCAAATGTCAGGTGCCCTATCATCATGGCAGGTATAGCTACTGAAAGAGGATAAAACGAATAAAGGGGAACACCATTAGCGTCTTTGAAAAGCATTGGCTGAATACCAAACTCTATAGCAGCAAGAAAAGCTGCGGCATTAATAGATACATAACCCGCTATCGCAGCTGATATGACTCTTCTACCGGATGTGAGAGACACCCTCCCCGACAAAAGCCTGTATACACCATACGCTACTAGTGATCCCACTACAGCCATATTGAAGCAATTGGCACCTATTGCCAGGATTCCACCATCTCCAAAGAATACAGCCTGGAGGATGAGGGCTATCGATATAGCTATAATCGATCCCCAAGGGCCAAGAACAATTGAAGCTATACCCATACCCACAGCATGCCCAGTGGTACCGCCGGGGAGAGGGATGTTGAACATCATTATCACAAAAGAGAATGCGCTCATCAAAGATATTAGGGGAATGAGCCTGCTAGAAAGGAATTTGCGTAGCCTTTGTAAGGCTATATACCAAAAAGGTGCTGTTGCTGCATACATCACAGCACAAGTTGACGGGCTGAGATAACCATCGGGTATATGCATAGCATCCTCCGGGCACAAGTAAGCTCGAAAATCAAAGCATCAAATGGCGATTGAAACAATTTGCACCTGCTACATTTCTTTTACAATATACCTTGCGCCCTAGGGAGGGTCAAGGGAGCGGATATACCCGCTCCCTTAGAGCTCTTTGTTACTAACGCCTTACCGAGTCCTCATCCTCAACGTTAGCCTTGGTGGCGTTCTGTATTAACTCAACTACTGATGCATCTGCAAGAGTAGTAGTATCTCCAAGCTGACGATCATTCGCTATATCTCGCAGCAATCTCCTCATGATCTTTCCACTACGAGTCTTCGGCAGGTCAGGAGTAAACATGATGCGTTTAGGTCTAGCTATAGGACCTATTTTCCTCGCAACGTGCTGGCGTAGTTCTTCTCCGAGCTCGGGTGTAGGCTCGACATCGGACTTAAGAATCACGAATGCAAATATAGCCTCACCCGTTACCTCGTCGTGTTGCCCTATAACAGCTGCTTCAGCAACGCGCGGATCATCAACAAGCGCACTTTCCACTTCTATGGTTGATATTCTATGCCCAGAAACGTTCATTACATCGTCCACTCTACCCAAGAGCCAGAAGTAACCGTCTTCATCGCGCTTAGCTCCGTCTCCTGAGAAATAGATATTAGGAAACCTGCTCCAATAAGTCTGAACATATCTATCGGGATCTCCGTATATTCCCCTAAGCATCGCTGGCCATGGCCTCTTGAGGACAAGATACCCTCCTACCCCAGGTGGGACACTATTGCCCTGTTCATCAACAACATCTGCCTGAACCCCGGGGAAGGGGAAGGTAGCAGATCCTGGCTTGAGACGAGTTATACCTGGTAGCGGGCTTATCATGATCATACCTGTCTCGGTCTGCCACCAGGTGTCTACCACAGGGCACCTCTCCCCACCTATATACTTGTGGTACCACAGCCACGCCTCAGGGTTGATCGGTTCGCCCACTGAACCAAGCAGACGGAGAGAAGACAGATCGTGAGCCTGAGCATGTTGAGGACCCCACTTCATGTGTGCCCTTATAGCTGTTGGAGCTGTATAGAGTATGGTCACTTTATACTTCTCTATTATTGACCACCAACGGTCAGGTCCCGGATAATCTGGCGCCCCTTCATAGATAACGCTGGTAGTATGATTAGCTAGGGGCCCATAGACTATATAGGAGTGCCCTGTAACCCAACCTATATCAGCAGCGCACCAATAGACGTCTTCAGGCTTTATGTCAAATATCCACTTGTGGGTCAGGGATACACCAAGTAGATATCCAGCACTCGTATGGACTATACCTTTGGGCTTCGCAGTAGTACCGGAGGTATACAACAGATATAGCATATGCTCTGAATCGAGCGGCTCGGCGGGGCAGTCCTCGGACTGATTTGGAACAATGTCATGCCACCAGATATCCCTACCAGGAGTCATGTCTACATCATGTCCTGTTCTACTGAGGACTATTACCTTCTCGACACTAGATGTATTCTTTAGAGCCTCATCTGCGTTTTTCTTGAGGGGGACTATATTCCCCTTACGATATCCGCCATCAGCAGTAATAAGAACCTTAGCCTGGGAATCATTTATTCTGCCAGCTAATGCATCGGCTGAAAATCCTCCAAACACCACAGTGTGAGGAGCCCCTATACGGGCACATGCAAGCATAGCAACCGGGAGTTCCGGCACCATAGGCATATATATGGCCACTCTATCACCCTTCTGCACTCCAAGCTGCTTGAGAGCATTAGCACACTTCTTTACATCTCTAAGGAGTTCTGCATAGGTTACCTCACGTGTATCGCCGGGCTCACCCTCCCAATAGTAAGCAATCTTGTCACCACCACCTGAGAGGACATGCCTATCTAAGCAATTGTAGGAGACGTTAATTTTGCCACCATCAAACCATCTCGCATAAGGAGGATTCCAATCCAGCACTTTTTGATAAGGTTCGAACCAATGGAGCTCGCTTTTGGCAAGCTCATCCCAGAATGCTTCAAAGTTCTCCTCAGCCTTCTTATAGATATCGGGGGAATTGACGTTCGCTCTCTTACGAAACTCTTCAGGAGGGTCAAATATACGCTCCTCCTTCATGAGGCTTTCTATAGCGATATCATGTATCGAGTCACTCATGACATCTCCTCCTGCAAAATATAGAGAACAGATAGCTTTCGATTCAGCATTATATCACTATATTCTAAGAGTAAAATCCAAGGTAAACCTGCTAGGATCAAGTGAATCGGGAGGTATAAAGAGTGAAGACTCTTGAGTTTACGATCAACACTGGTAATAAGCCTGCTGTGGTAGATATTACGAGTAAAATAGAAGGCGCAGTTAAAGATTTACAGGAAGGATTGGTACACATCTTCGTACCACACGCCACAGCTGGACTGGCATTGATGGAGACAGGGTCAGGTTCTGAGCAAGATCTAATTAACACGATAGACCAACTATTTCCCAAAAGTTCCAACTATAGACACGCACATGGATCTCCAGGACACGGGCGAGACCATATATTGCCGGCTTTCATATCTCCTTTTCTAGTATTAGCTGTGAGAGATAAACGACTACAGTTAGGAACCTGGCAGTCCATAGTACTAGTTGACACTAATGTGGACAATCTCGTAAGAAAGGTTCAGGTTAATCTCATTCCCTCAGCTGTTTGACTGAGATAACAAGCACGGATATAGTTTTATGTAGACAATACTAGATTGCGGAGGCCTCGACGAGGTGACATCAAAGAACGGTATAAAGACAGTACTCCTACTCACACTACTGACAGGATTGTTTCTGTTAGTAGGCATGCTGCTGGGCGGTAGGCAGGGGCTAGTATTTGCTTTCATACTTGCTCTAGGCATGAACTTCTTTTCCTATTGGTACAGCGATAAGATAGCTCTTATGATGACTGGAGCCCGAGAAGTTGGATGGGACGAGGCTCCAGAGCTGCATCAAATTGTGGATCAGCTAGCTCAGCAAGCTAGGATACCGAAACCCAGGGTATATGTTATAGACACTCCTGCAGCTAATGCTTTCGCAACAGGCCGAGATCCCAAGCATGCGGCAGTAGCTGTAACAACAGGAATAATGAGTATCTTAAATAGGGAAGAGCTAGCCGGGGTAATTGCTCACGAGCTGACTCATGTAAGAAACCGAGATACACTCATACAAACTATCGTAGCTACCATAGCTGGTGCTATCATGTTCCTGGCGAATATGGCGCGGTGGGCGTTCATATTCGGCGGATACAGTAGATCTGACGATCGCGAGGGTGGTGCTAATCCATTAGGCGCACTATTAGTGATCATAGTAGCGCCGATAGCGGCTACATTAGTACAGCTAGCAATCTCTAGATCCAGGGAGTATGCAGCTGACGAGGGGGCTGCCAGGCTGACGGGAAGACCGCTAGATCTGGCATCGGCCTTACAAAAACTTGAGGCATCTGTGGCGATGCATCCGATGAGAGTCAATCCTGCAGCATCCCATCTCTTCATAGTGCAGCCACTGAGAGGTGCAGATCTGGCCTCTTTGTTCAGTACGCATCCTCCAGTGGCCAAGAGAGTTGCAAGGCTTTACCAGATTGCTCAACAGATGCACGGGACATCCTTCGCTTTCAGCTAGCATGTAAAAGAGAACTGCAGGTGCTCATATGAGCACCTGCAGTTCTCTAGTTTAAAGTCCAGAAATTACACTAATACCTTATCACCGGTACGACCCACCATATAGAAGCTTTCCACATATTCTCTCAGCATTCTATCGGTGGTAAACTTAGGCCCCAAACTAGATATAGCCTCCTTCATCATCCTGACCCATTTACGGGGGATCCCCTTTTCATCTCGATCGTAGAAGAGAGGAATTATGCTTGCTTCTAGCAACTCATATATTGCTCTCGATTCCACCTCGTTCTGCACTTCTGGGTTTTCGTAGACTTTCCCGTCCCCTATAGCCCACCCAAAGCCATCTTTACCTTTGTTTGAGAATTCCCAAGCTTCTGCCCACCATCCATCCAGGGTACTTGCATTAAGCACCCCATTCATGCTGGCTTTCATTCCACTAGTACCGCTTGCCTCCATTGGACGTACTGGATTATTCAGCCAAACATCGCATCCCCTAACAAGGTGACGGGCAATATCTAGGTCATAATCCTCTATAAAGGCTATCTTTCCAAGGAAGGGCTCACGCTTGGAGAGTTGTACGATCTTTTGTATCAGCTCCTTACCGCCGTTGTCACGCGGATGTGCCTTGCCCGAGAACAGTATCTGTACTGGATACTGAGGATTATTTAATATAGCAGCAAGCTTCTCTTCATCACTAAAGAGCAAAGTCGCTCTCTTATAAGTAGCAAATCTCCTGGCAAATCCTATAGTCAGGACATCAGCAGTAAGATTTCCTAGCTCACCTATCTTCGACCTGCTATTGACGAACTCGATCAATTGTCTCTTGAGCTCCTGGTGCAGACGCCATAAAAGTTCGTCATCCACCTCCAATATTTTCTGCCAATCTATATTCCCACCTGATCCGATTAGAACATCTCTAAGAGAATTGGATAACCATGTAGGCGCGTGCACACCATTGGTAACATAACCAATCGGCACATCTTCGACAGGCAGCTTCGGCCATAGGGATTGCCACATTTCCTGAGAGACTCGACCATGCAACTTACTTACGCCGTTGTTTTTACCGGATGCTTTCAATGCAAGCACGGTCATGCAGAAGAGTTCGTTTTCATCTTCTGGGTTCTTCCTTCCCAAGGCCAACAACTGCTCAAATGAGATACCTAACTTGTTAATATAAGACTGTAGATATCTCTTAATCAGATCGATTGAGAAGTAGTCATGTCCAGCAGCTACAGGGGTATGAGTAGTAAAAACGTTAGTAGATCGCACAGTTTCTAGAGCATCTTCGAAGCTCTTGCCCATATCCTGGATCATCTCCCTCATGCGCTCAAGGACGAGGAACGCTGAGTGTCCCTCGTTCATATGATAGACCTGGGGATATAGCCCAAGCATTCGCAGAGCCTTGATGCCCCCGATCCCAAGCACGATCTCCTGTTGAATGCGCTTTTCAGAATCCCCCCCATAAAGCTTATCGGTTATATCCCTGTAGGGGGCCTCATTCTCTTCTAAATTAGTATCTAGAAGATATAGGTCTACCCTCCCTACCTTTGCCTTCCATATCTGGAACTTAACCACAGCGTCGGCGACATCAACCTCGCCTATTACTCGATTGCCCGACATGTCGGTTACCAGTGTTATCGGAGTGTCCAGATAGTTCATATCTGGATACTCCTCTCGCTGCCAACCATTCTCATCTATCTTCTGAAAGAAGTAGCCATTCTTATAGAGCAGACCTACCCCCACCAGAGGAACACCCAGATCGCTGGCGGACTTAAGATGGTCACCAGCGAGCACTCCCAGACCTCCAGAATAGATGGGGAGACACTCTACTAAGCCAAACTCAGCTGAGAAATAGGCAACGCTGAAATCCTTGACGCCATAATTTTCTGTGAACCAAGTGTTATTAGCCTCAAGATACTGTTGAAGGAAAGCATGCTCTTGGTTAACCCTATCTACAAACGACTTATCAGCTAGAAGTACCTGCAGCCTTTCATCAGATACCTGCTTTAGCAGCAGCACTGGATTATGCTTGGTTTTCCGCCATTTTTCGGGATCTATATAGGAAAATAGCTCTCCAGTGGATGGAGTCCAACTCCACTTAAGGTTATAAGCTAGATCATTCAGTTTATTCCTAATTTCTATATCTTGACTCATACCTTTGCATCACCCTCACAATCATTGTTTTTATCCTGCACCAATCTCTTTATCGTCACATCCCTAATAGTAGCAAATAGAGCCTCTAACGATCTTCTATACATGCCGCCCTGTCTGGCACAATAAGACAAAAGCGGCTATAGGAAGGTGCGATGACAGATAGACAGCGCGTAGCGTTTCAGGGAGAACCAGGAGCATATAGCGAAGAAGCTTCTCTACTTTCTGTGCCGGGATGCGAGCCTGTACCGTTACCATCACTAAGGGATGTCTTTGAATCGGTGGCTAACAAGCATACAGACTTAGCGGTGGTCCCTGTAGAGAACTCACAAGCAGGTAGCATACATGAAACCTACGACCTATTGCTCGAGTATGCCGGCAAAATATTTATCAGAGGCGAGCATGAGCTTAGAGTGCGGCACTGCCTTCTAGGTGTACAGGATACTGAGCTGGCTAGGATTAATAAGGCTTATTCTCATCCACAGGCATTGGCTCAAGCAGCAAACTGGTTACGAGCACATAACATACAGCCTGTCGCGTATTACGACACGGCAGGCGCAGCCAAGCTTGTATCCGAGCTGCAAGATCCTACTATCGCCGCTGTAGCTTCAAGTAGAGCAGCTGAGGTATGGGAACTAAAGGTTTTAGCAGCCAACATAGAAGACAACAAAACTAACCGTACAAGATTTGTGATAATAGGCCGATCGCCTGTAGTACATATAGAGCAACCCAGCGAGGAAGGCAAGACTACGCTGGTGTTCTCAACCCCCAACAAGCCCGGGGCTCTCTATCATGCCCTTGGGTGCTTTGCCGAAAACAACGTAAACCTAACGAAGATAGAGTCAAGACCCTCGCGAGGCGAAGGATGGGAATATATATTTTATGTAGATTGTCAAGGGTGGGTAACCGACCCGGATTTAATGAGAGCCTTAGATTGTCTAAATAAACAGTCGAGATGGGTAAAAGTTTTGGGCTCCTATCCTAAATCCGTGGACGAAGACAATATAAATTCAGGCATATAGATTAGCAATCTATCCGAAAGTCCTCAGGGGATAACTCTTCCAAAGAGTGAACGACCCTATCGGCAAGATGTAGATCCTCTGGTAGTCGCGTCCCGGCAACAGCAAAAACCTTCATCCCCGCGGCTTTACCAGCCTGAACTCCCACTACAGCATCTTCAACAACGACGCAACACTGAGGATCAACACCAAGCTTGTCGGCAGCCAGGAGGAATATCTCAGGGTTAGGCTTACCATTTTCGACGTCATCCCCAGATACTATTTCGTCAAAGCAGCCCTTCAAGCCGATCTCTGTCAATATCGCCTCTATATTCAACCTGGGAGTAGAAGAAGCTATAGCCTGCTTGTGTCCGCTCGCATGCAAAGACACTACCAGGTTATAAGCTCCAGGAAGTGGCTTAATTCTCCCTCTAATAGACTCCCGGAAGTATCTCTCTTTGTCTTCAGCTATTCTGTTTATCTCTTCCTCATGAAGATCCCCAAACAAGACACGAATAGCATCAGGATTTCTCATCCCAAAAGTCGGGAGAAAATCCTGATAGCTAATCTCCACACTCCTAGGGCGGGCTACATATAGCCAAGACTCATAGTGAAATTGTCTAGAGTCCACAAGGACTCCATCAAGATCCCACAATACGGCGGCTTTTTCCATACGCGATAAATATTACCAACTACACGTCTATGTTATCCAATACAAACTGGCTATAATACGCTCTGGAGAAGTCTCTCAGCTTCGTCCGGAGTTATCTCGCCTTTGGATAGCGACCTGAGTACCTCTCTTACGAACTCCTCGTTAGTTTTGCCCTTACTCTCGAGCATAGGCTTCATCAGAGGTGTGTAATCAGCTTGAGGAGTGGGAACTGAAGAAGTATCTACATTAGCATCCTGTATAGATGTCGGCTCCTGTTGTAGATCCTCTTCAGCATCTTCAGACCTATCCGATCGAGGTTGCAAAACTTGTCCATCGCCGCGACGAATAGAGATATCGCCCTTGCCGGTCTTTATTGATAGGTCTGCTTCTGGATGATCGCTGCCAGTGGTACCTACCATTCTTACGCCACCAAAGCCCATTGGCCCAGATCTACCCACTTGCACTAGAGGGAACTCTGAATGCACCTTTCCAAAACCTGTCTGGGCATCGATGCGTACAGATATATCATCAGGTAAGATAACAACCACATCCCCTAGGCCAGACGACAGTTGATACCTACCTTCGTCTAGCTCTGAATCCAAGTAGATGTCACCCATCATGGAATTAAGTTGCATCTCTCCGATCTCACAACCTACCACCCGCATCGGCCCCATGGCAGAAGAGGCCCTAATACGCGCGGACTCACAACCAGAAATATTCACCTTCCCATGGGCAGTATTTATACTTAGATCCCCCTCAACTTGTTGGACGTTAATGTCTCCATTGCCCGTAGAAACCTTTAAGTCGCCCTCTCCAGAAGCCACTTTTACCTCCCCATTGCCCGAAGAGAGGGTAACATCACCCTCGAAATCAGTCACTATGATTCTGCCATTACCTGTCGAGACTGTTATATCACCTTCTACTTGTATAACCCTGACATCTCCATTACCCGTTTCTACCCTTACGTCGCCCTCAACAGACTCAACGCTTACATTCCCCCACCCAGAGTGACATACCACATCCCCCTCATACTGAGATTGCCCCTTGAACTCGATCTGGCCCTTACCGGTCTCAAGTTTTACCCCGTTTACACTGGACGGTATAGACAAAGTTAGATCCATTCTCTGAATCGAGCGCAGACTTATATCTTCCTTAGGCTGTGATATATGAACCATATCTCCCGATCTCTCTATGGATGGAGTCAGCCCCCCACTAACATTGATAGACCATTCTTCTCCTTGCACCCTGAGCGATATATCTCCATGTATTAGGCTAACTCGTAACTCATCAGCTCCGTTTGCGACTTCTTGGATATTCATCTTGATGCCTCCCTGATTCTTAGTTCTTTGCTCAAGTAATGCTCTTGTAATAACAGACCAACCTTGACCATGTAGACTCCTAGATACAACAGCGACTTATCTAGAAGATTCATTTTGCTCCTTTCAGGAGTTTTGAGACAACGTACCATGTATCTATGGCCAGCGGCGTCTCTCAGGTCCTTATACCTCTCCTTGAGGATTCTGTCGGTGAGCCCGTAGTACATTTCCCCCCTCCTTCAGGTAATCCAACTACTGAGTAGATCTCAACTTGCTCAGGGCTTCTTCGGGGCTTATCTCGCCTCGTGCAACAGCATCTAGAATGCTGCGCCGGGAAGATTTAGCAGATTCCCTCTTCAAAGGCTGATTTTCTGCCCTGGTCAAAACGTTCACTATCTCCTCCAGCTTAGAGCGCACAGTTGGGTAGCTTATGCCAAGGCGCTTCTCTACCTCACTAAGATTACCTCTCGAAGTTACAAATATCTTGAGGAAGGTTGCTTGCTCATCTGTTAGCGAGCAAAAGTCACACTGCCTGTACTCGGCTCTAACCTCGGTCCCGCAGTCTACACACCTCACCTCTCTTATGATCAATTGGCCACCACAAGTAGGACATCTTTCTAGAATTTTTCTCACTCAGATCACCTCCATAAGATTATATATCAATCAATTAATAAATCCAAGTAATTAATCAAAAATTTTAAAATATTCGAGGATAGATTTCCGGTTGGTGGTGTTCCTTCAAAAACTAGTCAAGATCAGCCGGGATATGAGTACGCTCGTAGCTCTCGCGGAGGTAGCGATCAGTGACTCTTGTATACCTTTGGGTAGTTGCCAGGCTCGAGTGTCCGAGGAAGGCTTGTACTATGCGCGTGTCAGCACCACCCTGCAATTTATGCACAGCAAAAGTATGTCGCATAGTATGGGGTGTGGGGATAGTCTTGAGTCCAACCTTTTTGGCGTACTTCTTTATTGACATCTGGATGGCTCTAGGGGTCAGCCTATCCTCAGCAGTTGGACCCTTGAAAGATACAAACAACGCAGGATTTTCGTCAGTTCTCAGTTGTAGATATTCCTTAAGCAATCTCTGAGCTACAGCATCAACAAAGACCACCCGTGGCTTTCTACCTTTACCTATAATAGATACCTCAAGTATCTCGTCCTCACATAGATGCTCCAATGGAAGCTGATCTCTATTCAAGGAGCATAGCTCAGCTATCCTCATCCCGGTACAGTACAGCAGCGCAAGTAGAGCTCTATCTCGTTTGCCCCAAGGAGTAGAGGGGTCTGGGGCCATCAGTAGTGCCCTAACATCATCGACCGATAAAGCCTTGATCGAGGATACATCCATATGACTCTTTGGCAACTTGATGTCGTCTCGTGTGAGAGAGGTCAAGTCCTCATCATGGAGGTAGTTAACAAAGCTTCGCAAAGCAGAAATGTACTTAACGTATGTGTCATCATCCAACTGCTTCTCTACGACCAGGTATCTCTGCCATGCTTTCACAGACCGTTTGTCCAGGTCTGAAGTGTAGACCTTAGATTGCAATCGCAGCTCTAGCCAATCTACAAGAGCATAGAGGACTTGCTGATATGTTCTCACGCTAGCTGGGGATAAACCCTCCTCAACTAGACAATAGTCTAGAAAATCTTGCACGCTACTTCTCAGCTCTTTTTCTTCTTGCGCCATATCAAACAAAGTAATAACATCCAAATATGATTTCAAGCAAAGATAAAGAACTGGAAGATCTTATAAATAAATTACAAAGTACCCATATAGATCCGAAAGAAGCTATAAGGTTACAAATCAAGGCTAGCAGATATATAGCGGAGTCTCCACTAGATACCCCTCCTGCTACCGTTGGTGGCTTCGACCTCAGTTTCCCAAATAACGCCAGGGCTGCGGCTGTTGTAATAGAGTCAAGCACAATGGAGACTGTCGAAGAGATACTTGAAGACATGCCCGTAACCATGCCATACATACCAGGGCTGCTGGCATTTCGAGAAGCACCAGTAATCCTTAGGGCATACAATTCTCTCAAAGCAAAACCAGACGTCATCATGATAGACGGGCATGGCAAGGCCCACCCTAGAAGATTTGGTATAGCCTGTCACATTGGACTGATACTAAGAAAGCCTTCCATAGGAGTGGCAAAAAGCTTGCTGATCGGCAATGCTGAGGAACCAGGGGACAACAAGGGAGATTGGAAGCCTATAACTTTAGGAAGTGAAGTGCTTGGGGCTGCAGTCAGAACCAAGCCTGGAGTGAAACCTGTGTACGTATCAGTAGGTAATATGATAAGCCTCGAACAGGCTGTGGAGCTAGTATTGAAGATGACTACCAAATACAGATTGCCTGAACCTACACGCCGAGCACATATGCTTGCTAGTCGTTATAAAAAACAGTAGATAAGTCAAGCAGGAGGTTAAAATCATGCAACAGTCCTCAGTGAAAGTACCCAAGGTAACATATGCAGCGATTCCGCAGGATCAACTAGAGATCCTTCATGCTCATTATGAAGAAGCTCAAAAGCATATTCCACAGAAGCTTGGAAAGCACTATCCAATAGCAATTAACGGTCAAAGAATCGACGGCCGAGGTAAGACGCTAGAAGTTCGATCTCCTATAGATACAGATATACTGGTAGCTATATTCAACGAGGCCACGAGTGACCAAGTGTCACAAGCCGTGGATGCGGCCGCGGAAGCTTTCAAGATCTGGGGGAGCATGAATTATCAGGAGAGAGTAAACATTCTCAGGCGAGCTGCCTCTAACTTCCGGGACAACAAATTCGAGCTAGCTGCTGTGCTATCAGTAGAAGCTGGCAAGACCAGAATGGAAGCTCTAGGAGAAGTAGAGGAGGCCGCTGATCTCATCTCGTGGTATTGTGACCAGATGGAAGAGAACCACGGGTTCGTGAGAGAGATGAGAAGGATAATCCCTAATGAAAATAACAAGTCTATTCTAAGACCATACGGGGTATGGGCGGTTATAAGCCCATTTAATTTCCCGATGGCTCTATCTACTGGTATGCTAGCCGGCGTACTGGTATCGGGTAACACTGCCGTATTCAAGCCCGCCTCTGCCACAGCTCTTAGTGGCCTAGAGGTGTATAGAATGTTCGAAGAGGCTGGTCTACCATCTGGAGTACTGAATTTCGTTGTCGGCTCTGGCAGTACGATAGGAGAACAGCTATCGGACAATCCCAAGATATCCGGGTTAGCATTCACTGGATCTAAAGATGTTGGACTACATCTTATGAGGAAATTCAGCTACCCATACGCCAGACCCTGTGTAGCTGAGATGGGAGGCAAGAACCCTACGATCGTTACGTCAAAGGCAAATCTATCTAAGGCTGTTGAGGGTATAGTCAGGTCAGCCTTCGGCTACACAGGACAGAAATGCTCGGCATGCTCACGGGTATACGTATTCTCGGATGTATATGATCAACTTGTAGATAAGCTACTGGAGCGTACTGCTAAGGTCTTAGTGGGAGATCCCAGACAAAGAGATGTCTTCATGGGACCTTTGATCGACGAGCGAGCAGTGGATAAGTACTTATCAGCAGTAGAAGAGGCATCTATAGACGGCAAAGTGTTGTTTGGTGGCCACAGAATACAGAACAGTGGCATGGAGAGGGGCCACTTCGTGGAGCCTTGTATCGTAGCTGACCTACCTCAGAACCACAGGATAATCAAGGAAGAGTTGTTCGTGCCTCTAGTAGCACTAGTTAAGGTTGATACCATTGAGGAAGCTGTGAACCTAGCCAATGATACCGAATACGGCCTCTGTGCAGGTATCTTCAGCGAAGACCAAGCTGAGATAGATTACTTCTTTGATCATATAGAGGCTGGCGTGGTTTACGCTAACAGGAGCGGAGGAGCAACCACTGGGGCTTGGCCCGGTAGCCAAAGCTTTGTTGGATGGAAAGCCAGCGGATCCACAGGCAAGGGAGCACTTGGACCATATTACGTGCAACAATTCATGAGGGAGCAAAGCAGGACTGTAGTAGAAGATTAGCATGCAGGAGAATATCCAGAACAAGCACGAATACACCGATATAGCAATAGATCATTATCTGCATCCTAGAAACGTAGGTATCATCCCAGATGCTACAGGGGCTGGTACAGCCGGGGATCAGGAGAAAGGACAGATAATGATTCAGATAACCCTCAGATGTTCAAATGGGTTTATAGAAGATATCAGGTTCAGAGCGTTCGGATGCAGCGCTACTATAGCTTCGGCTTCTATGGTAACCGAGCTAGCAAAGGGAAAGACCCTTAAGGAAGCTGAAGCTATAACTTCACATATGCTACTAGAAGCCCTTGGTGGACTACCAAAGGATAAACTTTATTGCGCGAACTATGCTACCGAGGCCCTTCATATAGCTATAAAGGACGCCACCTCTAGAAATAGCGCTGGGTAGGAAGCTGCAGATCTGGCACATGTACAGTCAGATCTGCAGCTCCGCTGCATCTAATCCATAATTAGAAGCATTCTTGCGCGCGCATACATCATGGTAGATAGCTAAGTTATGATCACCGACCCTTACCCAAGAGAACCTCTGAGCCCTCTTATGAGCATGCATAGCCATTGTACTTCTGAGCTCCGGAGCGGAAAGTATCCTGTGTATAGCTGCGGCAAGCTTCACATGATCCCCGGCTGGTACTAAAAAGCCATTGTGACCATCTCTCACTGTAGATTGCAAACCGCCAACTCGCGAGGCTACTACAGGGATGCCACACGCTATGGCCTCCAGAGCTGCCATTCCAAAGCTCTCATAGTAAGACGAGACCACACAAGTATCTGCAGATCTATAATAATAAGGCAGCTCTTCCTGGGGCTTTGGACCACAGAAAATCACATCACCAAGTACACCCAAAGACGAGGCTAAAGCCCTAAGCCTACGAATCTCTGCAGCAGTTTCTCTATCGCTTTTATCTTTGGTCCCGCCAACTATCATAAGCTGGGCGTTACCAATATCAGCCTTCAAAACAGCAAAGGCCCTTATAAGCACGTCCAGACCCTTCAGTGGTTCTATTCTCCCAACATACAATACAAGCGGGACGTTCACATCAATGCCAAGCCTTTGCCTGGCCTCAGTTTTATTTCCCGGCGAGAACAAAGCTAGATCAACTCCACATGGAGCTACGTAAACTTTTTCAACTGGTACCTGGTAATGATTGACAATCTCTGCCCTTTCTATGTTGTTAGCAGCTATCACACCATCTACGGACTTCAACACCATATCTTCTGCTCTTAGCCTTAGGAGAGATTCCTCTGGCTGATTAGGCCCCCGGTACTTGTTCTTTATCAGTCCCAACGTGTGTGACATATGAAGCCAAGAAATACTCCATTTTGTCACAAGGCCTAGCCCCACAACACCAGATATCCAGTAATGGGTGTGCAAGACGTCGTACTCTACCCCTTCATTTTCAGCAAAGGTAATTATTGATTGAGCTATATCATCTCTGATCTTGTAAAGGGATTCACGGCTGATGCCCCTAGGAGGCCCACTTCTGACGTTTATTACTCTAAAGCCATCAGTTATTTCTTGAATCAAAGGATCGTCTGGGTTATTCCATCTAGTAAAAACATCTACCTTGATGCCCCTAGATGCTAGCTCTCTTGATAAGCGAAGCACATAAACGTTCATTCCTCCTACATCTCGGCTGCCAGGAACAGCAAGAGGGCTAGTATGGATGCTAAGCATAGCCACTCGCGCAGGCCAACGCTCCTGGAGAGACTTCTTATATTCAGTCGTTTGAGGGAATAGGTCGTCGATACACATTCTTACTCAATGGTAACAAATATATACATGAAGTTGATAAAAGCTTTTTTCTTTCGTAATCTCTGACAAATTTATGTATATAGATTATAGATAGAGCATTCCTCTGTCCATTCGTTTGGAGGTTGGGAAGATGTTGAAGGGAGAGCGTGCCATATCGGAGATCGTTAAGATTCATCAAGTCTTCGCAAAAACGCACAGGGCATTCATGCACTTCATAGTACAGGATGAAACATTGGGCAGAGACGAAGTCAACTATCTTGCAACTGTTACCCTGTCACACATAGACGATATTCAGACCGGATACAAGTGGGCTATGCGTACCGAGTACGTACCAAAGAGTGAGTTGCCTTATATCTTGGATCCCTCTGACATCATAGCTATAAGCAAAGACCCAGATACACCATCCAAGCAGATACTTCCACCAGACCTCCAAAAAATCATGGCCTTCCAGCACGCTCAGGTTGTCTTTGCTTATATACCTAAATTGCCTAAGAGTATAATAAGTTTTCCAGGCAATAAGTCTTATGTTGATATAAAGATCCCTAGAACACCATTAGAGTTTAGGGAGAGGGTGAATGAGCTGGCAAGCGCAATTTGGTCAGCAGCGGTTAACACTCCTGCCAGCTCTTGGGAACCAGAGAAAGCCAGGCGAGTTTACGGCTTTTTCGAGACCGGAATGTGGCTAACAAGATGGCACCTGCAAAAGATGGGGTACTACAACTAATCAACTACCTTTATTCTCCTGCCGCTGCAAATGATCGTAGATCGCATCTGTTAGCGCACCGATTTGAGATACCGCCAGTTTCCTAAGATTATATGGTAGGTTTTGTATGCGTCTAAATATTTGGCGCATCCTTATATCCAAAAGATCAGTATCTCTAGGCTTATGATCAGCCATACCAGCTAACTGGAGTACTTCAATTGGACTAACTTCCAGCGCTTGGCAAATATCTATAAAAGTACTAATCTTAGGGTCCTGAGTTGCGCCGCTTAGTATCCTATAAAGAGTAGCCCTATTACGCCCGGATTTCATGTTCGCGGCTACTTGGGTAGCCGTCATTCCACGAGTTCTCATGATGTCGTTTATAGCTTTGCTAAGAGAAGGGCTTTCGTATTCTCTGCCATAATCTTCATGATGCTGAGCCATTACAATGCACCACCTTAGTAATAAGTGATCATCGTCCCTACATACTGTGTAGTATACACATCAGTAGCTAGAAATACATTAACGATAATAATAATTGCAAAAATTACAATGAATTCTCAACCATCTAGTTACCTTTTGGCATCAATCGAAACAATTCGCCATTATCATTTACAAAGTCTTGAGCGGGCAAGTCACCCACATAGGTATAAGCGTACCAGTTTATAGGGATCTCTAACTCCTGAGGAGACAAGAAAGGTTGTAGGGGGACAAATACCTTCACATCTCCGTGAGCATTTTCAAAAGGTAGGGCATTATTGACTATCTTAAACTGATCGCCGTTTTCTACATACGTCTTCATCTCCATAATTGCCTCTTTACGACTAACAAAAACGTAGACATCTATCTGCCCATCATCCGTGTAATCAAAGGCAAAGACTGAGCTTAAGGATGAAGATTTATTTGAGGTATCAGGAGTCTTCATTTCAAAGAGAATCCCTTTGTGCCCGAACTTATCAATAAATTGTGCTCCTGCGGCTTCAATATCCGCAAAATTCAATCTACGCTCTCGCACATCTCCGATGTCATCAACTTTCATGTAGGAAGAAGAAACCTCAGGTAAGTTATCACTAATCTTGCGCTTATTGAAAGCAACTATCTTATCGTCAACTATCATGTAGAGTGAGTTCCGTACTACTATTGGGATGCCTATGGCTTGCCCTCTGAGGTTATACTTCCAGTCCACAGACAAGTCTGGGAGATCAATAGAGTACAAATCATTCTTCCCAACCAAATAAAGCCTATCGCCCGATAGAGAAGCAGATACGTAGTCTACCCCCCTTAGTTTTAGATCTCTTTGAAGACTGTTGTTTTCCAAATCGTACCTCAGTATATGCGTTTCTCCGTTCCCAACAGTAATTGCTAACAAATATGACCTATAAAGCATCAAATCTCTCGGAGTAAGCTCAAAATGTCTCTGTTGGCTGATCTCACCGTTATTCAGAGAAACCGAAGTTATGTAGTTGCCATCAGCGGGAACAAAGACCTCTTTATTTCCCATTACTATTGTTGCATTAGACAGTGGTCTCACCTTCTGAGTCTTCCAAATCTGTTTACCCTTTGAGTCGAACATTATTAAGCCGTTAGATAAGGGCATTACCAAGTAGTTATCTCTACTTATTACAGGAGCTCCAAATGCATCGCTCTGAAATTCCTTTTGCCAGAGAAGATTACCACCAGTAAGATCAAAGCAGAGCACATTTCTATGGAGTATTACATAAGCTCTCTGGTTATAGGCAACAGCATAATTTACATTGCTTAAGACTATCGCCTTCTGCCAAAGAACACGGCCATCTAAGTGATCAAGAGCATAAAGCCCCTTTGTGGTAACAAGAAAGACTATCCCATCACTGGTTTCAGGAGGTAAGAGTATGCTAGCATCAATATTTGTAGTCCAAAGCTCCATACCAGAATTCGCATCGATTCCATAGACATCACCATTGTAGGTAGCAGCAACAAGGACACTATCCTGGAAGGTAACTTGAGGCAATAATCTATCCTGCAACTGGAAATCCCACGAAATAGTGCTTGGAACAACTCCTCCAGGTTGGATATACCTGCCAAAACTTTGAGTAAAGACATTTCCCAGCCCTATATCGGTTGCCTGCTGAACAGGAGGAACATATTTATTTGTTCGGCGTGGAATATCAGTTGATATAGGTTGTCTGGCAGGTGATGGATTGGGATACAGAGTAGCTACAGCAGTAGGAGTTACCCGCAGATCTATCTTAGGAATAGGCAAAGTTGGGACAGGAGTAGGATTATAAGACGAGTAATTACTAGTCGTGCTTATCGAGCAAGCCAACAAGGAAGGCATCATAAGCAGAGATAGCATTGTAATCTTTATATTCAAAGATGGGAAAATAAGCCTCACCTCATGTTGCTTCAGCAGTTGTTGCATAAGGATAACTCAAGTGTTCGCTTTACTCAAGTGGCGCCGGTAATAGCTGGTATACTGGCTTGATCCAAAACCTATACCAGGAGGAAATATGAAAATTGCGGTTCTCTGCGATTTCGATGGCACCATAACCCTGCAAGATATGGGCATAGAGATACTAAAGGAGTTCTCTACGGCTGACTGGGAAAGAATAGAAGAGAAATTCGACCAGGGAAAGGTTTCTATATTGGAGAACATGAGCGAGCAGTTCTCACACGTACCTAACCCACCGCATGAGATTAACGAGTTTGTCAAAAGAACTGCAAAGATTCGCCCAGGTTGGGAAGAATTTATCGAGTGCTGTCGGGGATATAACCTCCATCTGGCAATAGTCAGTGGCGGACTGCGAAGCTACATATACAGCGTATTAGGAAAGAATTTGGACATCCCCGTCTATTCGCTGGTGGACGACTATGTGGATGGACAATGGTTACTCTCTCTTCCTAGCCCATTTGACCGCGATGGGGAGGTAGAGTTTAAGGAAGCTGTGATCAACTATCACCGCAAGCAGTATGATGAGATATGGTTCATAGGAAATGGTACATCCGATAGAAGAGCTGCAGAGGTGGCAGATAGAGTTTGGGCATTAGAGCCTTTACTAAGCTATGCACTCTCAAAAGGTCTAAAGGTACATCCGTTTGAAAGCTTTTATGATATCTGCACAGACTTTCAGAAGATACTGGGTAGACAAAGATTGAAAGAAGACGAGATAGACAAAGTTAGCTTATAACCTAGACCTCTGATCAAATATCTCGTACAAGATGACCGAAGTAGCCACAGCTAGATTTAGAGAGTCAACCTTACCCACCATTGGTATGCTTACGAGCATGTCACATAAGCTTTGCTCTCTCAAGTCCAATCCTTGTCTTTCACTACCCATGAGAAGTATGCAAGGATACGGGTAATTTACTCGACTGTAATCCAATGGTGTGCCTCCAACAGCCCCTACGATTGGTATTTGGTGAGCATTTTTCCAATCAAGCAGGTGCTCAAAAGAGGTCTTAATCAGCCTTACAGTGAACGTAGCCCCTGCGCCAGCCCTCACAGAATTAGGATCGTAAGGGTCAACAGAGTCCCCCAAAAGTATTACGTATCTCACACCTACAGCATCAGCAGTGCGTAGTATGGATCCAATATTACCAGGATCCTGCACGGCCTTCAGGGCTAATAAACAAAGACCCTCCTTAGGATCTATAGATTCTAGCGAATACCACCTCTGCCGGACGACGCCAGCTATACCCTGTGGATTGTCCCTAAGGCTAATAGACTTAAAAATATTCTGTTCAACATCTATTACTTGGACCCCCTCACTGATAAGATCATTCACTAATTTCCAGGCGTGTTCACTTCTAAGAAGATCACTAGATACTATAAGAAACTCAAAATGGAAACCTTCCTCGAATGCGGAGTAAACTTGCCTTATGCCTTCTACATAGCACAGCTCAGATTGCTCCCTAAACTTCCTGGATCTAAGCTTTCTGAGGAATTTTATCTTTGCGTTATCCCTGCTCTTTATCTGCATCATCTAGTAATCTCGAAGACGGCCTTAGGATCAACAGCAGATTTCTCCCCCGCCTTGACCACGACGTATCTGGACGCCAGCGCGCCTAACAATATCATCATGGAAGATATCCTAACTATCCAAGGATTATCTGCCTTCCTAAGACGTGTTATGAGTAGCAAAGAGAGAGGGAAGATCTCGCCTATTATTCTAATCCCTAGCAAGTTTACAAGCTTTAGCCTGCCATCCGTTAAGTAGAACCTAAGAGCACGCACAAGAGTTCGCTCAAAGAATAGCTTGACTATCAAGTCAATAGGGACCATCCACAACTGAAGCGACACTAACGCCTTATTGGCAGCAAACATTTTTGTAATGGAAGTAACTAGGGAAGCAACTGCCAAACCTGAGGAAAAAGAAGAAGATACAAATACCAAAGGCAAGATCGCAGCTCTCTTTGTCCATACTGGTACAGCAGTGGCCGCAAGGAGCACGGCGGTATAGAAGGTCATAAACATCGCAGGTAAACCTGCCATTACCTTGGCAAGAGATAATATAGGATCTAACGTACGAAGGAATCTATTGATCTTACCTTGAGGGAATATATTATGTAATATATCGGCCGTAGTCACAGCCCCGGATAGTAGACCATACGTAGATAGTACCCACGTACCAACCGACATCGGGGAACGTAGCTTAAGCACTCTCAACATATGGTGAAACCTCTCAGGTCTCTTCAGATCAAATATGAGAAGCACGGGACAAGGTATAAGCGAAGATAAAGATATATACCTACAAACCCTGCCAAGACGTCCAGTTACATCAAACCTCACAAGGTCTGCAATCAAGCCAATCAGGTAGCAAGCGCCAGAGAGGCCTCCGAGAAAGAAGTATGTGATAATAAGCCATCCCCAATGGGGCTTGTGTATTACAGGTCTGTCATAATAAGTTACGTCTCGACTTCTATTTTTATCATTAGCCTTCCTTTTAAGCTGTATCTCCGTCATAGTATAAGCTCCATCAATTTCGTCTCTTCAAGGACAAGGTAGTCAGCACCATCATCAAGATTGAAAACAGTAGCCCAGACAAGTAACCTCTCAGAACTTTTTTCTGAGGAAGTTCTGGGCTCCTTGGCAAGTTATACACTTCAGGTTC
Organism: Thermobaculum sp. T2p; assembly: GCF_059335935.1. Taxonomy (NCBI): domain Bacteria; kingdom Bacillati; phylum Chloroflexota; class Chloroflexia; order Thermobaculales (SeqCode); family Thermobaculaceae (SeqCode); genus Thermobaculum (SeqCode); species Thermobaculum sp. T2p. The sequence goes on from NZ_JANZYQ010000020.1 coordinate 124,475, forward strand.
ATCGGTAAGAATGAACATGGCATATAAGCCTTGTATACCGTTCGTACCACCGAAGTTTTCATCGCCATATATGTAGGCACTAGTCACGCCCAGTGAATGGAGATGCTCTACCCGTCTCTTGGCCCTTTCCTTCAGCTCAATGTAAGAGCCAAACTGAATAGAATCAGTAGGACACGCCTTAGCACATGCTGGCTCAAGACCATCCTTGAGTCTGTCATAACATAGGGTGCATTTGTGAGATATACCATCGTATGCGCCGATATCAGGGACTCCAAACGGGCAAGCAGGGACACAATACCCGCATCCATTGCATATGTCAGGCTGAATGTAAACGGTACCAAACTCTGTGCGGATAATAGCACCTGTGGGGCATGCCTCAAGGCAGCCAGCTACAGCACAGTGCTTACATACATCACTCATCATAAGCCAGTGGCTTTGAAAAGGAGGCATGTCGGAAGCCCTGGGGATATCTTCCTGAAATCGCTCTATAAACTCAACGTGTCTCCAGGTATAGGCCCCTAAATCCCCAGTATTATCATAACTATTCCCAGTCCAAGTGAGACCATCCATTGGTAGCTGGTTCCATTGCTTACAGGCAACTTCACAAGCTTTACAACCTATACATAGAGTGGTATCTGTAAGAAACCCAACAGGTGACTGTAAGCTACCAACAGACATCGTACTATCTCCTGTCTAACCTGCCCTTGCGAATATTACAGGTGAAGCTCTTTGCTTCATGAATACGTGAGTTAGGATCTTCAATAAGCGCGCTAAGATCGTTAGCAGATGCTCCTCTTGCAAGGCCGCCATATCCGAAGTGCCATGGCATGCCTATTTGATGTATTCTTTTGCCGTCTCTAACTATAGGTTGCAACCTAGCCGTAACCAGGACTCTAGATTCTACCTCTCCCCTGGCGGTCGATAACACAACCCAGTCCCCCGTAATTACACCTATCTCTCGTGCCAACTCTGGGCTAATTTCCACAAATCCTTCAGGTTGCAGCTCTGCTAACCAAGGTATCCACCTAGTCATGCCTCCAGCTGTATGGTGTTCGGTTAGTCTATAGGTCGTTAATATATGCGGGAATGCAGGATCTTCTATAGCATGATAAGGATTATCTGGTCTTTCAAAGAGAACAGCGCAAGGATTGACCGGATGATTAGGATATAACAAGTTAGGATATGGTGATTCTTTTGGCTCATAGTGAGTGGGCAAAGGACCATCTTTCATCCCCTTGGGCGTAAATAACCATCCCTTGCCATCAGACATCATTATGAATGGAGAATCCCCTGAATGAGCATCAACACCCTTAGCACCCTCAAGGGGAGTATAAGATGGGTCTTTATTGATTGGGAAGTCCGGAATATCGTAACCGGTCCATTTCTTCTGCGCCTCATCCCACCATACCCACTTCTTTCGATCACTCCAGGGCTTGCCCTGTGGATCGGCCGATGCACGATTATAAAGAATACGTCTATTGGCAGGCCATGAGAAACCCCAACCAAGTGAAGCCTTATCATCAGCATCACGATTTCTAGCCCGGTTTACACCATGCTCAGGGGTTATTCCACAATATATCCAGCAACCGCATGCAGTAGAACCATCATCCTTTATATCTTCGAAGCTCCCAAGAAGTTTTCTATCTTCGACTCGATAGCCATTGATCTCGTACAAGATATCTTCAACCTTCGGTTCCTGCAAATCCCCCTCAGTACTATAATTCCAGGTGAGGGCCGAGATTTGTCTTCCCTTTGGGGAGTCATCGCTTGCATAGAGATCTTTTAGTCTTCTGCCTAGGTGATAAAGGAACCAAGTCTCTGATCGTGCATCATCTGGAGGATCTACAGCCTTATCGTGCCACTGCACCAAACGTTGGGTATTGGTGAATGACCCATCCTTCTCAGGTGGTAAAGCGGCGGGTAATAAAAATACTTCGGTTGGGATCTCTTCTGGCCTAAGCTCTCCTCTTTTAACCTCAGGTGAGGCGTACCAGAAAGATGCAGTCTCTATCTCGTGAACATCTCTGACAACTAGCCAATCTAGAGAAGCCAGAGCTCGGCGCGCAAGGCGAGAGTTCTGCCCCCCAACAGCAGGATTCTGACCAAAACAGAATAGACCTCTCATTACACCATCACGCATGAGAGGAATCATCGCTTCAAAGGAGTAATCCTCCCCTATCTGTGGCAGTAGATCGTAGGCATAATCATTTTGTGCGTTGGCATTACCACCGTAATAGGCTTTCAATAGACTGATGATATACTTCGGAAGGTTATACCACCAACCTGTTTGAGTTTGGTAGTGCGATATATATCCAGATAGTGTCTGGTCCTCATCGGTCTCGGATGAGGGCATTGGAAGGTAACCGGGCAAAAGATTATAGAGAGTAGGTATATCGGTAGATCCCTGAATGGTTGCATGACCTCTTAGAGCTAGTATGCCCCCACCTGGCCTACCTATATTGCCTAGCAGTAGCTGTAATATAGCGCAGCAGCCTATCATCTGAGAACCAGTAGTATGCTGAGTCCAAGCCACCGCATAACAGAAAGCAGTGGTCTTGTCCCTACCGCTGTTCTCTAGTATGGTCTCAGCCACCTTGATAAACAGATCCTGAGGTATTCCACATATCTCAGCAACTATATCAGGTGTATAACGTGCGAAATGCTTGCGCAGAATCTGCATCACACTTCGAGGATGCTGCATAGTCAAGTCGAACTCAGAGTTATCTGAAGCAGTATCCTTTGAGCCAGTTACATGTGCCTCGCCTGTGTGGCTCTCATGATCTACCGGGGAAGAGTGTAAACCTTCTCCACTGTACTTCCAGGAAGATGCATCATAAGACCTCGAATCAGGATCATAACCAGAGAATAGCCCCCCCAGATCCTCTGTATCCTTGAAATTCTCATCTATTATTGCTGCAGCATTAGTATAGTGACGTACATAGGTCTGAAAGAAATCGTCTGAATTCCACCTATCGTGGTTCAGCACGTAGTTGATGAGTCCTCCAAGAAACGCTATATCGCTTCCGGCCCGAAGAGGTACATGAATATCACACAGAGCGGAGGTTCGAGTAAATCTGGGGTCTATATGTATGAGCTTTGCACCCCTTTCTTTGGCCATCATGACAAATCTAAAGCCTACTGGGTGATTCTCAGCCATGTTGGAACCCATAATGACTATACAGTCAGAGTCTGCCAAGCTCTGCTGAAAGGTAGTTGCGCCTCCCCTGCCTAATCGAGCACCCAGACCGGGCACTGTACTAGAGTGTCATATACGAGCTTGATTCTCTACCGCTACAATACCCAACCCAGCGGTGAATAGCTTTTTGATGAGATAATTTTCTTCATTATCAAGCGTAGCCCCTCCAAGATGTCCTATACCCAGGGTACGCATTACTCTTCTGCCAGAGGAATCATACTCTTCAAAAGTACGGTCCCTCGTCTCCTTCACTAGCTGAGCTATCCTGTCCAGTGCCCATTCGAGGGACTTCTCCTCCCACTTATCAGAAAAAGGAGCTCTATATTTGACCTTCCTAATCCTCATAGGGCTATTGATGAGACCAGAAGTGGCTGCTCCTTTAGGGCATAGGGTCCCACCATTAATAGGACTTGCATAGTTGCCCTCTATATCAATTACTTTGCCATCTTTATGGTAAACGAGCTGTGAACAACCCACGGCACAATAGGGACAAACACTCACTGTAACTTGCGCGTCTCTAATTCTTGGGTATAAGCGCCTGCTTTGGTTACTTACAGCATTAGGAGAAATACCTACCCTCTCAGATATTTTCTGTAGAAAGTTCATATCGGATCTCCTCTTATCCTCCAGTACAGAACACTCAGCATAACTAGCGCTGATTATATAAATATCCTAAAATTTAGAAAGGCTTTCCGATATAATTGTTGCTCAGCAGCCAGCACTTCCCCAGTTAAGCAGCAAGCATAAATCTTGCCATATGAGGGGAAATGTGGCTGAGATCAAAAATGGTAACTGTGAGAAAACTTAAGAATTTAAAAAACGTAAATATATTAAGAGATCAGTTATCAACCATTTGCAAACGTAGGGGATTATTGTGTCAAATAGGAAACAAAATACAAACGATTATGTTATTTCCTGTTGGAGCATTATTCAAATTCTAGGAGGCGGTTAAGTGACCGTGACAGAAAAGCCTCTCTTCTGCATAGAACGCCTCGGAGTAATAATGGAGCCCGACCCTAATAACCCTGATGAAGCTTGGGGGGTTCTTAATCCCGCAGCAGCTAGGAGTCGGAATGGAGAGCTATATATCTTCCCAAGAATAGTAGCAGAGAAGAATTACTCTAGGATCGGCATAGCTAAGGTTATATTTGACGATCAGGGAGATCCCAAGGCTGTCGAACGTTTGGGTTATGTACTTGAGCCTACCGCCTCTTATGAGAAGAACCCTAGAACGGCGGGATGTGAAGATCCTAGGATTACCTTCGTAACCTACCTAGATAAGTACATTATGACTTACACTGCATATGGACCCTTGGGACCAAGAATAGCCCTAGCTGTATCTGAGGACCTATTCGAGTGGAAGAGGCTTGGCCTCGCCAAGTTTTCACCGGCTAGAGGTGTAGAGTTTGACTTCTACACCAATAAGGATGCACTAATATTCCCAGAGCTTATTAAGGACCCCGATGGGAATGATTCTATAGCTCTCATTCATAGGCCAACTTACGATGTTGCACCTTGGGGAGCACCACCTTATCAAGTGCTCCCAGAAGGTATAGAAGACTCGAGGCCAAGTATATGGATCTCCTACTGCCCAGTGGATAAGATAGGTTCTGATCTTAGGGGCCTAACTCACTTCTCTAATCACAGATTACTCGCTGTCCCACAAGAATCCTGGGAAGCATTAAAGATAGGTGGGGGGACTCCCCCTATACTGACCAAACATGGCTGGCTAACCCTGTTCCATGGAGTTAGTGGCGAAATCATAGAAGGTGTAGACCTACAACCAAATGTCTACTATGCAGCAGGAGCCTTGGTACTAGATAGAGACGACCCTACTAAAGTTATATATCGCTCCAAGATGCCTATCCTCGAGCCTACAACGGAGGATGAGAGACAGGGAATTGTAAACAACGTCGTATTCCCAACGGCCGTCGATCAAAGGATAGATCTTGGACAGCCAGATCGCATTGATGTGTACTATGGCATGGCCGATGCGCGTATTGGCGTGGGTAAGCTGTACGTACCCCAAAAACTGGAATTAGAGAAAGATAAGGCAGTAGCTGCATGTGTATAGGTAAACTTGGGGAGGTTATACCTCCCCAAGTTTACCTAATCTACTTAAGATCGAGTAAGCTCTCTCGTGGTCCCTCTATCTTCTCTCCGGCGAGAATCATACTAATCATTCTCTTTCTTCCTCTTGGACTCCCAATCGTGATAGCTCCTACTAGTCTGTCCTCGATAAAGAATAGCTTCTTATATTCTTTAGAATCTATGTCCGCCCTTACTACATACTCCAGATTTGGATTTATCTCAGGAGTTGCACCTATAACTGCAATATTAGAATTGAACAGCGGGCTGGTATAGGTAGGGACTTCCTTATAGACCTCATTACCTCCGGCCATATTGATTGCAGCTACCCTACCCTGAGAGAGCGCGTTATCCCAAGTTCCCATGATGTTGTAGCTCTGGATGATAACATCGTAGAATTCAGCTATATCACCGGCAGCGTATACATTATTTATGTTGGTCCTAAGGTACTCATCCACTACAACCCCTCTATTTATTCTTATAGGACTTCCCTGCAGAAAATCAGTGTTCAGAGTAAGCCCTACACCAACCCCAACGATGTCCACATCGATTTCACGCCCTTTCTTGGTAATCACACACCCTCTAACGCCATTATCTGAGACTATCTTTTCAACCTCATCTTGGTAGATAATTTCTACTCCATGCTCCCTAGCAAGCTCATGCACTATAGCTCCACCCTCTTCATCTAAAGTTCTACGAAGAAACCTAGGGCCTCTCATAATCCAAGTAGTCTTAAGCCCGCGTATTGCAAAACCTTCAGCAAGCTCATAGGAGATGAATGAACCTCCTACTACAACCCCCGATCTTCCTTCAGTAGCCTCCCTGATGATATTCTTCGTATCATCCATTGTTTGGAAGTTAAATACGAAGGGGAGATCTCCACCTTCACAAGGCAGTTTGTTGGGCCTACCACCTGTAGCTATGAGAAGAGCGTCGTAAGGAAGTACCTTCCCATTGTCCAGGTATAGTAACTGCTCATTAGTGTCCAAGTGTTGGGCAACAGTGCATGTGAGCAGGTCTATGCCCCTTTCCTTGTGCTGCTCAAAGGTACGCATGAATACCTTTTCTTCTCTAACTATCCCCTTCAAAAACCTGGGAAGAGCCACTCTGTTATATAGTGGGTATGGTTCAGCGGCGACTATAGTAATCTTGCAATTAGGGTCAAGCTTGCGCAGAGTTTCAGCACAGGTCGTCCCAGCTATGCCATTTCCTACTATTACATACCTTTTATCAGTCATATTCCTCCATGTGTAAGCAGATTGCTACTATAGCAGCAGATCTAGGTATTATCGATGAAGAATTTCGTAATAATATAACAACTTGAGCTACCTGCTATAATTCGCTACCAGCTCTCCGTAAGCAATCACATGTCCTTTCATTGCTTTCAGTACGACATCTCTTGTGGCATTAGAGCTAAGATTCAACCTGATATCTAAGGCATATATATGAAAGTAGTATCTATGAGTGCCATTAGGAGGACAAGGGCCCCGGTACCCGTGCTCTTTGAAGTCATTTACTCCTTGTATAGCTCCATTAGGCAACCTAATATTTCTAGGTAAAGCTTGAGGCAAGCCAATTTGAGTTGCAGGAATGTTGAACATGACCCAATGCGACCATGGAGATATACGACCAGGAGCATCAGGGTCATCCATGATCAACACTAAGCTCTGAGCTTTGGGAGGTACACCTTTCCACCTCAAGTTGGGAGATACATCCTCTCCATCGCAGGTGAATTTTCTGGGTATCACTAATTTCGAATTCTCCTGATCAAAATCTGGACTAGTGATTTCTATCTTCTCCAGATTACTTTGAGGGAAGGTATCCTCTCGAGCAGCCCCCGGCATGCAACTTAGAAGCAGTAGAAAACCAAGTATTACTAAAATATCAGTTATACGCCTGATGTACACTGGTAGCTTTGTAGATTTTATGATTGTGAAGTCGTACATACAACTCTCACCCGAGGGGCAATGCACAAGCTGTTAGTAGTATAATCTAACTAAGTTATGTAATGGAAAAAAGACATGAAATATAGCATAGCCATCTGCGCTGGAGCTGATTGCTCCAAACGCAACACATCCCAATTAATTACAATGCTAGAACAGGTTCTAAGAGACGAAGGCTTAGAAGGAGATGTCCTTCTTCGTCCAGCAGCTTGCAGTAAACTGTGTGAGTTAGGCCCTACACTGATCATCTATCCCGACAGGATTTGGTATGGTGGTGTCACTCCAGAGAGGCTTCAACGTATAGTTAGAGAACATCTCAAACATGGTAATCCAATCAAGGAATGGATAACAAAGGATCTCGGAAAAAGAGAGACCTACAGACAAGACATAAACAACTATCTCGATAAGCTATTCGGCTAGCAATATACCAGGTACTAGTATGTCCAGCAGAAAAGTTACTGTAAAAGATTCCATAAGCTGGATGAAGTGGGATTTCCCGTTTCGAATAGTCCCAATGATAGCTATCCCAGCAGCATTGATTTTAGCCACCCCTTTATCCGCAAGGGACATTGGCTTGTACTTTAGCGGTGTACACCCCTTAGTACCAACTATATTGATTGGCATCATAATGGGCGTAGTAAGTTGGGTGTTCCGGGTAAAGATCCTTAAATGGAATTCCAGTCCTACAACCCCTGATGTACTACTTGAAACAACATACTACTGCGTGCTGAACTCACCTGCAGAAGAACTGGTTTTTAGGGGCATCATGATTGGGCTATTGGGTAACTACATAGGCAATCCAACCGCATTATTTATATCTACTTTAGTATTTGGTGCTTACCACATACCTGCCAAATGGGGAAGCAAAGCTGTAGCGGGTGTCACTGCTGCTGGTTTCCTGTTTGGTTGCCTATTTTTGATAACTGGGGAGTCTTTAATAGCTCCTATGATAGTACACGCCTTCGCTACATCTGGTTTGTTGAGCGCTGGTCCTTGGATGGAACATATTCTGAAAGAACAGAAAGTAAAGACAAAGTCTAAGGACGCAGAAGCTCACAGATATCTACAATAATGCTGATTCCTTGGAATCTACCTTGCTACAAAATCTACCAGGGGAAAAGATCATGTTCAGAAACAGATCCGAAGCAGGTAGAAAGCTGGCTGAGAAGCTATCTCTATATAAGGGACAAGGGGACGTAGTAATACTAGCGCTACCAAGAGGAGGAGTACCGGTAGGTTACGAGATAGCAACCTACCTAGGTGTACCAATGGACGTGCTAGTAGCCCGCAAGTTAGGTGCTCCAGGTCAACCCGAATTAGGTATAGGAGCAATAGCACCAGGAGGTATAAGGGTCCTGGACGACCGATTGATAAGACTCCTCGGAGTTAGCAACGAATATGTAGAGAAAGTATCTCAAGAGGAAGCTCAAGAGCTACAAAGAAGGACACAGGAGTATAGAGATGGGAGACCAGACATTCCTCTCGAAGGTAAGACTGTGATTATAGTAGATGATGGCCTAGCAACAGGCGTAACGGCTAGAGCAGCAATAGAGTCAGTCAGACGCAGGAATCCTAAGAAGATAATTCTGGCAATACCTGTATGCGCCTCACAAGCCATTCCAATCATGCGTAGTCTAGTAGACGAGCTAGTATGTTTACTAACTCCTTCGGAGCTTGGGGCAGTTGGCTTGTGGTACAGTGACTTTAGGCAGATATCGGATGAGGAGGTCAAACGGCTAATAGAATCGACCCAAGAACAGGCTCAAAGCAAGGGAGAGATGTAGCTGTGAACACCTTAGGTGAACAGGAGATAACTATATTAGCTGATAGCACCCAGCTTAGGGGTTTTCTATGTATACCTTCAGATCCGCGAGGATTGGTTATATTCGCACACGGCACCGGTAGCAGCAGGTTTAGTCCCAGAAATAGGTTTGTGGCTGAGCGTCTAAATGCCGCAGGTTTAGCTACTATACTAATGGATCTACTTAGCTCTGAGGAAGAGGTTATAGATCTAAGAAGTAGCCAACTGAGATTCGATATCCCCAAACTCTCCAGTAGAGTTGAAGCTGCCCTGTATTGGACAAAAACTAGAGACGACCTAGTAGGACTCAACAAAGGATTGTTTGGAGCAAGCACCGGCGCTGCAGCAGCCCTAATAACGGCGGCCAGAAACCCTGACGATATCGGAGCCGTCGTCTCAAGAGGAGGTAGACCGGATCTAGCGGAACCTTACCTCGAGCAGGTGAAGGCTGCGACTCTGCTGATAGTAGGAAGCCTAGATTACCCAGTTATAGAACTGAATAGAAGAGCATTTGATAAATTGACTTGTGCTAAAAGCTTAGAGATAGTAGAAGGCGCTAGTCACCTATTTGAAGAGCCCGGTAAGTTAGAGGTGGTTGCAGATCTAGCTAGAGACTGGTTCCTGAAATATCTATAGCAATTCCGTATTATTCAATACCTTTTGGCTCCAGATGCTACAATTTCCTGACGGATAATTTATGTCGGTCAGGAGTATATAGATCAAGAGTTGGAAGTAAACACCAGATCCAAGATTTTTACCTCTCAACGCGTCAAATTCATGCTCTATATAGGTATCACCGCCATACTGGGTGCCTTAGTTGGACTGGCCTTAGGTAACCTCATACTAGCAAGACAGCAGTCCTCAAAGGAGCAGGCAGTACCCACTCATCACTTTGCCGTTGATGAACCTAGAGTAGTGGCTATTTCCGATACAAATGTCTACTTTGGATTTGGGGGTGGCTTAATGATAAGCCAAGATGGCGGTAAGAACTGGGGTGCGTTAACGTCTGAAATAGCAAACATTATAAGTATCTGTCCCTTACCTGATAATTCTATGTACTTCGCAACAAAGAAAAACATCTACTTCCTCGACAGCTCCCATAATCTGAAGCTAATTAAACCCCCAGCATCCGTATCGATTGAAGATATAGCTGCATCTCAAGATGGCAGGTACATATACATCGCGTCTTCGCAGGGAAGCATCTACGTAAGCAGTGACGAAGGGAGTACTTGGCAAAAGACTGGAGCACCTCAAGGGAGTGAGGGTGGTATAACGAGCATAGCTATAGCCCCTCAAGACAGCAAGCAAATCTATGCTGGAGTAGCTTCTGAAATATGGGAAAGTAAAGATGGGGGGCACAGCTGGAGAACAATCAGCAGTCCAGGTGGCGTAGTTATGGATATCAACTTACAACCAAATAGCAACATACTCTACGTTGGTACATCTCTTGGCCTCTGGAAACTAACCTCATCAGGCTGGCAACAAATACCACTAACCACTGATGGTCTCATTATCTCCGTAGCAGTAGGAGACCCAGAATCAAACATGCTTGCGGTGCTAGATCAGCAAGGCAACGTCTACGTAAGCCGTGATGGAGGGCTATCGTGGCAAAATTAGCCTCGAAAATCATATATCTAGCTATGCTATTATCAATACTTACAGTTTCGTGTACTAAACCACTAGCTCGGAATGGTTCAGAACAATACGCAGGGACAGAACTTTCTGGCAATGCCCCTGACTTTAGCTTGGTCGATCAACATGGTAGAAAAATAAAGCTATCTGACCTTCGCGGGAAAATAGTGGTATTGTCATTCATGGATCCCCACTGTGCTGACATATGTATTCTGACCTCCCAGGACATTAAAAGGGCCTACCAAAACTTAGGAAGCTTGAGAGACCATGTAGTATTTCTGGCAATAAACGTTAATCCTGAGGTATCCAGTGAAAAGGACATAAACAAAGCTATAAGGCAGTGGGGATTAGAGGAGATATCCAACTTCCACTTCTTGAATGGTAGCCCATCTACTCTAAGGTCAGTTTGGAAGAACTACAATGTATTGTCTGAGAAAAGCCAGAAATACGGTGGACAAATCATACATACACCCGGGATATTTATCATAGACCAGCAAGGCAATAAGAGATGGTATGTATATACTCCGCTTGGTTGGCAAGGGCCAAATATGAGTGACCTTATGCTACAGCACATCAGAGGTTTAGCAAGTTAGAGGATTGACCCCTTCTGAGTTTTGACTTATAAACTATAAAAATACCTAGGAGAAGGAAATGGCAGATCCTACTACTTTCCATATGGTCAAGGAAGGCATGCAGGTCAAGACTTCTGATGGGACTACTCTTGGCAAGGTCAGGGCTGTGCATTTCGGTCAAGACACTACTGGAGAGCGGCATAGCATAGCCCAGGTAGGGATGAGAGAAATTGAGGATACTACGGAGCTAAGTATAGATGAGAGGGAGGGAATACCTGATGCCGTAGTTGAGGTGGAAGGAAGCGCGGACAAGCCAACGCTGTACATTCCCCATCAGGCTGTGTATCAAGTAGATGAACAGACCATAACCCTATATGTGGATATAAATGCAGTAGAAGCCAGCGACTGGGCAACGCCTCCGTCTTGGCTTTCTACTGTATAAATAGCTCTCAAAATATTATTTTTGAAGCTGCAACTAGCTCCCAAGATTTCTGTCTACCTTTACGTCATCATCCGACATTTCTTCCTCAGGAGGCTCTTCGCGCTCTGGAGTAGCATCAATATCCACATCTCCAGATCCGGTTAGTCCTGCATCAGCATTGTCAGGTTGTCCTGTATCTGGAAGGCTCTCATCAACAGGATTGGGTTCGGTATCAACGATATTTGGATCTGTGAGCGACATGCTTGTCCTCCTAATAAACTTACTCTCTAGCTTAGAAAGCAAGAGCAGTGCCACAGAGTCAGTGATATAATCCTTACTAGGAATGGCCGGCAAAGTAGCTAAGATAAACATGCTCATAAGTGTGCCAATAGGAGCAACAGTCCTTATGACTTTGGGTGCCCGCCAGCTAGCAAGAAGAATGGTAGCGCCATCCTACTATGATCCTCGCACAATGACTCCCTGGGAGCTGGGGATTCCATTTGAAGACGTTGTTATTCAATCATCGGATGGGATACGGCTCAAAGGATGGTGGATCACACACCCTGAGGCTAAGAGGACGGTCATAACGCTTGCTGGACATAGAAGACGCAAGTCAGACTGTTTGGGAATAGCTGGTGCCCTTTGGCGTCATAGGATGAATATATTGATGTTTGATTATCGAGGTAGAGGTGATTCTGACCCTTATATAAACACCCTGGGCTACTATGAGACCCAAGATACCTTGGCTGCTATTAATTTTGCATCCAGGAAAGCTCACCAGTTACCTGTAGCTCTTATTGGTTACTCGATGGGGGCCTCAATAGCAATAATGGCAGCAGCAAGAGATCAAAGAGTATCGGCAGTAATTGCTGATTCGTCCTTCGCCTCACAGAAAAAGGTTATTAGAAGATACTTCAGAAGCAAGACAGGCTTACCCGCATTTCCAATCGTGAACCTAGCAGAAAAATTTCTGCCCTATAACATAGATGAAGTCGAACCTATTCGAGAGGTGAGGAAGATATCTCCAAGAGCTATCATGCTCATACATGGAGAATGTGACGATCTCTGCAGTTCAGAAGATTCTATTGCACTTTATGAAGCGGCTGGAGATCCAAAAGAGTTATGGGTATTACCAAATGTGGGACACTGTGGTGCATATTTCCAGGACAGAGAGTTGTATGTTAACAGAGTGGTTGACTTCCTTGAAACTCATGCTTCTCAAGAATAGAAAGGACCAGGTTTCCTACTGGTCCTAATCTAACTGCTACCGTCCCCGAAATAGTAGAAAAATATCTCTACCTTATGAAAGGAGCTACTTGCCCAGGAGAGGGTACACTACTTGGTGCAGGGCCAGTATTGTGAGGCATCAGAAAGGTGATGTATATAGTTACCAAGAAAAGTAGGATCACGACTGCCAATACGATATATCTAGATGTACGATCGTAGTAAGACAACGGTGTCCTCCTTACAAAGATACCGCATATATTCTACAGACTTTACCAATCAATAATAACACGCGACAACGAATGATGGAGGAAAAACATTGAGTCTTTGCAAGAGGTTGGACGAGAACCTATGGATAATAGATTTGATGTTCCAAAATACGCCCAGAGCTATAGCATCGTATCTACTAATTGGCAGCTACGAGGCAATATTGATAGAGTGCGGACCTTCAACAACGCTTCACAACCTGCTTGAAGGCGTCAGAGAGTTAGGGATAGCAAGAGACTTTATAAGCGGAGTCTTAGTCACGCACATACACCTGGATCATGCAGGTAGTGCCGGATTGCTTCTCAAGCAGCTCCCGAATGCCAAGCTTTACGTTCACGAGATTGGCGCACCTCATATGGCAAATCCTGAGAGATTGCTTGCGAGTGCCAAGAGAGTATACGGAAATGCTATGGAAGACCTATGGGGAGAGGTAATACCTGTCGAGGAGAGTAAGATCGTTAGCCTAAAAGACAAAGATCAACTGGTAATGGCAGATCGAACAATCGAAGTCCTCTACACACCTGGACATGCTTCTCATCACGTAACATATATAGATAGGCAGTCTGATGCCTTCTTCACCGGTGATGTAGCTGGCGTCAGATTGAGCGAGATGAGCGCACCACTACCTCCTACTCCCCCACCGGATCTTGACCTTGAGAAGTGGCAAGAAAGCATCGATATCCTTAAGAGCTATAAACCTTCTAAGCTATATCTAACGCATTTTGGGGAGTTTCAAGATGTGGATAAACATTTGGACAACCTCGAACGATCTTTGTTCGATTGGAGAGATTATCTGCTGGACAAATTGGACAACAAGAAGGAAGTAAACGTGCCAGAATTGGCTAGAGACTTGGAGGCATACGCACTAAGCAAGATTAACATGTCACCATACAAGGACCCACTTATAGCCGATACTCTAAGGCTTATCTCTGGTTATGAAATGGACGTACAGGGCTTCCTTCGATACTTTTATAAGCAAGGATACATTCAGGAAGTCAAAGCCACATACTAAGCTAGCAATATGTCGCATAGTAAAGCTCGGCGTTCAGAATCGAGCACCCAGCCGCACCTATGATTGTGTTATGCGCTAAAGCTATGTACTTCCAATCGAGCACTTTACATGATCTTAGCCGGCCCACCACAGTTCCCATCCCTGACAAGGTCATCACATCCTTTATAGGCTGAGGTCTGTCATCCTCATGTCTGTAAATAAGAGGCCTAAGGGGCAGTGACGGAAGATTCAAGCTCATGACAGGTGGTCGCCAGTTTTCCCAAGCATCTAATATCTCCTGTTGATTCACGGGTCTATCAAATGCGACAGAGATGGTAACGAGGTGGCCATCCTTCACAGGAACCCTATTAGTATGAGCACTTATCGATATATCTGCGTACTTGAAATCAGGCTTTTCCCATGCCCCCAGCATCTTTAGAGGTTCGGTTTCTACCTTCTCCTCCTCACTAGAGATATAGGGAATAACATTGCCTAATATATCCAAGGAAGGTACTCCGGGGTATCCCGCACCACTAACAGCCTGTAATGTAGTCACAATTATTTTCTTCACCCCGAACATCTCATGCAATATCTTCAGGGATATGACTACTGGGGTAGAGCTGCAATTTGGATTAGCTACTACGAACCCCTTCCAACCATACTGCTTACGTTGCTCCTCTATGGCGTGAATATGGTCGTGGTTAACAAAGGGTATTATAAGGGGAACATAAGGGTCCATTCTAAGGGCACTAGCATTGGTGAACACCTTGTAACCCTTCTGTGCCAGCTGAGGTTCAACCTTTCTTGCCTCTTCCGTGGGGAGTGCCGAAAACAGCACATCACAATTCACATTTTTAAGGTCTATGGGTTCTACTACCATTTCAGATATCTTAGATGGCAAATCCGTATCCATCTGCCATCTGACAACCTCACCGTACTTCTTTCCCGCTGTTCTATCAGAACCAAACAGCTGAACAACTTCAAACATCGGATGATCCTGCAGCAATTGCAGGAATCGCTGCCCTACCATGCCGGCTGCACCTAGAACACCAACCCCGATCTTAGACATCTACCTCACCTCATTAGATTAAGGAGATCACTGGCTATACCCATTGCCGTACGTACAGGTCCAGCACCTGGACCTATGACCACGATAGGATTGTCCCTATAATTCCGTGTGGAGAAGACGAATACGTTATCAGGACCCGAGACACTCCCGAATACGGTAGAAGCCGGCAAGCTTTCCAAACCAACAGTTACATCTCCGTCAACAGGAACACGAGCTACATACTTGACTACTTGCTTGCTCTGCGCAGCCTGTACAGACAGCTGCTGGAAGTATTGATCATAATCTTCTATACGATTCATGAATTCTTCCACCGATTCCTCATAGCTCAGATCCGGAATAAAAGAACTCAACTTGATATCCGACATCTCGATCTGTCTACCAAGTGACCTGGCTAGGATTAATGCTTTCCTGGCCACATCCATGCCAGACAGATCATCCCTAGGGTCTGGTTCGGTGTATCCGAGAGTGACCGCTTCTCTTAAGGCTTCTGAAAAAGTGCTTCCCGATGAGATCTTCGAAGATATAAACCCAAGTGTGCCACTGAAAACTCCCTGGATGTAATCTACACTATCACCACAATCAAGGAGAGAACGCAAGGTACTTATAATCGGTAGACCAGCTCCCACAGTTGCCTCATATAATAAGTGGTCCGAGTAGCGTGCAAGCCTAGAATATTCGCCGAGGCCAACCGCTAGGGGCTGCTTGTTCGAAAGTAAGACATGCCACCCAGCCTCTAGTGCTTTGAGAACTATGGGTAAGGTATGCTCACTAGAGGCGCAGTCTATCATCACATTGAGGCCATAGTTGGGGATAGATTCAATTGCGTCCAGCGAATCATAAAACTGGTATTTACCAAAATAGGCCAGCTTACTACCGCTAAGTTTATACGAAGTTATCTCCATTAAATCTTCGGAGGAAAAATAGGGAGAATAAGGGATGAGAGCTCCACTAGAATCAGCTAGAGCAACATATCGGACCTCCCATCCAAGTCTCTCCCATCTGTGCTGATTCCCAATTATCAAATCAATAAGAGATTTACCTACTTTGCCTAGTCCTAGCTGGAATATTCCAACGCTTTTCATAGCTAACCTACAGGCTCCATGTTCCCTATGAATTCTTCATGCATGCCCCTCACAGCCTCATCAAGCTGTTCGGAGTCCACAACGAACGAAAAGCTAGTTCCAGATGGAGCTTGAGCAAATCCGTGTACGCTGACACCTAGCTTGCCTAGAACCGTGAAGACCCGTGCACCTATACCAGAAGTCTCACCCAACCCCTCCCCAACACAAGAGAAGACTCCAAGACGGTCCTGCATGTCTATCCTTCTGATCTCCCCCCGCCGGATCTCGTCTGCAAACTCTATGGTCAGCTCACGTACTACCGCATTAGCTCTTTCGGTGGGCAGTACAAAGCTCAAGTTTTGCTCCGGGGAGGAAGCATTTGTCAGGAACGCATCTGTAGACAGACGCTCGAGTACATTCAAAGTCCTCCCGGCGACCTTGGGGCCACCAGGCCTTCCAGATCCTTCCACTGTGACTATACAGACATTCCTAGTGTAAGCTATAGATTTTACTGGTTGTCCGGTCCTCTCTCCCTCAGCTGTTATGATAGTCCCAGCAAAGCAGGGGTTAAAACTATTGAGAACTCTTATGGGGAAACCATGATCGATAGCAGGTAAAACTGTCCTTGGGTGTATAACCTTAGCGCCAAAAAAGGAGAGCTCACGAGCTTCCGCGTACGAGAGATGGCTTATAGGTCTGGCATTTGGCACGACCTTGGGGTCAGCTGTAAGCACTCCATCTGTATCTGTGTAAATCCAGACTTCGTCTGCATCAAGAACTGCTCCCAGGATAGTTGCAGTATAATCTGAGCCTCCTCTACCTAAGGTGGTAGTAACGCCTTCAACGGTCGATCCCGTAAACCCAGGCACTATTGGGACTATTCCCTTCTTTATTAAGGGAGGAATTAACTGTCTCGAGGCTGTGGCTGTCTGCTCCATCAAGGGCATAGCCTCACCAAAATTATCATCTGTCTTGATTACGGCTTCTGCAGACAAAATCTCACTTGGTATACCTTGGGAGGTGAGGGTAGCATGAAGTAAGGTTGTCGATAGTTTCTCTCCATAAGATGCAACTAGATCTCTGGATCTTGGACTTGCCTCTTGTAACAAAGACAAGGCGGAGAGTATCCGTGCGAGGGTATCTATATACTCATCTATCTTGTGAACAACCTCTGGTCTAAGTGAGCCGTCCACACAAAGTTGAGCTGCCGCATGATGCTTCTCTCTGAGATCTCTTACTATTGTCGTCACAGTAGCATCATCTCTTTTAGCCGCAGCATTCGTCGCAACTACCAGAGAATCAGTCACACCACTCATGGCAGACAGCACGACTACTGGCTTCCTATCCAGGTTGGCTCTTATTATGTCCGCAACAGCTAATATACGTTGAGCAGACCCTACACTCGTCCCACCAAATTTAAGTATGAGCATGTACTAGCTCCCAGAAGCAAGAATTACGAACAGATCATTTTATCAGCTCACCATCGCTCAGTGGCGAAGTTACATAATGCGCATCGTCACCCAGACTCTCCATATAACGCGTAATTATGCGGGTCATTTGTTCCCATTCCTTAAGGAAAGCATCGTGACCATGTATAGAATCCAGTTCCTCATACACAGCATTTTTACCGATATCTCTTAGCTGGTTAGCAAACGCCTTCACCTCTTGGGGTGGATATAGCCAGTCAGTGCTTATACCTACTAATAAGATATTTGCCTGTATCCTGTCGTAGGCTTCCAGTTCAGAATCAAAACCTTCGGAGGCATCATACAAGTCCATAGCCCGCGTGAGGTAGAGGTAGGAATTAGCATCGAATCTCTGAGTTAGCTTGTAACCCTGATACTCTAAGTAACCCTCGACATCAAACTTCTCTCCTAGTGGAGAATGGGTTGTAGGTCGGGTTGCAAGCCTCCTACCAAACCTGATCCACATACCTTCGTAGCTTTGGTAGGTGATCATCCCTACCATACGGGCAACACTTAACCCGGCTACCGGCCCTGGGGAAGGATAATATCTACCTCCCTTCCATTCCGGATCTATCATTATTGCCTGGCGTCCAACGGCGTTGAAGCCTATCGACTGAGGACTTGTCTTGGGTAATGCACCGAATATGAGCGCATTTTCCACCCAGTCAGGATATCTAACCACCCATTCTATTGCTTGCATACCTCCAATGGACCCACCTGTAACCGCTAACAGCTTGTTAATACCTAGGGCTTTGAGCAGCTCTACCTGCGCAGCTACCATATCTTGAATGGTTATTATCGGGAAGTCCATTGCATAGGGACAACCTGTCTGGGGATTAATAGAAGATGGACCAGTAGACCCCTGACACCCACCTATTACATTGGAGCATATAACAAAATATCTATTAGTATCGAAGGCCCTACCTGGTCCTATAAGAGGATCCCACCATCCACATTTATCTTCATCTTCACTGTATTTACCTGCTGCATGAGAATCACCGGTAAGTGCATGCAGCACTAGTATGACATTATCACGCGCCGGGGAGAGCTCTCCCCAAGTCTCGTATGCGATGGTAACAGGGTATAGGCTCCCCCCTCTCCAAAGTTTCAGAGGTTCCGCTAAAGTGTAGAATTGTTTCCTGCTAATCAATACAGCAACACCTACCACTCAGTTGTCTTTGTGAGGTGTGGTACTTGGCGAGGATAAAGACGAGGGCAAAAATAATCCCCTCGCTTTCGCAAGGGGTAACTTTTCATTTAATGGTTCGCCGCTACCCCTTATCTTGCGAGTGACCTCGCCGGAATTGGCACCTGGCGCTCCTAGGCGCTGGTTGCCGGGCTTCACAGGGCCGTCTCCCTCCACCTCTCTTGATAAGGCCGGCGAAATTATTCAGTTGTTGGAAAGATATTATCACAGCCTATAAACTTCGTCAAGAATATCAGCTCAGCTCTATATCCTCTCCTATACCCTTCCTAATAGCCCTGAGGTAACATTCGTGAGCCATGATGACGTCCTCACTTGCTATACCGTGTGACTTGAATAGTGTGATATCGGAAGCAGAAGTCCTAGGAACAAATCTACGAGTAACCACATCCGATAGCTCAAAGACTCGCTCCCACCAAAGCACCCCCCTATCTATAGCATGAGCAAGATCTCCACCTTCTATCCTTGCAGATTCAAGAGAATCTACAACTATAGAGGTGCTTCTAAGTAGTACTTCGAGATCAGCCTCAGCTTTACTTATCCAATTTGAGCCCACAAGATTAACATGCGCACCATCAGATAGATTACTTCCGAATAGGACGGGCTGTTGCGAGCTAGTAGCAGTCACTACAATGTCACACATAGAGACTTCAGATAAATCATTTGTAGGTTGTATATCTAAGCCAGTCCGATTACTCATACGCTGCGAAAAGTCCTTAGCCCTTTCATAGTTCCTAGAGAAAACCAACACACGTCTTAGATCTCTTACTTCAGCAATAGCTTCTAACTGGGTCTCGGCTTGGTATCCAGCCCCTATTAGACCAAGAGTACCAGCATCTTCTCGGGCCATATACTTTGTAGCTACGCCGGTGGCTGCCCCCGTTCTCAACTGGCCTAGACGATTTGCTTCAATCATTGCTAGTAACTCTGCTGAGGAGTTGTCATAGATCAATACGGTGAATCTCACGCCGTGTGGAGTAACAATGTAGGACTTGAGCCCTGACACGTTTCTAGCTGGCACAGATGCAAACATAAGGTTGAGCGTTCCATGACCTGTAGCGACCCGCCTACGTGGTTGTACACTTGGTGTGTCCAAGTTTTGATAGCCAAACAGCTCCTCCATAATCTGGATGGAATCTCTCATATCCAGTAGTCTGTTCACATCATCTTCACGCAGCAGGATGGTCATAGTTCATGAAACTCCTATCTGATAGATGAGTCAAGCCACCTTAAAAATTCTGCAACTGCCTCCACCCCATCAAGTGACATATCAGATTCATCAATCACAACCTGCGGTGTCTGACCCGATAGCACCGCTATACTCATAAAAGCAATTCTACCGGTGTTAGCCAGATCTCTAAGAGATCTAATAGCGTCAACATCCGTTACATCATCACCCATGAACAGACAAGATCTGAGTTTATGACTCTCGGCTATCCTGACCGCTGCAGTACCCTTGTTAAGGTTTACTGGCGGTCTAAGTTCAAAGTTCATCTTGCCTTCGGTCAGAATTAGTCCGTAATGCTTTGCAAGATCTGAGAGCTTTGGAAGTATAGCGCTCTTAGAATCATCTGGATTTTCAGTTTGTCTATAGTGGATGGCAGCAGTAACACCCTTATTCTCTATTAGCATTCCAGGGATCTTTATCTCAGAAGAGAGCTTATCCAAAGCCTCGTTCAACTTATCTATATAGGGTTTGACCTCTGGTGCGATTTCTATCCTGCCGTTTTCAGCCCACTCCATACCATGGTTACCAACTACTAACAATTCAGATGTGCCAAGCATAGATATAGCTTTAGGGGCAGAACGGCCTGTAACTACCGCTACTACACTCAGTTTCTTAGCAAGTGAGTTTAGCGCCTGTTTAATTTCCTCGGTTACTACAGCTTCATCAGGATGTGCTACAAGCTCGCTAATTGTGCCATCTATATCTGTTATCAAGCCTGAGGGTTTAGTTCCCAAGATATCCAACGCTCTATTCCACTGATCACGAACACTCTTGATCAAAGCTATGCTCCAATCAACCAACTGATATCTATGAGCTGGCTATTAAGCCAGGCAATTACGTCTTCGTTGATCACACATTCCCTAAGGCGTGTCAAGAGCTCTCTTCTTTCCTCAATCGGCATGGTGAGGGCTTTATAGAGAGCTTCTGCCGTGCCTAGTATGTCTGCAGCAGTGACAGAAAGTGGTAGTGGCGCAAACTGCTCAAAAGCACCTGCGCCATCCGAAAGCACCAAGGCACCATCTCTCTCGTTCACCAGGACGCCCTCTTTAGCAACTAAGTTCATTCCATCTATTAGAGGATTAACTAAAAGGACATCATAGTAACGCATGGCAGCTAAGGCACGTACATAGTTATCCCCGATAAAGGCTTCAACAGGTCTCCAATAGTCTGTGCCGTGTTTTATGTTGATCCTGCCAATCGCCGCCATAACCTCATCTTGGTATCTACTATACTCGGGGATACTGCTTCTGGAGGGCACTAGCATTGCTAAGAATTTCACCTTTTCCTTTAGCTCTGGGTGTTTGTCTAGCATAAGGCTATAAGCTTCAAAGCCCCTTAGTAGGTTCTTGCTAGGTTCTATCCTGTCGACTCTAAGTATGTTCTTTTCACCAAAGTACGGTTTAAGGAACTCAAGTTCCTTGTCAGCTTGCTCGCTATGCGCAAGGCGTGATACGTGCTCAGTATCAATACTAATAGGATATCTACGAACAAGCGTAGTCCTGTTTCTGTACCTGATACTGGCTAGATCATAATCAACCCTGACTCCGGGGACAAAAGTGCCAGAGGCCCTCAAAAAGTTAACAGCCGAACGATTAGTTTGAAAGCCAACTATGTCACAGGCAAGCAGGGATGAAACTATCGCTTGCCTCATCTCAACTGGAAGTACTCTGAGATAATCTGATCCTGGGAAAGGTATATGAAGGAAGAATTGAATAACTATATCTGGATGTTTCTCTCTTAGCATGCCTGGGACAAGGTACAGCTGATAGTCCTGAATCAGAACTATAGGAGGTTTATCGGACCTCTCTATCTCCTGCGATAGAACGTCTGCAAAAGCTTTGTTTGCAACCACATAACCTTCGTACCAAGCTTGCCATTCCTCAGACCCTATCATGGGCTCTCTTGGCGTATCCCACATGTAGTGATGGATAAACCAGAGAAGAGGATTGGCTATAACGTTGTAGTACCAATGGTATACCTGCCCATCAAGCAAAACGAAGCGTAGCCTGTAGCTGACGTCACCCTCCTCGATTACTATCGTAGTATCGCCATGTTCCTTTGCTACCTGCCTATCACCATTGGTCATAGCACAGGCAACCCAAGTAGGATGCGCGTACTTGCTTATTGCACTTACAGCTGTGACTACTCCGCCAGCCCCACGCTTCTTACTGTAACCTCCATTTACCACCTCAAATTCAAATGGTCCCCTATTAGAGGCTAGTATTAAGTGGGTGTTCTCAAGCAGTCTATCTATCCTTTGCTTATCGGGCTTATCTAACGAAGAATACATTAGGCATATCTCCTAGCTTACTATGGGGGATCAACCTTATCATTTGAAGAGCAGGATTTTCTATAAGTACAATTTTAACAGCTAACTATAGGATATATCTCCATAGAGGAATATTTTGGCGATAAACGCGAATCAGGATTTAGAGATCAATTTATATAAGCCTCATCTGATAGTACTGATAGGAGCTGCAGGTTCCGGTAAAAGCACATTTGCGAGAAAGCATTTTCGCATCACGGAGATCGTATCAAGCGATTACTGCAGAGCCCTAGTAGGTGATAACGAAGAGGTTCAGTACTACAGTAAGCAAGCTTTTGATCTTTTCTACTTCATCATACAGAAGCGAATGGAACTTAACAAACTAGTAGTAGCTGACTCAACAGCGCTCAACAAATCGGTTAGACAAGAATTACTTAGGCTAGCACGCAAACACTACTATCCAGCCACTGCAATCATACTGAACACATCTTTGGAGACCAGACTAGCGCGTAACTCAAGCCGAAATAGGGTAGTGCCACAGGATGTTATGCTAAGGCAGCAAGCTATGCTTGAGGTAGCTCTCCGGGAAGTCCACTCTGAGGGATGGGATAAGATATACATCCTGAATGAGGAGGAGGCAGATATAGTAAAAATAAATCTGATAACTCCTCCCATATATCCAAGAGTAGACCCTCCATACGACATCGTTGGTGATGTACATGGCTGCTACGATGAGTTACTAGAGCTCTTAGACAAGCTTGGATGGCAAAAGATAGATGGCGAATGGAAGCACCCCGAAGGGAGGACTCTGATCTCTATCGGGGACCTGGCAGACAGAGGGCCAAAAGTAGTTGAGTGTTTCGAGCTTTGGATGGAAATATGCAAACAAGGCAAGGCCCTGTTTACCCCCGGGAACCATGACAATAAGCTAATGAGATATCTAGAAGGCAGAAGAGTGCAGATAAAGCATGGGTTGGAGGCCACAGTCAGTCAGCTGGAGTCCCTAGACGAAAGCAGAGCCCTAGATCTAAGGAGAAGAATCCACAATTTCATAAAGGACGCAAATCCCTATATGGTGCTGGATAGATACAATCTGGTAGTAGCCCACGCCGGAATAAAGGAACGAATGATAGGCAAGATGTCTCGTGCTGTACAGGACTTTGTTTTGTATGGAGATGTCACGGGGAGGCTAACTCCTGAAGGCTTACCTGAGAGGAGAGATTGGGCTAGGTACTATCATGGGAGAGCTCTGGTAGTATATGGGCACACGCCTGTACAGGAGCCGGTTATAAGAAACAATACGGTAAACATAGATCAAGGCTGCGTTTTCGGAGGACACCTTACAGCCCTAAGATATCCGGAACTTGAGTTTGTTCAGGTAAAAGCCAGACAGGTCTATGCGGAGAGGCCCGGAGGTATAAAAAGCATCGTCACCGGAGAAGTACCTATAGTTTCTTCTTCCGGTGACGATGAGGATAAATCCTAACAAACTAGGACTGCAGCATTACGATAGGTAGAAGACCTTGAAGGACTCTGCGTACTGCATATCGTGTCCTTCTGCAGTTTGAGCTGCTCTCTCCTTTACGTGCTTCTCTAGATCTCTATCGCTTACCTGGCTACGATGCTTCTTGAGGCTCTCTATCTTCTTATCTATAGTATCAGTGATATCGATCCAGCAATCAGGCGTCTCTGTGCCAGTTATGTACACCTCTCTCACTTTATAAGGCTCTAGGCCTTCCGCAGCAAGTTCAGGAAAGGTAAGTCTATCTCTGGCGCTAGGATACACAGCAGCCAGAGTTGCATCGCCCACTGCGAGGTGATCCGGATGATTTAGATAGCTATTTATGCCAAATGACCTGTAGGGAGTCATGGTTATTAGTCTATCTGGTCTATACTTCCTGATAGCACGCGTGATATCTCTTCTCAACTCTATAGTATGCTGCACGTAAGCATCAGGGTATCCAAGAAACTCAACCTCTGAGATCCCCAAAACTTCTGCAGCCTCAAGCTGTTCTTGGCGACGGATCTTTATAAGCTCTTCAGCACTCATGTTAGGATCATTAGACCCTTTGCTTCCGTCGGTAACCACAACCAAATACATCTTTATGCCTTCGGCTACCCACTTGGCTATGGTCCCAGCAGCCATGAATTCAGCATCATCTGGATGTGCAACTACCACTAAACCACGTTCAACCTTACCATTACCTTCCTGAGTCATATCAGATCTCCCTCAAAAAGTATTCACCTAAGAATCTATTCTTGCACAGAAACCGTTATCTAGCTAGTTACAGCTAAGGATGGCGATGACAAGTTCAAGGCCGTCTGTAGAACTTGATCAACACTATCAACGAACACAAATTCCATTTCCTTACGGAGCTCCTCAGGTAGATCCTCAAGATCCCTCTCGTTCCTCTGAGGAAGGATAACAGTTCTAATTCCAGCTCTGTGTGCAGCCAGAACCTTCTCCTTTATTCCACCAACAGGCAGGACTTTACCCCTAAGCGTAATCTCACCAGTCATGGCCACATCTGATCTTACTGGTTTTCCAATAGCTGCCGATGCTAATGCGGTGGCCATAGTCACACCAGCAGATGGACCATCCTTAGGCTGGGCACCTGCGGGCACATGTATGTGGACAGTTTTATGATCCAGTGCAGAGGATTCCAAGCCAAGCATAGGCATAGAAGCACGTATGTAAGTTAACGCAGCCTGGGCCGACTCCCGCATTACATCACCTAACTGGCCTGTAAGTATCAGGCGATCCTCTTCCGAAGGCGTTATAGAAGCTTCTACATAGACTATATCCCCACCAACTGGGGTCCATACAAGCCCTGTGGCTATCCCAGGTCTATCTATACGCTCAGCTGTCTCATATTCAAAATATGGCCTCCTTAGGAATTCAGCCAGGTTATCCTGAGTGACCTGGAAGGGACCAGTCTCTCCCTCGGCTATCCTCCTTGCCAGTTTTCTGAGTACGGAAGCTATATGCCTCTCAAGGTTACGTACACCTGCCTCTCTCGTGTATCCTCGGATTATGGATTTTATAGCCTCATCGGTGAAATCCACCTCCTCAGGCTTAAGACCATTAGCCTTAAGTTGCCTGGGGATGAGATATTGCCGGGCGATGTGGATTTTCTCGTCTTCTGTATAACCAGAGAGCTCTATAATCTCCATCCTGTCACGCAAAGGAGCAGGTATAGTATCCAAAGTGTTGGCAGTGGCTATAAACATCACCTTCGAAAGGTCGAACGGTACATCGAGATAGTTGTCCCTGAAGGTGTGATTCTGAGCAGGGTCTAATACCTCCAGCAAAGCAGCCGCTGGATCACCCTGGAAACCAACTGATATCTTGTCAACCTCATCTAACATGAATACAGGATCTGAGGATTCGGCGCGCATAATACTCTGTATGATCCTACCTGGCATAGCACCTATATAGGTCCTACGGTGACCTCGTATCTCAGCTTCGTCCCTGATACCCCCTAGGCTCATACGAACAAACTTCCTGCCCAGAGCTTTAGCTATACTCTGCCCAAGGCTGGTTTTACCGACGCCTGGAGGACCAACAAAGCACAGTATAGGTTCCCTGAAAAGATCTTCCTGAGTCTCACCTTTCAACTCTTCACCTGTTTCGTTCTCCGCCTGAGATTCAAGAACCTCCTGCATACGCTGCTGGCGAAGCCTCTTAACAGCTAAATACTCAAGAATACGCTCCTTTACCTTATCTAGATCATAGTGATCTTCATCAAGTATTCTCCTTGCCTTGGGAACATCTATCTCCACCTCGGTAGTTATCCCCCAAGGCAAGCTCAATATCATTTCAACGTAAGTGCGTATTATTGAGTGTTCGGGAGAGGCTATCGGCACCCTCTCCAGCCTAGATAATTCCTTCTCAACTTGGCTACGAGCTTCTTCAGAGAGCTTTACCTGACTAGCCTTCTCTCTGAGCTGGTTTACTTCCGCTATCTGCTCGTCTTCTTCGCCCAGCTCACGCTGGATAGCCTTAAGCTGCTCTCGCAACAGGTACTCCCTTTGGGCTTTGCCCATATGCTCCTCGGCCTGATTTTGGATCTGTCGGCCAATTTCAAGTACCTGTATCTCGTGGTTAAGGATCTCGTTTATACGCAGGAGCTTATCTCTAACCGAATTCAGCTCCAGGATCTCCTGACGAGACTGTAGGTCTATACGCAGTGAGCTAGCTATCAGATAGACTACTTGTCTGGCATCAGATATATTCGAAACATAGGTTCCAAGCTCTTCAGGCAGCTGAGGATTAAGTCCTAAGAGTTTCTGGAAGTTCTGAATAGCATTTCTTCTCAGAGCCTCTATCTCTATATCTTGCACATAGTCCTCTTTTATAACCTCTATATCGGCTACCAGGTAAGGCTCTTCCTGAACGACTTGCAGGATTCTCATCCTCTCCAACCCCTGCATGGCGACCATAAGAGTACCATCAGGACGCCTTAACATCTGCGCAACGCGTCCCACAGTACCCTCCATGTATATATCTTCAGGACCAGCCTGCTCTATGTCAGAGCTCTTCTGAGCTGATAGAGCCACTAGTCTGTCGGACTTCATGATGTCATCAATGAGGCGAATGGACCTTGGCTGCCCTATAAGCAGAGGTTGAACGGCAAAGGGAAACACTATTACGTCTTTTAGAGGGAGCAAAGGCAGTCTAGAAGGTATATTAGGAGCGTGATCCCTCTGTGCTTCCTGATCTGTGGTTTCTATCGATCGCCTATCCAATCGTTCATCGCTTGGTCTTTCAGCTTCCTGCTCTACAGTCTCAGTAATATCTCGTTCTTCCTCGTTCATATCTCTCACCTGCAAAGTCAAGTCAGTCAGCAATATTAGCTCACGAGACCTCAAGATTATAATCCGAATGATTATTGGAAGATAGACTTTAAGTACCTCTAGGCATATAGGTTATAGCAAGCTAACCTAGGGTTGTGCAATTAGGGTGCAAGCCTATCTAGACTCCAAGTACCATCTTTGAGAAGATACCTAAACCTATCATGGAGCCTACTGGGCTTTCCTTCCCAAAATTCAAAAGCATGAGGAATTATCCTATATCCACCCCAAAATTCAGGACGTAATACCTGCTTACCCTGAAATCTTCTCTCAACTTGCTCAACTAGAGATTCAAGATAACCTCTATCCGGTATTACAGCACTTTGTGGTGATGCCCAAGCAGCTATTTGGCTGCCTCGAGGTCTGCTATGAAAATACATATCAGATTCTTCTTCAGATATTTTCTCTACCCGGCCCTCTATCCTTACCTGCCTTTGACAAGGATTCGCCCAAAAAAAGGCCGCAGCAGCATATCCCGTCTCATCTAACTCACAGGCCTTACGGCTATTATAATTCGTGAAGAAGACAAACCCTCTCTTGTCAAAAGCTTTCAAAAGTACCATTCTCACTGAAGGTAAATTTGCCTTAGAAACTGTAGACAAGGCCATGGCATCCGGCTGAGGATTACTACTATTGCGAGCAGCGTCGAACCAAATTCGGAACTGCTCGTAGGGATCCGGGTTCATGTATCGATATGCATCGGTCATACTCTATTCTAGCGACTCCTCTGAAAACGAAAGTAAAATTGACTGCAAAGATAAAAATCGAGGAGCGGCATAGTGCCTGATACTGCTTTCCATTATAGAGGCGATATTCTCTACTGTGAGGATGTACCCCTATTAGACTTAGTCAAGAAATATCAAACTCCACTGTATGTATACTCGGCAAATTATATAAGAAACGCTTACCAGAAGCTCAAAGAATCTTTTGCAGGCCTTCCAACCAAGATATGCTACTCCCTCAAATCGAACCCCAATATATGGGTAGGGAAGTTATTAGCAGAGCTTGGAGCAGGGGCAGATGTTACCTCAGGTGGAGAGTTATTTAGAGCACTCAAGGCTGGTTTTCATCCAGAAGATATAGTGTTTGCTGGAGTTGGCAAATCCCCGCGTGAGATAGTAGAGGCAATAAGATCGGGAGTAGGTTTATTCAGCGTAGAAAGTGAGCAAGAGCTTAGGAAGATTTCAGAATTAGCCCAAACCCTGGATAGAACGGCAAGTATCTCCATCAGAGTCAACCCTAATATAGACCCCCACACTCATGAGAAGATAACTACTGGTCTGAAGAGTAACAAATTCGGAGTGCCAATTGAAGAGGCTCTCCATATTTATCAGCTTGCGTGCACGCTACCAGCCATTCAAATTGCTGGAATCGGGATGCACATAGGCTCTCAGTTGGTAGACCTGGAACCGGTGATTCAAGCTGCGAACACTATATTAGATATGGCTGAGGCACTTATTAATACTGGAATCAGACTGGAGTACATTGACATAGGCGGAGGCTTCGGGATCAAATACAAAGATGAGTCTCCGGAAGACCCAGCGATAGTAGCAAAAGCACTAGAACATAGAGTGAGAGATCTCAAGCTCAAGTTGATCATTGAGCCCGGTAGATTCATATCAGGGCCTAGTGGAGCACTACTAACGTCAGTCCTTTATACAAAGATCTCCGGAGGTAAGAAGTTTGTAATAGTAGACGCAGGCATGAATGCTCTGATTAGACCCGCTTTATATGATGCCTATCACCACATAGAGCCTCTAGTAAGGAGGGATAAAACCGAAATAGTGGACGTGGTCGGGCCTATATGTGAGTCCTCAGACTATCTAGCCAAGGATAGATCCCTTCCACAGGTTTTTCCCACAGAAGCTATTGCCATATTACAGGCAGGTGCTTATGGATTTGCTATGGCAAGCGAATATAACGGCCACCCCAGACCTGCAGAGCTACTGGTAGATGGGAATAAGGTCCGACTGATAAGAAAAAGACAAACGTACGAAGACCTAGTCAGGTTGGAGTTGGAGGCTGAGGGCTAAAAGCCCTCAGCCTCAAGTAAAATATTATCTAAGCCCTCTACTTACCGTTTACAGGTTCGTCTTCGCCACCTTCGTCGCCAGGTTGCTTAGCTGAAGCTGTCACCTCTGCCCATTCAGTATGGAACACTCCTGGCTTATCTATGCGCTTGTAAGTATGAGCACCAAAGAAATCCCTCAGGCCCTGTATAAGGTTAGCCGGGAGGCGCTCAGATCTATAAGCATCGTAGTAGTCAAGAGAAGAGCTCATAGCTGGGCAAGGTATGCCGAGTTCTCTGGCCACAGATATGACATACCTCCAGTCATCGTTCATAGAGCTAACAGCCTCGGCAAAGTCAGGATCCAAGAGCAAGTTGCTCAAGTTTGGATCATTCTTGAAGGCTTGCTGTATAGTATTCAGGAGTTGGGCGCGTATAATGCACCCACCCTTCCATATACGTGCGAGCTCTGCAAGGTTCAGCTCGAAGCCGTATACCTCGGAAGCCTTCCTCATCAGCGCAAATCCTTGTGCATAGGAGCTGACCTTGGAAGCATATAAAGCCCCCTCAAGAGCATCTATCAACCTCTGCTTATCATAAGATTTCGAATTGACAGCCGGTCCTCTGAGGACCTTGGAGGCCTTTAGTCTCTCCTCCCGCATCGCAGAGATATTTCTTGACCATACAGCAGCATCTATAGTTGGCACAGGTATGCCAAGCTCGCTGGCATTCTGTGTCGTCCAACGACCAGTACCTTTTTGCTCTGCCTCATCCAAAATGAGATCCACAAGGGGTTTGCCGGTATCAGGATCGTTATACGATAGCACCTTGGAGGTTATCTCTATCAAGAAGGAGTTAAGCTTGCCTTCGTTCCACTTAGCAAATATCTCAGCTATCTCCTGAGCCGAAAGACCCAGTGCATGTCTGAGAATATCATAGGCTTCTGCGATGAGCTGCATATCGCCATATTCGATGCCGTTGTGCACCATCTTCACGTAGTGACCAGCCCCATGAGGCCCAACGTATGTGACACAAGGACCATCCTCTACCTGTGCTGCTATCTTCGTAAGCGCTGGCTCAAGCAGGGTGTAGGCTTGCCTCGGCCCTCCAGGCATCAGGCTTGGACCATGCCGAGCACCTTCCTCACCGCCACTTATACCCATACCTACAAAATATATACCCGTGCCTTGGAATTCCGCATCACGCCTGATAGTATCCTGGAAGAAGGAGTTGCCACCATCAACCACCACATCTCCCTCTTCTAGGTAAGGCTTGAGCTGAGAGAGCATAGCATCAACAGGAGGTCCTGCCTTTACAAGTATGATTATTCTCCTGGGCCTTTCTATCAGCTGCACAAACTCCTGAATGGTGGAGGCTCCACTGATAGGTCTATCTTTAGCAGGACCCTCGAGGAATTCCTTGGTTCTCTCGTAGGTCCTGTTATAGACCGCTATAGGGAAGCCATGATCAGCGATGTTAAGTGCTAGGTTGGCTCCCATCACCGCCAGTCCAATAAGCCCGTAATTGGTAGTCACTTTTGACCCTCCTAACAAATTTTGCTATAGCCCATCGGCTATCAACAAACAGCAAGATAGGTACCGATCAAATCATAGCGCAAACATATATGCAGGTGAAATAAACATCAGCTAGGAGGGTTGCACCTGATCGAACTAACTTACCCAGCTGTCACAACATCGACACCACTGACTTAATGAATCCATTAGGCTTTCGCTCGGCGGTTGCAAAAGCATCGTTGATAGACGCTAATGGAAATCTATGAGTTATAAGATCTTCCATAGTAAGAAGGCCATTTTCCATCAACTTTATGCCTATAGACATACCTCTAAGTATTATTTGGGGGTCCCTAAAGTGGCAATTCACTATCTGTAGAGCCTTGTAGTTCCACTGACCAAGGGGAATACACCGAGGTTCCCCCTGATGATATCCAACTATAGCGATCTTGCCATGCATTCTGACTATATCACCTATAAAATTCAGTGGAGCTTGATGACCTGTTACCTCAAAGACTGTATCCACACCCTTACCATCCGTCAATTCTGCAACAGCGCCCTTTATATCCTCTTTAGCTAGATCTATAAGGTGTGTAGCTCCTATATTAGATGCTAACTTCAACACCTCGGGGCGTATATCAGCTACTATTAGCCTGGCAACACCTTGAAGTTTAAGTAACTTCAGCACTAAGCTGCCCATATAGCCCGCACCAACCACTAGGACATCGTCTCCTAATGAGACATTGGTCAGCTCAACAGCGTTTACAGCACAGGCCAAGGGCTCGATAAGCGCTTGGTCAACAGGCACATTCTGCAGTCGAAAGCAATGATTTACATCGGCTAGGACATAATCCGAGAAACCTCGTTCTGTAACCCAGACAGCCACCCGGTCGCCTGGTTGAAATTCCTTCACATCGGACCCCAGTTTCTCTACTATCCCCGCCACTTCGTGACCAGGAAATCGTGGAAATTGAACATCGCCAGCTTTACCATCCCAGACATCCAACTCCGAGGTACACACGCCGCATATAGCTACTCTAACTAATACTTCTCTGGGACCAGGTTCTGGTATTGGGCAATCGATTAAATCAAACTTTCTCGGGGCAAGTAGAACTGCAGATCTCATCAATTTGCTCTCCATTCCGTTTATTTCAGGCCGGTAAGTGTGATGCCTTGTATGAACTGCCTCTGGAATAACAGGAACATTATCAGGACTGGAAGCGTAGCCAATACTGAACCAGCCATAACAAGGTCCCAGACCGTCCGGTTCTTGATCACAAATAATGCCAGTCCCAGAGGGAGAGTTTGCAGCTGATCGGAACTGATTATGATCAGAGGCCAGAAGAAATCATCCCAAGTATAGGAGAAAGTGAATATGGCATGGGCAGCGAGAGCCGGACGACACAGAGGTAGAATTATCTGCCAATAAATCCTCCAGTGGGAAGCACCATCGATCTTTGCCGCTTCTAACAATTCATCTGGAATGGTTTTCATATACTGCCGTAACAGGAATATACCAAATGTGCTGACTACTCCCGGAGCAATCAGCCCCCAATAGGAATCTAGCCAGCCATGCCCCCCCTGTCCAAGAAGGTTGTTTCCTCCGAACAGAGGAATGTGCTTGAGAATAAGATAGGAAGGGATAAGTGTGACCCAACCAGGGATCATCATCGTAGCCAACCCGATGGCAAATAGTACGTCTCTTCCTGGGAAACGCCTCTTAGCATACGTATACGCAGACAGAGAGTTGAAGAACAGTTGCAGAGCTGTAACGCTTATGGAAACATAAGCACTGTTGAAAACCCATCTACCTAGATTCTCAGCCTGGAGGAATCTGATGTAGTTGTCTAGGCTAGGATTTATAGGTATCCAGCTTGGTGGATACCGAAACATATTATCTAGACTTTGTGTAGACGCCACAACCATCCAGGCAAAAGGAGCAGCGAATATGACCGCTCCTGCAGATAGTATCGCATATAGTGCTAGTTTACCTAGGGACTCAAGAAAAATCCTTCTAGCAGACCGGCGTCTCCTTATGGCTGCTTCTATTGCAATCTCACGCCCACTCACTACTGCCATGTCAACTCTCCCTCAGTACTCTATCTCACGGTAGGCTAGACGCCAGTAAATAATTGTGAACACTATCATCATGGCAAACAGACAGTAAGCTATCGCTGCAGCATACCCCATTTCGAAATCTCGAAATGCTTTCTGGTATAGGTAGAAAGCCACGGTAGTAGTCCTTCTTATCGGGCCTCCGCCTGTCATTAACAGTATTTGTCCAAACACCTGTAGCGAGCCAATCATGGCAACTACAAACTGGAAAAACATAGTGGGGCGAAGAAGTGGTACAGTTATGTATACCAATCTTCGGAAGGCACCTGCTCCATCCACTTTGGCAGCATCATAGATCTCCTGTGGAATGGACTGCAGAGCTGCTAAGTACACTACCATGTGAAAACCTACCCCTTGCCATACACTGACAGTAATAACTGCCGGCATTGCCAGGTTCCTATCCGATAACCAAAGTATGGGTTTGTCTATGATATTCAGCTTGAGGAGATAGTAATTGAGTAGGCCGTAGTCACCCGAAAAAACCCACTTCCAGATAATCGCAGCAACCACTAGTGATGTAACGCCTGGAAGGTAATACAGCGTCCTAAATAATCCTCTGAATCTGATTTGGGTGTTTAGCATCAAAGCAACTAGTAATCCAATAGCCATAGTGACAGGTACGGAGACGGCAGCAAAATAGAGAGTATTTACTATCGCTCCAAGGAAATAATGATCGTGCAGCAGTTCTTTATAGTTTTGCAAGCCTACAAAAGGCTTTTGTGGCTCCAGTATATTCCACTGGTGAAAGCTAAGATAGAATGAGAACCCTACGCTGAAGACTGTAAACACAGCAAAGAGTATCAGTCCTGGTGATAGAAAGAGGTAGGCTGTCCACTCGCGCCTTGCTTCACACAGTACCCTGCTAAGTCCGGATCGCCTGATAAGCGGTCTCGTTGTGGCTTGCATTGCTCACTCCATAAGTTAATAGTTATGGCTGCAAGGGAGATAATACCTTGCAGCCATA
Organism: Thermobaculum sp. T2p; assembly: GCF_059335935.1. Taxonomy (NCBI): domain Bacteria; kingdom Bacillati; phylum Chloroflexota; class Chloroflexia; order Thermobaculales (SeqCode); family Thermobaculaceae (SeqCode); genus Thermobaculum (SeqCode); species Thermobaculum sp. T2p. The sequence continues at coordinate 158,356 of NZ_JANZYQ010000020.1, forward strand.
AACGCTAGCTCTTATGCTTCTGTATGATCTCCTCAGCTCTGGCGGCTGCATCATCCAAGGCCGTAGCAGCATCCATCTCGCCATATATAACTTTTTGGAAGTTCTCATTCAATACCTGGTCGATCTGCCCCCAGTAAGGGAAGTCGTAAGCCGGATCAGATACTCCACACTTCATCATCTGAGCAAAATCCTTAAGTAGTGGGACATTCTTATACAGATTAGGATTATTTAGCAGCGACTTCCTTACTGGCAAAAGCGTGCTAGGATTCTTGGGTGTGCCTGTGTTCCACTTAGCAACATTCTGTGGAGCAGAAAGAAACTCTATCCATTTCCAGGCGGCATCTTTGTTCTTGCTCTGGGCAAAAATAACTAGAGCATCGCCAGCTATAACAGTAGCACAATACTTGTCACGAGGCATGGCAGCAGCACCCCACTTGCCCTTTGTCTTTGGAAACTCACTTAGTAGGGTGCCTGCAAACCAAGCACCAGCTTCGTACATAGCTACTTTACCCTGAGCAAAAGCTACTCTGCCATCCCAAGAGTTGGAACCATAAAGGTCTGGTGGTGAATACTTCTTCAAGCCGAGATAAAATTCCGCTGCCTTCTTACCGTTGGCATCATTGAACATGATCTTGCCATCAGGGGACATCAACCGCCCACCAGTCGACCAGAGCCACGGCAACCAATAGTAGTTAGCCTCGGAAGCAAAGATCGCAAACCCGTATTGTCTCTTCGATGGAATAGTGAGTTTCTTTGCAGCTTCCTCAAAATCCTCCCAAGTCCAGTCAGGCCTTGGCGGTTCTAAACCAGCCTGTTCAAAGAGATCTGTACGGTAAAAGATACCAGTGGATTCGCCGTCAAACGGCAGGCCATAGAAGTGTCCCTTTATCTGTGCTGCCTTGGCAAATTCCCCTACGTAGTCCTTCGGATCAACCGCTCTGCTTCTCTGGATATAAGGATCAAGCTCCACTAGAGCATTCCTCGTACCAAAATCGGTAACCGCACTCAGATCCAGGTAAGCAGCATCAGGGGCGTTACCGCCTGCTATCTGAGTGGTTATCTTAGTGACGATGTTCTCAGCATCTACATCCTGGAACTTTATCTTGATATTGGGATGCAATTTCTGGAACTCATCCGCGTAAGGTTTGAGACCAGCACTCACCCAAGAGGCAAAAGTTATGGTTACAGGCTGGCTGGGATCAGGTATCGAAGGGCTGAGGTTTGCAAGATCAAGCTTCTGCCCTATAGGCGTAGGTTCTGGTCCCTGAGGAGTGGGCGAAGCCATCGCACTAGTCGTCGGGCTTGCCAAGGGCGTTGGGCTCGCTGCTGGACTAGGAGATGGGCTTCCAGTTGCCGAAGCAGCTGGAGTGGGAGATGACGTTGGTGATGGGCTAGGAGAAGTAGGCGCTGTTGTTGGTGTGTTTGATGTCGCAGCTCCTCCGCAAGCAGCTAATACTACACCTCCAGCAGCTACAGCACTCAGCCTAAGAAAATTCCTTCTTGATAGTCTCTCATTCATTGCCACTGTCCTCCACCTCCTGCACTTGGTGCAAGAATTAATCACTTCTCAAGCTAACCACACTTAGAACTGATAGCTTTCACCTCCTCCCACGCAAATTAGACCGACCTGCAGCTTTCCCTTACTACTAGAGAGGTCGGCAAGACCACACGAGTTATCTGCTTGCCTTTGTCTTTAATCCTCTCTAAGAGTAGTCCTACAGCTGTACTAGCAAGATCTTCAATGGGCTGGGCTATAGTTGTAATAGCTGGCACCATGGCTTGAGCTATAGGGATATCATCAAATCCTATGATGGAGATATCATCAGGTACCTTGAGTCCCCTTCTGCGAATAGCCCCTATAGCTCCTATGGCCATAAGGTCGTTGTAGGCAAACACCGCTGTCATGTCGATATCTTTTTCAAGGAGTTCATTCATAGCCCTCTCCCCACCCTCAAAACGGCCATCGCCACGCACAACTCTATCATCAGGTAGCTCTATACCCGCTTCCGTCAATGCCCGTCGAAAACCAGCAATCCTCATAGCACTTGGAGTAACATCTGATGGCCCTGCGATACATGCTATATGCCTGTGACCCAGATCGACTAAGTACTTCCCAGCGATGTATCCTCCCTGTTCATTGTCCACCATCACCTGGTCTACAGGCAGAGTTCCGAGATCCCTGTCAACGACCACCAATGGAACCCCGGCCGATAGTACTCGTCTCACCGGTTCAGGGCGATTACCTGAGGAGATGAAGAGTATACCATCTACCTGCTTGGCAAGCAGCACATCTATATAATTAGACTGCTTAGCATCTGAGAGGTCAGAGTTGCATAGTATGACGCTATAACCGGACCGAAAGCCAGCATCTTCTATTGCACGGGCCATCTCAGCAAAGAATGGGTTGGAGTTATCTGGGACAAGCAGCCCTATAGTATGCGTAACACGTCTTCTCAGCCCTCTAGCAATCAGATTAGGACGGTAATTAAGGATCTTTATAGCTTCCCTTACTTTCTCTTCAGTAGCAGGATCAACAGGGCGAGTGCCATTAATGACGTGAGAAACCGTGGACACCGATACACCTGCCATGTTAGCAACGTCTTTGATGGTAGCCATAAGCCCTCGCAATCGTTTGCGCAATCGTTTGTATTGAATATAAACCTTTTCATCGCTAAATGCAATACCATCTTTGGGGGTTACAAGCTAGAACTAAAAGACCAAGATCTTGGCCTCGTAGGCAGCTAGAGACAAGTTGATATATGAACTCTCTACCTCTATCTTACCAGGATGCCCAACTATTAGCCTTGGGGTCGAACCTGTCCTCAGATTCATATTGTCCTTCGGCAGACCTATCTTGCAATCAAGATCATCAGATGAGAAGTTGAGAGCTACAAGAAACCATCTATCTTGAGAATCGCTAAAGCGGCTATAGGCCAATACTTTGGATTGAGGGTTTGTATCTAGAAGCATCCACTTTCTACTGTGAATGGCAGGCTCATTTCTCCTCAAGGCTATAAGCTTTTGATAGAAGCTTTTCAGGCCATGTCTATCCTCCCAATTTATTGGGCTTTCCGCAGAATAAGGTTCATACTCTGCGCCAACTTCATCACCGGTATAGATACAAGGTACTCCAGGCAGAGTTAGCAGCAACGTTGCCGCAAGTTTGGTATAAGGCAGTCCATACTTGGAGATAAATCTTTCTCCAGTGTCATTATTGTTGATAAAGCGAAATATCAGGGCATCCTCATGGTAACCTTGGCCGAAGTTAGTGAGTGCATCACGAAGCCTCCAGACTACCATACTCTCGAGATTAAAGACTCGCTCCCAAGCCCAATGTCCTAGCTCCTCAGTCCAGTCATAGGCTGCATCGAAGCCATGAGTGAAGTAGTAAGGGTCACGGGCACTAGCTTCTGCCAGAAGAAAGAGATCAGGCTTGACGCTCTTGAGTTCTTCCCTCAACTGAGGCCAGAAATCAGGCCTGCGTTCCCTAATGCCCCATGCCACATCTACCCTAAAGCCATCGACATCGTATTCCCTTACCCAGTAGGTGAAAGCACGCATCATCCAGGCTCGAACCTCGGGGTTATCATAGTTCAAGTTAGGTAGATGGGCCCAGTCGAAGTAGTACTGATAGTTTCCACTAGCGTCGTACATGTAGAAATCGTAATAGTGAGAGAACTTACCATGCTTTTGAGTATCTAGAAAATACGGATGCTGAGATGATGTATGGTTAGGAACAAAATCCATAAGTACTTTTATACCCAAGGAATGTGCAGTCCTTACGAGCTCTCGGAAATCCTCCTCAGTCCCGTAGTCTTCTCGTAGCTTGAAATAATCCACGACGGCGTAACCAAAATCCCCAGGCAAAGTAGCGTTTATGGGGGAAAGCCAAATAGCGTTAACTCCGAGATCGCGCAGATAAGGAAGACGCTGAGTTACGGATTTGAAAGGAGGATCCCCAAACAGAAAAGGCACAACCCCATATACTACAGCCGAATCTACCCAATCAGGATGATCATGCATAATGTCCTGCACCTGAGGCTCTCCTTTTTCATACGTGAATTGGAAGCTTGCTCTCTCAGAAATGTATTGACCAGCCTTAACTTGTAGGTCAGCCTCGAATTGCCCACTTATAATTCCTTGGGGCGATAGCCTGATCTGAGATTTATCATCAGAGCTGGTAATAATAAAATGCTTCGAGATTTGAGTAAGATCCCAGCTATAAATCAGATCTGACCCGGATGACTGATAAGAATCAACACTAAGTATTAGATCTTTACCATTGACTTTGGCCAAGATGTGCGGCAAAGGTAAGGCTGGTATCTTCAAATCGATCCTTAATCTATCAGTACTGACAGCCTTACCATCAGCAGAGACGTATCCAGCAGTGATGATGTTAGTACCTGGTTGCAGTCGGATGGACAAATGAGTTGGTTTATCCGCCTTCAACTGCAAGATGCGTTTTCCCAATGGCGTAGAGATAAATACATTTGACCCACTAGGACAATCTTTACACTGTACCCATATATCTGCCTGGAAGCTCCATGCCTCAAAATCTGGCGTCAATACATCGATAACAGGCTTCGATGCTGTTGTTGGACTAGCGATTGGTGATCGATTAGGAACTCGTGGCGCTTTGGTGGGAGTTGAAGAGACAGGTGTAGATTGATGTGTTTGCCTATGACTGCCTATCGAACATCCTAGTATCAAGGACCCAAAAGAACCTAAACCTGCTAGCGCAAACGTTTTTATAAAAAGGCGTCTTGATGGCATTGGCATTCTCCTAGTGATCAGCTAGCCGGGGACTTTTCCCTGTACACTTGGACTGCAACGAAATCGAAGTTAGCGCCGTGTATGGGAGCTGCCGGCTTCTTGACGGTTACCCTAACCCATAAAACTTTATCTCTGCGTAGCACAACCTCTGCTACTTTTTGAGCCAGCGTTTCGATCAGCTTGTAGCTATTGCCCTGAACTACATCTCTTAATTCCTTATAGACTTCACTGTAGTTGACGGTTTGCGAAGGATCGTCCGTCCTAGCAGCAGGAGAGAGATCGAGTCCCATCTCCAGATCTAAAACAAAGATCTGTCCCAGTGTGCGTTCTTCCGGATGCACACCATGATAGCCATAGAAGCGCAGTCCTGAAAGTATGATCTTATCTTGCGACATGTGTCTGAGTGTAAATCAGCTAAGGTCATCAGATCAAGATTTAGTAAACAAGCCGGGCCAAATAATATGTAACCCAACACCAACATCTGTATATTGGTGCTTACGGAAAGTAGTGGAGGCTATTATATGACGAAACCTAGAATAATGATAGCTAGCAGCACGGAACAGCTAGCGATCATACTTTCCTTCAGGTTACACGCTAAGGATATATCCTGTGACCTAGCTATGGATTCCTCGGAAGCATCAGAGCTCCTCTCCAAGAACCAATATAGTGCAGTCGTTATAGATGATGAAATTCTGGGGGGAAGCGCTGACGTATTCTCAACAGCCGTGAAACTACCAAGAGTCATAACAATAGTGCTCATACCAAACGAACCGATAGCTATTCGACAAGAGAACGGTATATCGCAATTCTATACCTGTGGCAAACCACAAACAGAAACAGATATGGTGACTCTAGCAGAAGAGATCTCTAAATTCGTACAGAGATCGATGCTGAACAAGAGTAACATTCCATCAACATCACAAAGAATTAACAAATTGGCAGAATATCTGCGTAGATGGGAGAGGATAATTCTAGGCAAACCTCAGGGTACTTGATTAGAGCTGATCTGATAACTAGGAGGCTTAAGGTGTCCAACTACATGAATGGTAAAAATGAGGACTTCTCCATGGCGAATAATACCTCAGCTGGCATTGAGGAAGAGTTTTCTCGATCAGTAAATTCCTTGAAATCACATATCGAATCTCTCAAGAACACAGCCCTAAGAGAGATCGAAGAACTCAACAAAAGGCACGAGGCAGAAAAACAGGAACTAAGAGAAAGGCTCCAACAACTTAGTGCCAAGAACGCACTGCTAGAAGATAACTTGAGAAAGCTAAGAGAAAAGATAGGATCTCTACTTGAGGATTATAAAAAAGATCTTGAATCACAAGTTCAAGAAGCTTACGCTGCGCGTCGGCAGCTCGACAGGGTACAAAATTTGATGAACACATTAGAGGATATTTCAGTAGTAAGTGCAGGGGAACCTGGGCATGAACATGTTCTCAGGCTTAGCACTGAGCCTGATATGGAGTCTCAAGAAGAAAGAGTCTCCAAGGTAACTATGCACTTGGGACAGGCAGCAGAGTCGTCCCAAGAGCCGCAAGACGAAGATGAAGATGTGATGAAGATCAAAATCAACGGCATAAGCACTGTATCTGCGATGCTGAAGGCTAGGAAGGCAGTTGAAGATTTGCCAGATATAATAGAGGTCCAGAACCGGCAAGTTGCTGGTGGAGTAGCTCATTTTACGGTACGTACTCCGGCATCACCAGAAGATATAGTTTCTAAGCTTACTTCCAGCAGAAATGCACAGCTTAAGTTGGTAGAGGTCAGAGGTAGAGAGATAGAACTTCAGAACGTCAGTAGCTAGCAGAGAGTGCCAGAGAAGATCAGAATCGACAGCGTAGAAATAAGATTAGTAAGGCTCCAGGTTAAGGGGAGCTTTCGGGCTAGTTATGGTCAACGTGCAAACAGCAACAGAATTCTAGTAATGGTACGTGCTGGAGACATAGAAGGCTGGGGAGAGTGTGTGGCCATGGAACATCCTTACTACTGGCCCGAGACTGTCAGCTCCGCCTGGGCAACATTAGTCGATATACTTGCTCCTGACCTTATAGGAAAAGTCATTTCAGATCCCAAAGAAGAAATGCTTTTTCCAAGAGTAAGAGGCAACCAGATGGCAAAACATGCCCTAGAGTCGGCGATCTGGGATGCTTGGTGCAGAACTAACTCGATCCCTCTTTATAGCTACATTGGTGGAAATACTAGGGAAGTCCGAGCAGGAATAAGCCTAGGCTTATATAAGACCGCTGGAGAGCTTTGTGATGAAATAAATAAAAGGCTACAGGAAGGATATAAGTGGTTCAAGATCAAGATAGAACCTGGGAAAGACTTAGACTATGTACGCAGAGTAAGAGACGAATTTCCCAGATTACCGCTCTCAGTAGATGCTAATGGTGCCTACACTGCAGATCAAATTGATACCCTAAAGCATTTGGATGAATTCGGACTAGAGATGATCGAGCAACCCTTTGCCCCCACAGACCTTGTGGACCATAGAGAGCTCGCAGAATCTCTGGCAACTCCTATCTGCTTGGATGAAAGCGTAGTTGACTTTGAGAGTGCAAGATCCTTGATAGAGCTCCACATCTGCGACGCAATTAACCTCAAGCCCGGCAGAGTAGGGGGGCTAAAGGAAAGCCTTGAAATACACAGATTATGTTACTCTTTGGGTTTCCCGCTCTGGGTGGGGGGGATGTTTGAGACAAACATCGGCAGGGCTACTAGCTTGGCACTCTGCACATTACCTGGTATAACTCTACCTTCAGATATGTCAGCGAGTACTAACTACTTTGAAAGAGATGTAGCATATCCTAACTTCGAAATTAGTGATACCGGCACATTACTGCTTCCAGAGGGACCTGGAACAGGAGTAGAAATAGACAAAGACTATATTAAAGAATCTACGATCAAAGTACAACGTCTTCCCGATTGACCAGCTTATCGATAGAATGCTTTGCATCCTCTAGTTTGGGGAGCTGATCTAAGCTTTCCAATCCAAATAATTCAAGAAACATCTCCGTCGTGCCATACAAAATAGGTCTACCTGGCGTTTCGGCCCGGCCAACCTCCTCTATAAGCCCCCTAGTAAGCAAGCTGTTGATGACCCCAGAAGAGTCTACACCTCTAATAAGGTCTATTTGTCCCCTAGTGATAGGTTGTTTATAGGCAATAATTGCCAAAGTCTCCATTGCAGCAGAGCTAAGCTTAGGAGGCATACCTAGACCAAGCAGACGTTGTATTACAGTAGAAGCTTCGGGAGCCGCAACCAGCCTCCACTCCTCTCCATTGTTCTGCAGCCTTATACCCCTACTACGCAGAACCTTCCTTAGAGAGAGAAGATGGGAAGTAACTTCGCTTTGTGATATATCTAGCACGCTAGCAAGCTCAGAAACCATAACAGGACGACCGGCAGCAAATAGCATTGCCTCAAGTAAGAGCTGAACATCATGCCCATAAGCCTCTTCTTGCTGTTGGTGTACTCTATTCATCAGAGTTCTCGCCATTCCTGCTGATCTGGATAGTGCCAAAAGGTTTCTCCTGAGACAATATAACAAGCCCTCTTCTTGCTGCATCAAGTATGGCCAAGAAGGCAACTACTACAAACTGCCTATCTCTTGGAACCGTAGCAACGACTTGGCTGAACGATATAGTATGGTTTCTCCTTAAGAGCTGCTCGAGCTTAGAAAGAGCATCTCTCAGACGCCACCTGAATCTGGCAACGGTTGGGCCTGATATGGGGCGCGAAGTGATTCTTAGAACAAGCCTGTCAACAGCATGTAATAGCAAGGAGGAAGATAGACGTTGTAATATGGGCGGCGAAGGCAAATCTATCCTTGGGGAGACCATCTGCGGATAAGTTATTCTGCCAAAATTACCTTCTAGTGCCAAAGAAGCTCGTTTAATGCTCTGGTAGAGCGCTAGCTGGCTCAAAAGATCTTCCTGCCCATCTTCTTCCGCCTTAGTGGGTATATCAAGCAATGCACGACTTTTTATTAGAAGCAACCTGGATGCTATGAGCAAGAACTTGGACATTTCCTCCGGCGCCACCTCTAGGTGTGATACCCTCTCAAGATAATCATCTGTAACCTGAGCTAGGGAGAGTTCAGTCACTGGCAAACGATTTCGCTCGACAAGCTGTAAGAGCAGATCGAGTGGCCCGGAGAAGGTTACCAAATTTACGTGATAATCTATTTGCGACAGCATCAGCGAGATGAATCCACCTTATGCAGAAGGCTTATTGTCGTATCATGAGTTAGTGTATGATGATTCCTAATAATATAAGCTACTTGTTGATCTCCACCCGCACGCAAAATTTTATCAGCTCCTATCTCAGGGTGGTGAATATAAAGATAAAATGACCAGAAAGGGTACTGCTCCCTTGCCAAGTACCTCAATAGACGAGGAGAAAATTTATCCAAAATAACAGCCAAGCATCTGCCTAACATAGACATACGATGCTTGCCATACACTTTACCTACATCATGTAGCAACGCTGCCTGCAGAAGGTACGGATCATCGGATGATCTTGCTATATCCTGCGCAACTCTGTAGCTATGTACCTGTTCATAGCGAGGCATCTCAAGATATAGCTTATAAAGATTTGGAGGCAGTGCTTCTGACACCCAATAGTAGTCTATTTGCTTTGCACCAGCTAACAGTGCTTGAATGAACTGCCTTACCCTGTACAACATCAGTGTAGATCTAAGCCCTAAGTCCAACCAGCCAAGCAAATAGCTCGAACATAGGGATAACGGTATAGTCGAATATAAATCTCCCTCCTAAGAAGATCAGGAGCAGCAATAGTACTGGGCCGTACTGCCTCAATGGCTCGAGTCGCTGTACCCAGAAATCGCTAACTAGACCCATGAGAACATTGAAACCATCCAGCGGGGGTACTGGTAGCATATTGAACGCTGCTAGTAAAACATTGAGATAGGCGAAAGTCCACAGGATCATAGGTAGCATGCTATCTCCCGGATGCGGCGTCCCCATAGCACGCCATATGGCTACTGCCACCGCAGCCTGGACTAGATTAGAGAGTGGACCAGCAAAAGCTACCAACGCCATTCCCCGTCTGCCTCCCCTCAAGGCATAAGGGTTCACTGGAACCGGTCGTCCCCAGGCAAATCCAAAACCAAAGACGACTAGAAATATCAGCATTAGAAAGCCCAGAGGATCAAAGTGCGAAACAGGGTTAAGGGTAACTCTGCCATACCTGCGGGCAGTAGAGTCTCCCAAAGCGTCGGCAGTAATAGCGTGCGCGAATTCATGGATAGAAATCGCGACAACCATTATCGCCAGCCTTATAAGTAATATTCTGATATCGCCTATCTCGAAAGGCATTTTATACTCTTATCACACAAACCTATAAGTATTGTACACGATAGGATTTTAGGAGCTAGATTGGGAGGTAACAGCATTGGGCTGTTTTTGTTGAGGTTCTTCCTTAAGTGGGTATAGCCAACAAGCTACAGAGTGCCCCCCACCTTGATCTGTAAGAGGTGGCTCTTTCTCACGACATATATCCATAACAAATGGACATCGCGTATGGAATCTACATCCTGAAGGTGGATTGATAGGACTCGGAACGTCTCCCGTAAGAATTATGCGTTCTCTTTTCTTCTCAACTTTTGGATCTGGGATGGGCACTGCTGACAATAGTGCCTTGGTATAGGGATGAAGAGGGTCTTTATAAAGGCTGTCCCTGTCCGCTATCTCGACGATTTTACCCAGATACATGACAGCAACTCTGTCAGATATATGGCGTACAACGCTTAGGTCGTGAGCGATAAAAAGATATGTTAATTTGAACTTATCTTGCAAGTCCTCCATAAGGTTCACGATCTGTGCCTGAATAGAGACATCCAGGGCGGATACTGGCTCATCCGCAACTATGAAACTAGGCCGAAGTGCAAGGGCCCTAGCAATACCTATCCTCTGGCGTTGGCCACCAGAGAACTCGTGAGGATAACGATTAGCGAAGTAGGGATTGAGTCCCACTAGCTGCAGCAATTCTTGTACTTGCTCTCGCAGCTCCTTCTTATCTTTGACAACACCATGCACTAAGAGAGGTTCTCCAATGATATTTTCGACCGTCATTCTAGGATTAAGAGAGGCATACGGGTCCTGGAATATAATCTGTAGGTGACGCCGCATGCGCCGCATTTCCTCAGGTGGGAGCTTAGTAAGATCCTTCCCCTCGAATATGACTTGGCCCGAAGTTGGCTTATAGAGCTGCAATATGGCCCTGCCAGCGGTGCTCTTACCACAGCCAGATTCTCCAACTAAACCTAAAGTCTCACCTCGGTAAATATCAAAGCTGATATTATCAACTGCCTGTACAGCTCCTATCTTTTTCTGGAACAGAACTCCTTTAGTGATGGGGAAATGCATTACAAGGTTTCTCACCTGAAGCAATACATCCTTGGATGCATCGCGGTCAGTAGACCTATTTGATTGATTTACCCTCTCATTTGCCATGCTATGCTCCTTCACGCTTTACATCAACCCAGCACAAGGTATAATGGTCACTCCCGACCTCTCTATATGGAGGAAACTTCTGAGAACAGATATCTATTGCAAAATCACATCTCGGCTGGAACGGACAGCCAGGGCCAAGATTGATCAAGTCGGGAGGGGTGCCTCTAATAGGATCTAGCCTGGTCTTACGTTCCTCATCAAGCCTTGGAATTGATCTTAGCAAGCCTAAGGTATAAGGATTACGCGGATTCTCAAAAAGATCATCGGTATAGGCGCTCTCATAGACGTGCCCAGCATACATAACATTGACACGATCTGCCATGCCGGCAACAACACCCATCGCGTGAGTGATAATCATAACTGCCATTCCAAATTCTTGTTGTAGGTCCTTTATAAGCTCGAGTATCTGAGCCTGTATGGTAACATCCAAGGCAGTAGTAGGCTCATCCGCTATCAAAAGCTTAGGATTACATGCCAAGGCCATAGCAATCATAATCCTTTGGCGTTGGCCGCCAGAGAATTGGTGTGGGTACTGACCAAGCCTTTCCTTAGGATTAGGAATGCCCACAAGCCTTAGGAGCTCTACAGCCCTCTCCCTAGCTTTGCCCGTGGGCATATCAAGGTGCTCTTCCAAAGTCTCGGTCAGCTGTTTGCCTATAGTAAGTACCGGGTTTAGAGATGTCATGGGATCTTGAAATATCATCCCTATCTCTTTACCCCGGATCTTTCGCAGTTCGGATTCATCAAGCTTAGTAAGATCCCTGCCGTCAAAAATAACCTTGCCACTAACTATCTTTCCGGGAGGTTGCGGAATAAGACCCATAATTGTAAGCGCCATAACGCTTTTACCGCTACCGCTCTCACCTACTATCCCAAGAGTTTCACCTTCATTGAGATACAGGCTAACTCCGTCAACGGCTTTGACTACACCATCAGGTGTATAAAAATATGTACGTAGATCCTCTACTTCTAAAAGGGGCATCAGTCCTCCACATTTCTGTAAAGATCAAGTCAATAACGCAAAAGTGTATATCACACTAAAGTCCATAAGTCAACTACAAGTAATGCTTACTATTAGTAACCATGATCCATTGTACAACTTACAAGCAATGTACAACAAACACGAAGAACAACCCCATAAGTATAGTTCTTATTGGAATAACTTTCAGATAAAAGTTATGTTATATTATCAGGAATGAGTATACTTGAAGGCACTTTTGGAGACCCGAACGAGGAATATATGCTATCTGTTGAGGAGTATCGACAGGAGACACCCCAGTCATCACCATTGTATGGTGTTGTCCTTGGGCTTCCTGAGAAATTCGCAGAGGAGATAGCCGGTAGAAGGCAGAGGTACTGCCCTAATGCTAACAAGGTGATATTTCCTCATATAACCCTGAGGGTACCTTTCACCTGCCAGGATGCGCGATCGCTGATTGATCCCCTGGAACAGGTAGCACGTGAAAAGCTACCAGTTAAGGTGATCGCCAAAGGGCTTGGCACGTTCAAGGGAACAGGGAAGAACGTGCTATACGTCCACGTAGAGAGAACTCCAGAGTTACTTGAACTACACAAGGCTGTGGTAGAGGCGCTTGATGGGGTAAATGAGGTTTTGCCATACGCTGACGAGCACCAGATGGACAATTGGATACCACATATCACAATAGCTGAAGGGATGTCTGAGGAGCAACTTGAGTGCCTGATGAAGGAGTTTGAGGATTACGATCCTAATGAGCAGTGGGAATCTAACGAGATATTACTTGTACGCTCACAGCAGGCAGAAGACGGCTCCATACTGTGGACCACGACGCGCTCATTCAAGCACCTCGATGAATAGATTCCTAGAGTGTAGAGTCATATCTATGTCTATTTAGGTGGGAGAAGAAAAGGTATTGCTGCACCCATCCAGCTCTATACCCGAAGAGCGATCTAAAGTGCTCAGCTATAGTTTCATATACCTTAGTAGTAAGTGATTTGGTCTTTATTTCCTTTAGGTAAAGCTCCAGAGCTATCTGCCAGACATGAGTATCAACCGGTACAGCCTCATCTTTTCGAAGAGCGAACAAAGCTACACAATCAGCCACCTTCCTACCAATGCCCCTGATCGTCATCAATTCAGCCCTTGCTTGAGGATATGACATATCAATAAGGGACTGGGGCCAATCCATAGGCTTAGATCTCAGGTCCTGCATAGCTCTCACCAGGTTATTAGCTCTGAACCCAAGTCCACATCTTTTATCAAGCACTGGCACGACATCATCTACCAATACTTTGGGGGCGGGTAGTGCATGGTAATCAATACCATCTATAGTAGCTATGTAGTTTCCATATAGATTACTCATGCAACTAATAGCCCTAGTAATTCGAGGTATGGAGTTGGCTGTCGTGCACAAGAAGCAAGTAATAGTTTCCAATGGGTCTTGTGACAGAACACGTAGCCCTCTCCATCTACTAAAGGAGTAGGCTACGAACTGGTCGAATCCTTCATAGTCTCGATAGAGTGCAGCCAAGTCGAAATCTAATCTGAGATAAGTCTCCCAGAAATTTTTCCAGGGAAGTTTAGGGTACGCTGCCCAGGTAACAGTAGAACCATCCATACGAATTCGCAGAACGGAATCTTTAACTATACCTATCCACCAACCATTAGGATCTTCCTTCCATCTGAATGCCTGACCAGATAGAAAGCACCACCTAAGATTGAGCAACTCAGGTTCAAATTCGAAACTGCTATGTGGTATATCTTTCCAGCTCAGAGTAGTCACTAAAGCACCTCTAGCAATTTGGATTTAATCCCAAAACAGCAAAAATTCCATGTAATCTTATTTTCCTGTTCCTTCTTATATATTAGAGGCATATGTACAAAAGAGATAATAATAGGCCGGGATACTGACATAGAGGCATCCCAGCCTTATTCCATTTGCATTTAGGTTCAACCTTAGAATACCCAGGCGTTACAGATAACTCTAGCCTACTCTGGCTACGCCGGGAACGAAATTCTCTAAACGCGCGTCCGGGAATTCCACCGTGCTCTTAGTCTCAGCAGACAAGTAAAGTCCCATAAGCATCTCAAGCACAGCCACACCATCCTCAAAAGTTTCCAGAGGTCTTATACCTCGCCTGAAAGATTCAACCATATGCCGATCTTCCAACGTATAACCATAGACCGCAGCCTCGTCTTCTACTACTGGCATGAGTCCTTGTTCAGCATTCTGTTTCTCTACTAGATCTTCCCCAGCCTCGCCTCGTACCTCCCTGGATAGGAATACTTTCAATGAGGTGTTCAGGCTGTTTATCTCCATAGAGTACTCTGGTCCTAGCAATTCCAAAGTTAGTCGCAATCCTGGACCGACATAAGCCCAGGAAGTAGTGGCCTCAACTATAAGGTCATTACCAGATTCATCTTGAAAGTGTAATATACCCCTAGCAAAGTCCTCAGCCGGCCTTTTTGAATAGTCGACCTCCGGGCCCATGTTTTGTATAAGCTTCTGAATGTATTCTGGACGAGTCCACTTCAGGTTGGCCACCGTACCAGTAGCGCTCATCAATTTGAGAGAATTACGAGGTTTTCCAGGCTCTGTCAGCAAGAACCTAGCAACCTCAACACTATGACACATCATATCCAGCAGCACTCCTCCACCCTGAAGATCAGGTCTCCAGAACCAAGGCATATGTGGGCCACTATGCTCTTCCGCAGCTCTCGCCAGATAAGGTCTACCAGTATTAGGAACTGCCCGCCGCCAAATAATGTCCCTCCCTCGCTGTACTGGGGTGGAGAAGAGTTGATTTTCTAGGTAACCATGATTTAGATTCGCATCTTGAACCATAGCCAACATTTCTCTGCCCTCTGCCAGCGTACGAGCAAGAGGTTTTTCGCAGGCTACTCCCATCAAGGAGGCTTTACCATCTTTCACCAATCTGTGGATCGTCCTCATATGATCCAGTCGGGTGAAGTTAGGAGAAAGCAGCCATATAGCGTCTATCTCATCAGACTGCACCATAGACTCTAAAGACTCATAAGCTTTGCATGGACCTAGACCTTTCTGATTAGCTAGCTGCGCATAATCCTCCCTATGAGCGGGATTCGGGCTATAGACACCGGCGATGCGTACATTGCGCACAAACTCGAACGCATTAAGGTGAAACCTAGCAACAAATCCGCTGCCCACAACTCCAACGCGAAGGCAATCAGTGAGTACGTTATCCTGCATATCTTCTCCTCCAGCACATTATTTAATGTCCATTTGTTGGGCTAAATCAGCTAATGCTTCGAGTCTCTCAAGATCGTCCCAAGCTATCCAACGAAGCACTAGCTCCTGCACACCAGCATCTCGATACATTCGCATCTGATCAATCACCATATCTGGCGTTCCCCAGATAGCGTTGCGATTGCCAAGATACTCAGCGATCTCTGAGAGGTTGTTGGTGTTTACTCTATAATAGCTGGCTGCCTCACGCAACACTTCGTCTACATGTCCACTCTCCCGGGCAAGGAACACCGAGGTAAATAATGACCTATGTATCTCACCAGGATCACGCCCAGCACTACCACACAACTCATTGAGATAAGCAGAGAGATCACGAAACTGCTCAGGAGATACCCTAAGCGAGTTCCATATGTCAGCATACTTCGCAACCAGAGGAAGCACTCTGCTTCGACCTGACCCACCTACTAGAAGCTTTGGCCTACCTCCCATATAGCCTCTAGGTAGTAATAGGGCATTATCGAGATGGTAGTAATGGCCAGTGTAGCTAACTCTATCATTTGGATTGTCAAGCAGCAATCGCACCACCTGCAGTGATTCTTCCAGTCGGTCCATGCGCTGCTTGATCGTACCTAAGTCATACCCAAACATCGCATGTTCTCGCTCCTGCCAACCCGATCCAAGACCTAACACAAATCTACCCCGACTCAAATCATGTAAAGCAAGAGCCTGACGTGCTAACATTACAGGATCTCTAAAGGAAACAGGGGCTACCATTGGTCCTAATATAGACCGGGATGTGTGGAGTGATGCCCATGTAATAGAAGTTATCATTTCAAGAGAATCCTTGTTAGGGGGAGCTGTGTCCACGTAGTGGTCGGACCGATACAGACCATAAAAACCTAAAGAGTCTATCGCTGGTACGAGCTTTTTCCAGTATTGCCAGTTTAATCCTTGCTGGCCTTCTATCAACAAAGATATCTTCACTCTCCCCCTCCATATGAGGTTACCTAATCTCGAAACAACAGGCTTCTTCTTACGGCCTGTACCAGGAGTTGCTCTTCCTCAGGCATTACTGTACGAGCATCAAGCCAGATTTTATCATCTTCAACTATACCGACTACAGACGGGTCACCAATCCTCAGTTTATAAGCGAGTTCGTCTGCTGAAAGCTTCCATTTAGACGGATCGATAACTAGAGCAACGCTTGCTATTGGAATCTCTGGGATAGAACCTCCACCTACCTTTGATACAGATTCCCTTACCTCAAAGCCATCCCCGCAATCTAAGAGGCTGCTCTTCCAAGCTTGCACCGTAGAGTAAAGATCAGCTTGCTTTCGACCTAACATCCACAGTACAGGTACAGCTTGCTGCTCCTCTCCTCGAAGGTAGTGCATCAAAGTGGCATGCATGGCAGCAAGAGTTACTTTATCACATCGCAAGGCCCTGAAAAGAGGGTGGCTACGGATCTTGGTCACATACTCCCTTTTCCCCACAATCATGCCGGCCTGTGGACCTCCTAAGAGTTTATCTCCACTGAAAAGCGTTAGAGCTACTCCAGCAGAGACGCTCTCTTGGACCATGGGTTCATGTTCCAGTCCAAACATTGAGCTATCGACTAAAGCGCCACTACCAAGATCATGTATCACCGGGAGGTTGTACAACTTCCCTATCTCCACAATTTCAGATAAAGAGGGATCATGCACGAATCCGATCAATCTAAAGTTACTTCTGTGCACTACCAAGAGAGCAGCGGTGGACTCTGATATAGCATTCTGGTAGTCCGAAGCGTAAGTTCTGTTAGTAGTTCCAACCTCCTTAAGAAAAGCACCACTTTGAGCCATTACATCAGGAATTCTAAAGCGCCCTCCTATCTCAACAGATTGACTACGGGAGACTATAACCTCTCTGCCAGCGGCTAGAGCAGAAAGAGTCAGGAACAGTGCTCCTGCGTTGTTGTTGACTATCGTAGCGGCCTCTGCTCCGGTCAGCCTTACTAACAGGTCCGCAACGTGTTTATCCCTGTGCCCACGTTCGCCACTTTCTATATCTATCTCAAGATCGCAATAGCTTGCAGCATTCACCATAGCTTCTATCGCAGCTTTGGATAAAGGAGCACGTCCAAGATTAGTATGTAACAACACACCAGTGGCATTTATTACCTTTACAGGCCAAGACCTAGTCCAAATATCAATAAATTGCTTAGCCCTTTCTACCAACCGGAGGAATGAGATCTCTCCATCTAAAGTTGGTGAAGCTTCTCGTGCATGGAGGTGTTTGAGTATTTGAGTTCTCATTTCTTGGATACTCGCCCTTGCAGCTTCCACCAACAGTGGTCTAGGAAGCTGTAAGGGCTCCAAATGCTTCACAAGTTCTTCGACTGAAGGGAGATCTTTTGGTTCTCTGATCTCTTTCACCTTATTTACTCCACTGCAGCAAAGTAACTAACAACTTCTTCAAAGGTAACCAACCATGCATCTAACTAAACACTAGTAGTATCTGAGTATATACTCCTCCTAAGAGTGTTCTTACCAACTACAATTACCTATCTTGGAATCTAGCGAGTATCATAACTGTTTCCTAGTATAGAGAACCTTGTATGAATACAAAGCGTCTAAATAAGGTGGTATGCTACGACTTGATTGTAGCCTAGTAGTCATAAGTGGTAGACTGGTTAGGAATATTAGTTACATCATTTGCAAAGAGGTAGAAATTGCTGGGGTTACTAAGCAAGCTTACTGGCTCCTCCGCTGAGAGAGCTGCAAAGAGATTCAGGCCAATTGTAGAAAAGATAAACAGCCTAGAGGCACAAGTACAGCAACTATCTCGGGATGAGATGGTTGCTAAAACCCTCGAGTTCAAGGAAAGAATAGCTCGAGGGGAATCAATGGACGCCATCCTACCTGAAGCCTTTGCCCTGGTTAGGGAGGCAACTCGCAGGACTTTGGGAGTAAGGCATTTTGATGTCCAGTTAATGGGTGGTATCGTGCTCCATCAAGGCAACGTAGCCGAGATGAAGACTGGAGAGGGTAAGACCTTCGTTGCTCCCCTCGCCGCTTACCTCAATGCACTCGAAGGCCGCGGGGTGCACGTAGTAACAGTCAATGACTACCTTGCCCGCAGAGATGCTCAGTGGATGGGCAAGGTATACCACTATTTAGGTTTGACTGTAGGCTGCCTACAACATGAAGCTGCCTACGTCTTTGACCCCGATTACTCCGGCGATCTAGAGATGCTTCGACCTGTACCCCGGAGGGAAGCCTACGAGGCCGATGTCACATATGGAACGAATAACGAATTTGGTTTCGATTATCTTCGAGACAACATGGTGCTAGACCTCTCTCAAAAAGTACAGAGAGAGCTTAACTATGCAATAGTGGATGAGGTGGATAGCATCCTGATCGACGAGGCTAGAACACCTCTGATAATTAGTGGCCAGGCAGAGCAGAATACAGAGGTCTATTATAGATTTGCTCGTATAGCCAACCAGCTTCAGGAAGGAAGGGATTACACTGTCGATCTCAAACACCGCACTGTAACCCTTACAGATGAGGGTATTGCAAGAGTCGAGCGCATACTCAATATTCCTGAAGACGAATCGCTGTATGATCCAAGATACTTCGAGGCCACTCACTATCTCGATAACGCTTTGAAGGCTAAGGCACTCTACCTTAAGGAGAAGGACTATACAATCATCGATGGCCAGGTAATCATAGTAGACGAATTCACTGGCCGCCTTATGTACGGTCGTCGCTATTCTGAAGGGCTCCACCAGGCAATAGAGGCCAAAGAAGGACTCAGAGTAGAGAGGGAGAGTCAAACTCTCGCAACCATTACAATTCAGAACTACTTCCGTATGTATAGGAAGCTCGCTGGCATGACAGGTACCGCGGCTACTGAGGCCGAGGAGTTCGGCAAGATATACAACATGGAAGTAGTACAGATCCCTACCAATAAACCCATGATAAGGGTTGACCATCCAGATAGGATCTACAAGACAGAAAAGGCTAAGTTTGAAGCTGTAGTTAAAGAAATAAAGGAGTTGTACTCTATAGGTCGTCCCGTCCTAGTTGGTACGACCTCGATCGAGAAGAGCGAGTACCTAAGTCAGCTGCTAAAACGTGAGGGCATTCCCCATCAGGTATTAAATGCTAAGTACCACGAGAAAGAGGCAGCCATAGTAGCTCAGGCTGGCCGACCCGGCGCAGTTACTATTGCTACTAATATGGCTGGTAGAGGTACAGACATTATACTAGGTGGTACACTCGATCTATACCTTAAGGAAGTACTTGCCAAGCACGGTTTTGATCCTAATACCAAGGACAATATACCTGAAGAGATTATGAATGAGGCCCGTACACTTTGGCAGCAGGCTCATGATGAGGTTGTTGCCAAGGGTGGCCTTCATATAATCGGCACAGAAAGGCATGAAGCTCGCAGAATAGATAATCAGCTTCGAGGGCGATCCGGGCGCCAGGGCGATCCTGGAAGTTCACGCTTTTATGTCTCTCTGGAAGATGAGATAATGAGGCGCTTCGGACTCAATCGAGTTGCTGGGATCATGGATCGCCTCGGCGTGGACGAGAGCATGCCGATAGAGAACAGCCTGGTTACCAAGCAGATAGAGGCTGCTCAAGCCAAGGCTGAAGGATACAACTTCGATATACGTAAACACGTCGTCCAGTATGACGATGTCATGAACAAGCAGCGCGAAACCGTCTACTCCATGCGTGATAGGATACTGGCAGGTGATAACACCAGAGAACGCGTGATGGAGATAATCCGTAACGAGATCAAACGCTTGGTAGAGGACTATACTTCCGACCAGGAACCCGATGAATGGAACCTACAAGGACTGCTTAGGGGGGTTGCTTCTATATTCCCGTTGCCCGAAGATGTAGTCCCAGAATCCATCCAGGGCCTTACCCCAGAGCAGATTGAGGACTTCCTGTACGAACTAGCAGAAGAAGCTTATCAGAAACGAGAGCAGGAAGTAGGAGAGGACAATATGCGATTCCTAGAACGCATGGTCCTCTTGAGAGCTATAGATATGATCTGGGTTGACTACCTTACCAGCATGGAGGAGCTACGCCAGGGGATTGGGCTTAGAGCATTCGGACAGAGAGATCCTCTCGTTGAGTACAAGACCGAGGCGTATAGTTTATTCCAGAACTTCATACAGACAGTTGAACATGAAGTTGCAAACTCAATATACAAGGTGAACATCGTTCAGAAGCCTCAACCCATCGTACGCTCCATGAGTACCAATCGCGAAGAAGATGCAGAGCCCACAATGAGAAGGAGTAAGTCCAAGAAGATAGGTAGAAATGATCCTTGCCCCTGCGGTAGCGGCAAAAAGTACAAGAAGTGCCATGGAGCTCCTACTGCTAAGGCAGCAGCAAGGGCTCAGTAAAGGACAAACTTAAATAGCTAAGACCAGAGGAAGGAGCTAGAGAAATTGTAGTATTCGATTGTAAAGCTCTTTCCTCTTTTCTTTATCCGGGACAAATATCATCAGCAGTAACCACGCAGCAACCGTAAGCCAGAATACAAGCTTTATTGAATCTTTAGTGAAACTCTTCGTACTTTCTAAGGCACTCGCGGCTCCATATTTGGCTTGAGATGTATAGGGTTTCACTCTAGAAGCAAGCTCTGCTGCAATCTCCTCAGTGGATTGGACACTTTCTGATGCTTTCTGCTTAATGGAAGCAGTTATCGCAGGAATATTCTTCTCAACACCTTTCTTTACAGAAGGGATGATTTCTTCAGATGCAGTTTGAGCAAGAGCAGCGCCCTTCTGAAGTGATGTTCTCCCAGTAGTTCTAAGGGTTTCAGCAACTTGTTCTACTCTTTCTGCTAGAGCTGGCATTGTTTCACGGTTAAATCTATCCGCAGATTCCCTGGCACTTTCGGAGAGCTCTACAGCATAACGCCTAAGCTCCTCCCTTAGTTTTGCCAGATTTTCTGGGCTCATTGCAGACGCTATCTCATCTGGGATATCTATCGTAACTGTGCGGGTAGAGACCTTAGGCTTTCGTATTGTTATCTCCTTATTTCTGCTGGTATTCCTTCTGAAAATCATCTTCTACTCCTTCGCTCTACTTTTTGAGGGCATTCATGATATATTCGAGCAACCTAGCTCTTCCATCTTCAGGAATACTAGATATCAGATTCTCAGCAAATTCTCTTAGTATAGCCTCCCGCTCTTGAGGCGTAGTGTTTGCAAGTACTTGCTCCTGTACACTCTGTATCAGTCTACGTCTCTGCTCTTCATCCATCCCCTTTAGGAAGTTACCAATCATACTATCTATAAAGCTCACTTTCTTACCCTCTTTGTAATAGAATTTATGATTGTGAGTAGCAATGTTCTTGCCATTCAATTTGCAAACACTTACTCTCTTATATATACTGCCCAGAACCACGCATTTACTATAGGAGCCCTAAAGTATTGAGGTTTGGAATAATATCAGATATACATGCTAACCTAGTAGCACTGCAAGCAGTGCTTGAGGATATGGGAGATGTCGACCAGTATTGGTGTCTGGGAGACGTTGTTGGCTATGGGCCCCAACCTAATGAATGCATAGACTTACTAAGAGAATTGGATCATGTGGTAGTAATGGGTAACCATGATGCAGCTGCAGCTGGCGTGATTTCTATGCGAGAATTCAATAGCGATGCTCGACGCTCTATACAATGGACAATACGACAGCTCAGAGATGACAATATGAAATACCTAAAGGAGATGCCAGAGCATCTAGAACACGAGCACGTCTACTTGGTACACGGATCTCCATCCGACCCTATTTGGGAGTACATACTAACTCCAGAACAAGCACAAGAGGCATTTAACTTCACGAAACAGCAGATCATTTTTGTGGGACATAGTCACATCCAAATGGTTTTTGCTCACAGGAAGGAAGGAGAGCCAATAGCAGGTAGACCTGAAGACGACTACGCTCTCAGGATAGGTAGCAACCGCATGCTTATAAATCCAGGAAGTGTTGGACAACCTCGCGATGGGGATCCAAGGGCAGCCTATGCCATCCTGGATGTGGACCGGGAGCTTATAGAGTTTCATCGTGTGCAGTACGACATAGAAAAAACTCAACATATGATGAGAGCTATAGGATCAAGCGAGTGGCTTATCCAAAGGCTTAGTTACGGTCGTTAGGAGGAACTCTCTATAAGATGAAAGTAATAATAGTAGGCTGTGGAAGAGTCGGTAGCACCTTGGCTAGAAGTTTAGATGAGGAAGGTCATGAAGTCACTGTAATCGACCTCAACGAGAGCCAGTTCTCAAGGTTAGGGGAGAACTTTACTGGTAAAACAATTAAGGGCACGGGCATAGATGAAGATGTTCTCAGGAGCGCTGGTATAGAAGAGGCAGACGCATTCGTTGCGGCTACCAACGGGGACAACAGGAACATAATGGCGTCTCAGATCGCTAAGGAGATCTTCAAGGTACCTCATGTCATCACCAGGATCTATGATCCCATCAGAGCGGATATGTACAGAGAACTAGGAATAGATACGATACCATCAACCACAATTATCGTGGGGATTATTCATGATCGCATAATTAAGGAGAACCAAGGTTCATAGGGGGTAGGATATGTACATCATAGTAGTCGGAGGTGGTAAGGTTGGCTACTATCTTACCAAGACGCTAGTCAACGAAGGCTACGAAGTACTATTGATAGAGAAGAATCCTTCCAAAGTTGCCACTTTTACTGAGCGATTCGGGGCAGTTGTCCTACAGGGAGATGGTGCAGAGGCAGAGACTCTTCGGAGAGCAGGAGCATCAAGAGCTGATGTCGTAATTGCTGTTACTGGCGAAGATGAGGACAACTTAGTGATCTGTCAAGTAGCTAAGAAGAAGTTTGGAGCAAAGCATACCATAGCGCGCGTCAACAATCCGAAAAATGAAGAGATATTTAAGAGGCTTGGTATCGACACGACCATATCTGTTACCAACATCATCCTGAGTTACATAGAGCAAAACCTGCCTGATAGAGAGATAGCTCACCTATTGACCCTTAGGCATGCCGAGCTGGCCATTATAGAAGCAAAGGTTTCTCCTAGAAGCCCTTATATCAACAAACCTCTAAGAGAAGTGGAGCTGCCCCCAGATGTCGCTCTAAGTGCGGTGATTAGGAATGGAGAGCTTATAATTCCAACCCCTGACACTCAGCTTGCGCCAGGCGATGATGTGATAGCCTTGGCGCGCAGAGAAAGTGAGGATGAGCTGAGGGCAGCTCTAAGCCAATAAGTTATTAGGGGTATATACCTCTAAGTTTGGTGGCCTTGGCAACACGATCTACGGCAATCATGTAGGCTGCTGTTCGCATGGAGGTCTTCTGGTTCCTGGAAAGCTGATATACCTCAGAGAAACTCGAAGTCAGTATAGCTTTGAGTCTCTGGTTGATCTCACGCTCGGACCAGAAGAATGCCTGCTTATCCTGGACCCATTCAAAGTAGCTTACAGTGACCCCTCCTGCATTCGCAAGGATATCAGGGATCACTAGCACACCTTTGTCAAATAGAATCTCATCAGCATCTGGGGTTGTAGGACCGTTAGCAGCCTCCACGATAACTCTGGCCCTTATCTGGTCAGCGTTGTGTTCGGTGATCTGGTTCTCCAGGGCAGCCGGAATGAGCACATCACACGGCAAAGTCAACAATTCATCGTTGGTTATAGTCTCCGCATCCCTAAAACCAACTACCGAGCCGGTGGCCATCTTGTGCTCAAGCACCTCATTTGGGTTTATCCCGGATGGATTATATATACCTCCTCTAGAGTCGCTTACAGCAACTATACAAGCGCCATGATTATGGAGTATGCTTGAGGCCACAGATCCAGCATTACCAAATCCCTGAACTGCTACTTTGACTTTAGAAAGATCCATGTGCAGCTCCTTGGCTGCAGACTCGAGGACGTACACCACACCTCTACCGGTAGCCTCTGATCTTCCCTCTGATCCCCCTATATTGACTGGCTTCCCCGTAACTACGCTTGGGATGCTGTATCCATGATGCATGCTGTAAGTATCCATGATCCATGCCATTGTTTGTGAATTAGTATTCACATCAGGAGCTGGTATATCGCTGTCTGGACCTATGAGTATGCTTATCTCTGTAGTAAACCGTCTTGTTAGTCCTTCCAATTCCTTCTGAGACATTTGTTTTGGATCACAGATTACTCCCCCCTTTGCCCCACCATATGGCAACCGCACTACTGCACACTTCCAGGTCATCCACATGGCCAAAGCTCTAACTTCGTCGAGGGTTACATCAGGGTGATAACGTATACCGCCTTTCGCCGGCCCCCTTGCTACATTATGATGTACCCTGTAGCCCGTAAATACCTTCACCTCACCGTTATCCATCTTTACTGGGAAGTGAACGGTGAGCTCCCTCTTAGTTGATCTTAAGACCCTTCTAAGATCCTCTTCTAACCCTAGCTTGTCAGCTGCTATATCAAACTGCCGACAAGCGATCTCGTAAGGATTAGGCTTCTCAAGTTCTGTGATCATGCAAACTCTCCTTTTACCCAAAATAATCCTCGACTAGCACATGATGGTGTTGCATTCTATGTGCTAGCCGGGGGAATGTTATCACTTAAATCTGAGAGCGAAAATACCTAAGTTGATCGCTGTGCAAGCTCCTTAGTTAGAACTTCCCTAACAATATCTGGGCTAGCCCTACCCTTCGTCTCTTTCATGACTTGCCCAAGCAGGAATCCTATGGCCTGCTTCTTCCCCTTGAGATAGTCGGCAACAGCTTGAGGATTGTTATCAATGACCTTAATCACAATCGAGGTTATCTGATCGCTATCCGCTATCACCGACAGTCCCCGTTCTTCCACAATTACTCGCGGAGACTTACCACTAGCATGCACTTCTTCTAGTATAGATCTGGCAGTAGTGGTATTTATCTTGCCCTCTTGTAGTAGAACAAGAAGCTCAGCCAGGTAATCTGGAGTAACATTCGTTTCGGTTATATCCTTGCCATCTTTTTGCAATATCCCGAACAAAGTATTTACTATCCAGTTGGCTACACCTTTGGCACCAACCGATGAGGGCACTTTCTCCACAACTGCCTCGAAATAGTTGGCTACTTCTTTAGAAGAAGTAAGAACTCTAGCATCAGACTCTGCTATATCATACTGGCTTACAAATCTTTGCCTGCGTTCATCAGGAAGCTCAGGCATAAGTTCCCTGGTACGAGATATCCTCTCAATGGAGATTGTTAGGGGAGGCAGATCAGGTTCTGGGAAGTATCTATAATCATGTTCCATCTCCTTAGTGCGTTGAGGTAGGGTTACTCCCTCCGCTTCATCCCATCCTCTAGTCTCCCTCTCAACAGCACCTCCTTTAGATATAACTTGTATCTGCCTACTTATCTCATAATCTAAGGCTCTCTCAACAGCCCTAAAGCTGTTCATATTTTTGATCTCTACCTTGGGTCCAAGATAGGTCTCGCCTTTAGGCCTGACAGAGACGTTGGCATCTACCCTGAGCGCTCCCTCTTCCATGTTGCCCGAGTTAGCATCAATATAGCGCAGGATTTGTCGCAGTTTGGATACAAACTCTCTGGCCTCTGTACCTGATCGGAGATCAGGCTTAGTAACTATCTCTAGGAGAGGTACCCCAGCCCTGTTCAAATCGACTAAGGTGTACACTTCACCCTCAGGTGAGCGTCTGTGAAGAAGCCTACCCGTATCCTCTTCCATGTGAACCCTGATAATTCCAACCCTCTTGCCAGATTCTAGTTCTACATAGCCATCAGTTGCCAAGGGTAGATTGTACTGGCTTATTTGGTATCCCTTAGGAAGGTCAGGATATGGATAATGCTTTCTGTCAAATCTACTGATAGGAGCTATATTACAGTTAAGAGCCAAGCCCACTCTTAGGGCAAGCTCAACTGCAGCTTCGTTAATCACCGGAAGCACACCTGGGAAACCTGCGCATACTGGACATATATGACTATTCGGAGCTGCGCCAGAATAGTCAGCCAGATCGCGACAAAACATCTTAGTCTTGGTTAATAGTTGAGCGTGCACTTCAAGCCCTATTACGGCCTCATACTCCATATGTGAAACCTCAACCTCCAATTCAAGCCTAGAAAGCTAACATTGTCTTTTACTTTATAAAGTCCGATACTATGTTATCACCCATTTGGTAGGAGTGTTCAATTTGTGGCAGCTGGATGTAGCAATAAGCAAACTCAACAGATATGCATCGCGCGATAGTGGCGATACTGTAGAGGTGGTGGAGCGACCGTCTGGGGGACTTAGCATAGTTATAGCTGATGCCCAGGGTTCTGGATACGCTGCTAAAACTCTAAGCAATCTGGTTACATCTAAGGCTGTGGGCTTACTAAAGGAAGGGGTTCGAGATACGGCGGTACACGAAGCCCTGCACGACCACCTTTACCATTATAGGGGTGGGCGAGTAAGTTGCGCGCTCATAACGATATCTGCAGACACTAAAGATAAAGTGTGCAGGATTACAACCAATTCCAGTGTGCCTGTGTACCTGGTAGAGAGCAACGGTAAACTGATCATTAAGGAACTCTCTGGTTCCTCAAATTCTCTTGGGATCTATCCAGAAACACGCCCTTGCTACCTAACAGTACCACTTCGTCCCAAGATTATGATCATAGCGATGACAGATGGCATTCTAAATGCTGGGCGTAGAGCTAGTAGAAACCTGGATCTCCAAGAGCTTATATCTCGCTGTCTATCAATTGTCAAAGCACCTGCTGATCTGGCAGATTGCATACTGACTAGAGCAGTGGAGCTAGACAGTGGTCGTCCGTCAGATGATATGTCTATAGCTATACTTTCTGTATCTAAGAGAGAAAAGGATGAAGAAAGGCGTACTATGTCCATAGTTATGCCTATTAGAGAGGATATGCTAGCCTCGGAGGGATAGCATCATGGGAGCTCACAAGGATATAGTCATAGTAGGGGTATGTGCCTCGGGCAAGACTACGTTGGCCAAGAACCTTAGCAAATTCGGTATTAAAGCTAGGGTGGTGGCCCAAGAGCACTCGTGCATCCCAGATCTGTTTCTAAACAAAGGTCTACCCATCGTGATATATTTACATGCCACATATGAGGCCGTAAGAAGAAGGGGGCATGCTTTGATGAGCCCCTATAACTACGCAGCCCAGTTACAGAGGTTAGACAAGGCCCGCAAGTCAGCCGATATTACGGTGGATACAACGAATATCAGTCCCGAGGAGGTTTTAATGACGGTGCTTAACAAGCTCCAAGAGGATAAACAGGACCAAGTGGTTCCCGATGAGATAGGTAGCGATATCCAGTCATCCGAGCGGAGAGAAGATATAGCTATTCCTGATGAGCTCGGGGAAGAACAAAAACCTAGCAAGATTTATGAAGGACTACCTATTCCTGAAGAACTTTAATAGCTAGATTTCATCAGTTCCATAAAATGTTCTAAGCATAGCTATAGATCTAATATCGCTCTCCAGGATATGGGCATAAATTCTTCTTATTATCGCTTCAACATCCAGCCTTAAGTCTTGAGGTATACGCACTTTCTCGAACATTTCATATGAAGTTAGAGAGGCTAGCCTCAGAGCCTTGATAACGTTTGGGCTAACTACAACGGCACTCGGATCCCCTCTGCTACATTCACGGCAAACCATCCCGCCTGCTGATAGACTGAAATAAACCGACTCAGGGTCAACATCTTGCCCACAACGACTGCATACCTTCAGTTCTGGTTGGTATCCAGCTAGTATCAACAACCTTACTTGAAAATAGGTAACTGGCTTCCAAGGGTCGTTTGTGCTGTTTAGCCTCTCGAGTGTGTCAACAGCAAGGGTCCATATTTCTCGATTAGGCTCCCCTTCAGCAATCATGCGATCCAGGAGCTCGGCCACTATTAGTCCAAAAGGTATGACTCTGGAATCTGACCTAACATTAGCGAAAGACTTGATCGTTTGTGCTTGCGTTACTGTATCTATATTACGTCCAGAAGCAACTACAAGCTGAGTTAGAGTTAATGGCTCGAGATGTCCTGCGAGCTTACTCGTCGGTTTCTTAGTACCCTTGGCTATTAGGGAGATCTTACCAATATCTGGAGTAAAGACTATTAACTGCCTGCCAGTCTCTCCAAAGTCAAAGCGCCGAAGAACTATAGCTTGCGTTTTGTAAACTCTTTCCTGCATAAATGAATTATATCAAGCTCAGGTTGTTAAGAATGGCCCACAACATCAAGCCTCTTGACCAGGAGACAATAAGGCAACTAGCCGCAGGGGAAGTTGTAGAGCGACCTGCATCTGTTGTCAAGGAGCTTATAGATAACTCTATAGATGCCTCAGCCACCAAGATTCAGATCTACGTAGAAAATGGGGGACTGGATCTAATTAGAGTAGCTGACAACGGCACTGGTATACCCAGGGA
The DNA here is from genome assembly GCF_059335935.1 of Thermobaculum sp. T2p. Lineage (NCBI taxonomy): Bacteria > Bacillati > Chloroflexota > Chloroflexia > Thermobaculales (SeqCode) > Thermobaculaceae (SeqCode) > Thermobaculum (SeqCode) > Thermobaculum sp. T2p. Next base: position 187,252 of record NZ_JANZYQ010000020.1, read on the forward strand.
AGATCTCGAGTTGTGCGTACAGAAGCACGCAACCAGTAAGATATCTTCATCAGAAGACCTATACAAGATAACCACTTTAGGTTTCAGGGGAGAAGCGCTATACGCCATAGCCTCCGTCAGTAGGTTAAGGATACGCAGTAAACATGGAGATTCTCCCGGAGCAGAGCTTGAATGCTTTTCTTCCGGGAATACAAGAATCAAAACGGTAGGAATGCCACAGGGCACTCAAGTTGAAGTCCGAAACCTTTTCTACAACGTTCCAGCAAGACTGAAATTCCTTGGTGGACCTACATCGGAAGCATCTAGAATTACATCTACAGTCAAGCAATACGCCCTAGGTCATTCCAATATAGCGTTTGAACTACATATAGACGGCAAAAAACAACTTGAAACGTTTGGTAAAGGTAATCTCCTAGATTGCATAGGATCGGTTTTTGGCCTGCAGCTTAGAGATCAAATGATTCCAATAGCATATAAAGAAGACGAGTTAGAGATCAAAGGATACGTGAGTCTACCATCTATAAACCGTAGCAATAGATCAGATATACATGTGTTTGTCAATGGCCGTCCGGTTTCAGCTAAACAGTTGATATTTGCGATACAAGAAAGTTATTCATCTCTCCTTATGGTGGGAAGGTTTCCTATAGCAATAATTAATTTGCTAATTCCACCTGAGTTTGTGGATGTCAACGTACACCCCACTAAGGCCGAAGTCAGGTTTGCGGATGATAGAAGAGTGGCCAGTGCGGTTGGGAGAACCATAAGGACAGCCCTTCAGGAAGTATTCTCTTCGCGAGATGCAGAACTCCCTCAAGATGATCACTCTCAAGGCAAGCTGAAGATACTTACATTCAGCTTCAACTCCGCCTCTACATCAGAAAATCATGCCTGGCACCCAACTACATCTACTCAACCCCAACATATCGAGTCAACTTCGACGGAAACAGCTAGCAATTTCGAGGGAGAGAGAACTCTGCCCAAGTTGCCACCTCTGCGCGTGCTTGGACAGATATCCCTAACTTACATAATCGCGGAGGGGCCAAACGGCATGTATCTTATAGACCAGCATGCGGCTCATGAAAGAATACTTTTGGAGAGAATACAGAAGGAGCTTGAAACAGACAAAGTAGCCTCCCAGATGCTTCTTGATCCCATCATAGTCACGCTGGGAGATCATCAAGCAGCGTTTATGAAAAACCTGGTCGATGAAATGAACAGGCTAGGCTTTGAGGCCGAATCTTTTGGCCCCAAAGAGGTAATCATTAGATCTATCCCTGCGATACTTCCCAAGGAAGAGGTCATGGCCTTTATCGAAGACCTGTGTCAAGATATCAACAACTTCTCCAACGTCGAGCTCAGGAGAAACGCCGTAGCAGTGTCACTAGCATGTAGAAGCGCCATAAAAGCGGGTCAACAGCTATCAATACAGGAAATGCGATCGCTCATAGAACAGCTAGAGCAAACTAATTTCCCCACTGCTTGTGCTCACGGGAGACCAACTATATTGGAACTTACGAAATCTCAACTCGAGAGGGAATTTGGCAGGAAAGGATAGTTATACTAAGTCTCGTCGTTTATCTTTATCCATCCCCTTTTCAGGGCATAAATAACGGCCTGTGTGCGGTCATTTACGGCCAGCTTACGCAAAATGGATGTTATGTGATTCTTTACAGTCTGATCTGATATGGACATCTGGCGAGCGATTTCCTTGTTGCTCATCCCTCTAGCAATGCAATCTAGAATCTCAACTTCTCTACTAGTGAGCGGAGTGAATAGATTCTCTTCATCTTCAAGCGCTGCCAGGTCTCGAAACTGCTTCAAAACGCGGGACGCGACAAAAGGCTTGGTTATCAGATTCTCGTTAATTATGTATTCTCCCTTACCAACTCGACGAATAATATCCACCAACCTATCTGGAGACGTGTCTTTAGTCACGTAGGCAGCAGCACCAGCCTTGATGGCGTTAAATAGCTGTTCATCATCCTCATGCATAGTAAGAATAACCACTCCCACGTTAGGATATCTTCTCCTTATAACTCTGGTCGCCTCAAGACCATTAAGGCCTTCCAGATTTATATCAACTACTACTACGTCAGGGGAAAGCTTATCCACCAACTTTATTGCAGCTTGTCCGTCAGATGCCTCTCCAACCACCTCCAGGTCTGGGAAGTTAGAGAGCGCATGAGATACTCCTTGTCTAAATAGAGGATGGTCATCTACCAATAGTACCTTGATGCCCATAATCGCGCCCCTGAAGAATCAATACCGAACAGCCAAAACCTTAGATACGGGAAAGATAACACGAACTACGGTACCATCATCTATGGAAGACTTTATATCAAGAGTTCCTTGCAAGGCCTCGGCCCTTTCCTTCATGTTTCTAAGACCGTAGTGTTCACCTCTCTCGCTTCTATCCTCAGGATCAAATCCTCTTCCGTTATCTGCTATTAGAAGCTCTACGCTCCCATCACTCACTATACGTCCTTGAATCCTGACCTCGCTGGCAGAAGCATGCTTGCGGGAGTTCTGCATAGCCTCCTGTATAATTCTAAACAGAGCGAATTTCTGCTCATCGTTGGTCAGTTTATCAATTGCCTCATCTATATCTATAGAGACCTCGATGCCTTGTTGTTGATAATCCTCAGCGTACTTACGTAAAGTAGCAATTATGCCCTCTCTAGTCAGATCACTCGGGCGCAGATCATATATAAATCTTCTGACCTCTTCCAAACCTTGGCGCAAGGATAGTTTTATGCGATGCAACTCGCTTGGAAGGCTCTGCGGCCTGCGTTCAAGTAAGCGCTCGCAATACTCTATGGCCATTATGGCATTGGCCATTACCTGGGCAGGACCATCATGAACTTCCCTTGCGAGCCGTGAACGCTCCATCTCTTGCCCTTGCAAAACACGCATCAAGGTAAAGGCATCCTTAAAGCCAGAGTCCGTATTGTCTTCCACGGTATCTGCAAGTGAGATTATCTGAATGAACCCATCTATCCTCTCTAGAACCTGCTTTAGCTTTGTGATCTCATCCCTGATAGATATTTCCGTCCGGCTTAAGGACTCTAACCTTGTTTTCCACCTTTCACTATCTCTACCAGTTAGATCCTCGCTAGCGTACTGCAGATCATCCAGCAATATACGCAACTGGTCTAAATCTAGCTGCTTAGCATCTAGCAGGGACTTGACCCTTTGCCGCATCTCTCGGAGCTCCCCAAGAAACCCCTGGACTCTCTCAGAGAGCTGTAAGGCAGCTTGATTTGCTATTTGGCCATTATCCTTTAACTCTTTATCTTTGCTCATAACAAAGCTATATTCCTCATAACAGGATATATCTATGTCAAGTTACATTTCAACCTTCAGATGTAGCATCTATGATACCGTTATCTCTTAGAGCATCCATAAGCCTTGAAGCTCGGTTGTAGCCTATTCTCAGTCTCCGCTGCAATAGGCTTGTAGAGACCTTGGTAGTGGAGTTTGCGATCTCAACAGCCTCCTGATACAGAGGGTCTTCAGCAGCATCTGTAGTCTTCTGAGTCTCTGCGTCAATGATCCTCCCTACCTCAGGATCATACTGTGCTGGCTGCACCTGTATCCAGTGCTTAACAACCGACTCTATCTCTACATCGGATACGTGTGTGCCCTGAACACGAATAGGCTTGGATGAATCCGGACCAAGGAAGAGCATATCACCACGTCCAAGCAGCCTCTCAGCTCCTGGCATATCAAGTATGACTCTAGAGTCTATCTGAGAGCTAACCGCAAAAGCGATACGTGAAGGGAAATTAGCTTTGATAAGACCAGTAAGTACATCAACTGAAGGTCTCTGTGTAGCTATAACTAGGTGTATACCCACCGCCCTAGCCATTTGAGCTAGCCTACATATAAGGGACTCAACCTCATCTGGAGCAACCATCATTAGGTCTGCCAGTTCATCGATTATAATCACAATTTGCGGCAGCTTTGGCTGATTATCGCTTTCAGCTCGCTTATTATAGGCATCTATATTACGAATACCTAGCTCAGACAGAAGCTTGTAGCGCCTTTCCATCTCGGCAACAGCATACTTCAGCACACCCACAACCTTGCTGGTATCGGTAACTACAGGCCAGAGTAGATGGGGGATGCCATCATATGTCTTTAGTTCTACCATCTTGGGATCCACCATCAAGAACCTCAGACTATCTGGTGTGTGTTGAAACAACAGTCCAGTTATGATACTGTTCAGGCATACGCTCTTGCCGGCTCCCGTAGCACCTGCTATCAACAGATGGGGCATCTTAGCAAGGTCACCCACTACGGGTCTACCAGTGACACCCCTACCAAGAGCGAGCTTGAGCTTTGCCTTCGAGTTCTGGAACTCCGAGGTATCCATTACATCCCTTAGCTTGACCGTTATAGACTGATTGTTGGGAATCTCTATACCTACCCTCGGCTTGCCTGGCACTGGTGCTTCTATTCTTATAGATGAAGCTGCTAGAGCCAGGGCAAGATCGTTCTGAAGGGATGTAATCTTGCTTACTTTGGTACCTCGACCGGGTTCTAAGGCAAACTGAGTGACTGTAGGGCCTGGATTGATCTCCCTAACATAGGCCTCCACCCCAAACGTACTTAGCGTATCCTCTATGATCTTTGCCTTTTGCATGGCGTCTATTTCACTAATTTCAACCTGTTCAGAAGGCTCAAGCAGCTCTATAGGGGGTAGCGGACCACTACTACTGCTCTGTGAGACAACAGGATCTTCCTTCTGAGGGAGGACTAGTTTGGGTATCTCCCTTATATCCCTTGGGACCTTCTTGGTAGCTGTAGGCTTGACATGATTGACTACTACTACAGGTTTCCTCCTGGACCTCATAAATCGAGCAAAGCGACTCAATACGGCGCAGAAGCAGGATATGAGAAGCTTTGCAAGTTTAGAAAAGAGTCTAGCTAACAATACAGAGCCTCTTATTGCCAGCTTAAGACAGAGGAGGAATCCATCTCGAATATTCCTGGGGGGAACACCCATGAGTAGTAACCCTATTAGGACTCCTACAAGGACTAAAGCCGCTGCTCCTACCCCCATGGCTTGCCAGAGAACATCTGCCAGGCTGTTACCCCACATACCTCCTAGGTGTAATAATCCCAACAAGGTTAGCCCAGACACAGCTAGAACTACAACGGCAGACAATCTCTTCACATCAACGTATTCCAGCAAGAGGCGTGGGGCAAAGAGGGACAGAACAGGTACACCTACGAACACAATCAGTATTAGGATCGATACTATACCCAGATGTGAGAATAGCTCGCCTACCGCCCCAGATAATGAGCCTTCAACAGAAGTATAATAGATCGCAGCAAGGCTTATTAGAATAAGCGACATAATGCCAAAGAGTCGCACCTGCGTGTTTGCAGGGTATCGCCCACTAGTCGGAGTCCGAGACAACCGATTTTTAGGTTGCGACAAAGACCTGGTGGATTTCGGAGTTCTGACTGTAGTCTTGCCTGCAGATCGCTGGCTACCGGACTTAGCATTTACCGGCTGTCTTTTGGTACTGGATGACACTCAAGAGCCCCCTTTTACCAATGGATTAGATCTCCATTACCACTGGTAAAATCATAGGGCGTCTACCGGTCCGTTTGTAGAGGAATTCCCCTAATATATCTTTGATTTTACGATGAGCCCAACTCCATTCTGGCGGGGGAGGACTTTCCTCTTGATGTCTAATGCTGTTAGATACTAGCTCCTTGGCCTCTTCCAGCAGGTTATCATCTTCGCCCGCGTAAAGAAAGCCCCTAGAGATAATGTCCGGGCCCGCCAGAATGCTACCGTCATTTCGATCGATACCTACCACGACTATCACCATACCATCTCTTGAAAGCAGCTTTCTATCTCTCAACACAACATGGTCTACATCACCAACAGATATGCCATCAACGTACACCATGTTATTGGGATAAACCTCTACTATGCGGGCTTGCTCCTTACTGAACTCCATTATGGCTCCATTTTCAGGTATCAGGATATGATCCTCAGGAATGCCCACACTCATAGCAAGGCGCTTGTACATTACCAAGTGCCTCATCTCGCCATGTACAGGAACAACATACTTTGGCCGTACGAGATTAAGCATGAGCCTCAGCTCTTCCGAGCTGGCATGCCCCGAAACATGCACAGTATCTATAGCGCTATAGATGACGTCGGTGCCCAGTGCAAACAGGTTGTTGATTATTCTGGATACGGCTGTCTCGTTGCCGGGGATTGGGGTAGCCGAGATAATAACTGTATCTCCGGGCACTATCTTCACGTGGCGGTAGTCCTGGTTTGCGATGCGATTGAGTACGCTAGTGGGCTCCCCTTGACTACCCGTGACTATCAGAACCGATCTGTCCGCATCCTCCTTCCTCAGTTGATGCAGGGGAACAAGAGTACCATCCTTAGGATCTAGGTACCCTAGCTCCCTTGCCATAGCAACATTATTCTCAAGACTCCTGCCGACGACTGCTACCTTGCGACCGTATTCAGCAGCGACGTTTATTATCTGCTGTACTCTGGCTATAAGGGATGCAAAGGTAGCTATGATAATCCTTCCCTTAGCTTCGGCAAATACTCTTCTAAAGGTATCACCTACAACCTGCTCACTAGGCGTGTGACCCTTCGTCTCAACGTGCACACAGTCGGACAAAAGGGTAAGTACACCTCTTCGGCCTATCTGAGCTATAAGTCCGTAATTTGCTTGCTTGCCATCCACAGGCGTAGGATCAAACTTAAAATCGCCTGTGTAAACAATAGTACCCACAGGGCAAGTTATCGCTAGTCCCACTGCATCAGGGATACTATGAGTCACATGAAAAGGCTCGACGGTGAACTTACCTATTCTGACCACATCACCGTCCTTATATGTTCTAAGGCGCGCAGATTGCAATAGGTTAGCTTCTTTTAGCTTTACCTCTATTAGCCCCCTTGTTAGGGGAGTAGCATATATAGGAGCATCTATGTCACGGAGTATGTAGGGCAAAGCACCTATATGATCTTCGTGACCATGCGAAATACAATAAGCCACTATACGCTTACGAGACTTGAGTAAGTACTGGATATCGGGAATGAGTAGGTCCACACCAAGCATATCTTCTTCGGGAAAAGCTAGACCGCAATCCAGCAGAAGGATCTCATTCCCATACTCTACGGCAAGCATGTTCTTGCCTACTTCACCTACACCGCCAAGGGGTATTACTCTGACACTGTCAGGCACTGCTAGATCCTTTCAGAAACACATCTCTATCAAAATAGCTTGAGTTGTTCTAGGTTTTCTATATTATCGTTGTTATCGTTATCATCACGATCGTCTTGATCTATACTCCGACTACTAGCACGATCGGCAAGGGCCTCTTCTACTATCTTGGGTATCTTTTTGAAGTCGGAGATCGAGGTTTCTTTGAGTGCAGGTTGATGCAGGGCAGCAGCTGGATGGAACAAAGGAACCACTGTTAGATCCCCTATTCTCCTTGGCTGGCCATGGATTCTGGAGATACGCTCATTAGGAAAATACCTGGCCATCGAATACCTTCCCAAGGTCACTATGACTGCAGGCTTGATAATCTCGATCTGACGATCGAGATAACAGCTACAAGCTTGTATCTCCTCAGGCAACGGATCTCTATTCCCAGGCGGCCTACACTTGACCACATTAGTTATGAAGACATCCTCACGCCTGAGTCCAACTGATTGCAACAACTCGTTTAGGAAAGCACCAGCTGCCCCAACAAACGGCCTACCTTGTCTGTCCTCATTAAAACCAGGACCTTCGCCAATGAACATTATTTGTGCGGAGGGATTACCCTCCCCAGGAACAGCATTAGTGCGCGTAGCGCTAAGAGGACATTTAGTACACTTCCTTACTTCGCTAGCTATAAGCTCTAATGAATCTTTTCTTGGTTTTCCCTCAGGGTTCATAACAGCAATCCTATACTCCAGCTAGCTTGCGCCCCTCATTTAGCATCTGATCAAGCTTGTCAGACGAATCAGTTTCGGTATAGATTCTTATAACAGGCTCCGTTCCAGAGAATCGTATTAGCAACCAAGTGTCGTTTTCAAGGGTGTACTTGAAGCCATCTTCAGTCTGGAACTTCACCACTTTTTGTCCAAGCAAAGTTTCAGGAGGATTACTCCTAAGACGCTCAATAATCTCAGAACGCTGCTCTGCTGGGAAAGTGAGATCAATTCTCTTGTAGTAGGACTTACCTACCTTCTCTTCTATCTGCTGTATTACCTTACTTAGAGGTAGCCCCAGATGCATGACAAGATCAAGGATCACAAGACCGGCTAGGGTTCCATCTCTTTCTGGAATGTGTCCCTTGAACCCAAATCCGCCGCTTTCCTCTCCTCCAAGTATGGCATCGACCTCCATCATCTTGGGGCCAACGTACTTAAACCCTACTGGAGTCTCATAGACAGGAACGTTGTAGAGAGCCCCAAGTCTATTGACCATATAGCTTTGAGATATGGTCTTGACCAAAGGACCTCTCTGACCTCTGACCTCAAGCAGATAATAAGCTATGAGAGCGTATACTTTGAGCTGGTCTACAAACTCACCCCTCTCATCTACTATACCCACACGATCAGCATCACCGTCGGTGGCAATTCCCAGAGATGCATTAACCTGAGGCACAGTTTCGCAAAGCTTGCGGAGATTTAGAGCTATAGGCTCTGGGGCATGCATGCCTGGGAAGATGGGATTACGTTCGTTGTTTATCTCAACCACCTTCAGGTTTCCACCGCTTAGCAACTGGGGAAGATGTCCTATTCCGGCTCCAAACATAGCATCGTAAACAACCGTTCCCTGGCGACTCTTGAGAGCATCGACATCTACCAACTCAGATAGCCTCTTACGATATGCCGGACCTACATCCTGCAGCTCCACTAATCCCTTAGACCTAGCCTCTTCAATAGGTATCCTCCGAACATCCCCAGGCTGCAATCCTGCTAATTCGGCCTCTATCTTCGCTATAACTTCAGGTGAGGCTGAGCCGCCGTAATCGGGTTTGTACTTGAATCCATTCCATATGCCCGGATTATGACTTGCGGTTATTACGATGCCCCCACGTAGATGCTGCTCTATAACTGCCAGAGATACAGCAGGGGTGGGGGTATATATATCGGTTAGCACGACTTTGATTCCATTAGCTGCCAATACCTCTGCAGCAGCCTGAGCGAAGTACTCACTACCAAAGCGAGTATCATAGCCAATGATAATGGGTGCTTCCCCACCAACATCCTTATTCAAGTACTGAGCAACCGCCTGCGAAACCAATCGTACGTTAGAAAAAGTATAATCTTCGGCGATGACAGCACGCCAACCGTCGGTACCAAACTTGATGACACTGCTCATGTTTGACTTTCCTCCATATAGATATTAGGTACCAGATCTCCATTCTGAAGCGTAGGCTAGCTGCTCTTCCGACAGTTCATCTATTGTAATGCCTAGAGACTCAAGCTTAGTTCGGGCCACGTTCCTGTCTATTTCCTCGGGAACGGAGAATACCTTGGGCTCCAACCCAGAAGCGTTATTGACCAACCATTCGATCGACAGCGCTTGATTAGCAAAGCTCATATCCATCACGGCTGCCGGATGTCCCTCAGCTGCAGAAAGGTTTAGAAGTCGTCCCTCGGCAAGCAAATAAATCTTCCTGCCATCTTTGAGCTCAAACTCCTCGACAAAATCTCTTCTTACCCTTCTAGCTACTGACATCTTCTCTATGGCAGGAATATCTATCTCATCATTGAAATGACCTGAATTCGCCAAGATAACTCCATCCTTGAGGTTTTGAATAGCTTTAGCATCGACCGCATGAAGCCCTCCAGTAACCGTGACTATAACATCAGCAATCTTAGCGGCTTCAGCCATTGGCATAACACGAAAACCATCCATCACAGCCTCAAGAGCTTTTATAGGATCTACCTCAGTGACCACTACCTGGCAGCCCATACCTCTAGCTCTGGTGGCCAACCCCTTTCCACACCAACCATAACCTGCAACGACAAACACTTTTCCAGCTAGCAGGATATTCGTTGCCCTCAGAAGGCCATCGATCGTACTCTGACCAGTACCATACCTGTTATCGAATAGGTGCTTAGTATAGGCCTCATTAACAGCTATGATGGGGTATCTGAGTTGCCCGTCTGCAGCCATAGCTTTGAGGCGAATAACCCCAGTGGTTGTTTCCTCAGTTCCCGCCCGTACATCGTCTACTAAGTCCAATCGCTCAGTGTGCAGAGTCGTTACAAGATCCGCACCATCGTCCATAGTGATGTTAGGATGTGTATCCAACACAGCCCTTATGTGGCTGTAGTAAGTGTTCTCGTCTTCCCCCTTGATCGCGAATACGGATATACCCTTTTCAACGAGCGCTGCGGCAACATCGTCCTGCGTTGAGAGCGGATTGCTCGCAGCAAGAGCTATCTCAGCTCCACCTCTCATAAGAGCAAGCATGAGATTGGCCGTCTCGGTAGTTACGTGTAGACAAGCGGCTATTTTCACCCCGGCCAGCGGCTTCTCACGATCAAACCTGTTTGCTATGCTAGAAAGCACTGGCATCTCACGAGCAGCCCAAGCTATACGGTCATGTCCCTTAGCTGCTAGAGACATGTCTTTGACGTCATAATAAGTAGAAGTACTCAGTTTATTTGCCTCCTAAGACTAGTAAGTTATTATGGTTTCTATCCTGTAGTCCTTCAGCCTTTCTCTACCATTCAGGAAGGACAGCTCTACCAGGAAAGCTAACGCTACTATGTCTCCCTCTAACTTCTTTACGAGTTCTATAGTGGCACCCACAGTGCCACCAGTAGCTAGCAAGTCATCTACTATAAGAACCTTCTCTCCAGGCTCTATCGCATCCACATGTATCTCGACAAAGTTAGTGCCATACTCAAGAGTATATTCAGCTCTTATAGCTTTAGCTGGTAGCCTGCCCAACTTGCGAACAGGCACAAACCCGGCGTTCAGTAGGTAGGCTAAGGGAGCCCCAAAGATGAAGCCTCTACTTTCTGCTGCCACGACCTTGTCTATATGGTCGTTAGCAAACCTATCCGCCAGAAGGTCTATAGATTTCTTAAACGCGTCCTTATCTTTGAGAAGTGTGGTAATATCTTTGAACAATATCCCCTGCTTGGGAAAATCAGGGACGTCTCTTATCAACTTTGCTAGATACTGATCTGAAGACACTTTTCTCCTCAAATTATGAAATGTAAACCTAGAAAGGATTATAGCGTATCTACTAACTATGTAGGTTAGAAGGTATGAAGCAAGGCACCAAGGACAGAACTAAACAGTTGTCAGGCATCGCCTTGGCTTTTGTTGCCGTATCGATGTTCAGCACTAGTGCCGTACTCATAAGGGTAATCAAAGATATCAGCAGCATTGAGATAACCTTCTGGAGAATGCTTATAGCTGGCATGTTAGTGTTAGGCGCAGCTTTGGTATCGTCTCAACTATCTTTGCAACGCAACCCATTCAACTACCGTTTTCTTGTGTATGGGTTAGTAGCAGCAATGCACTTTTTCTTCTATATAGCGTCTCTTGAATATACTACCGTCTCCAACTCTCTAGCGCTCGTATATACCGCTCCAGTGTTCGTCGCCCTTTTTGCAGCGCTGGCATTACACGAAAGCATTAACTGGAAGCAGTGGCTAGGTATCTGCATAGTAGTCGTGGGAGTAATGATATTTTCTGGCTTTGACCTGGGGCTTGATAAGAGCAGATTGATAGGCAACTTCTTGGCTATCCTATCAGCAGCGGCATTTGGAGTCTACTCAGTTATGGGTAGAGGTGAACGAGATAAATATCCCCTATTGGTATATGCTGGGGGTACCTACTTGATGGCATCATTGTGGCTACTACCATTAGCATTACGCTCAATGATCAACAGTTCCTACACTACGACCAATATCATCGCCCTTTTGGCCCTCGCCATTGTACCCCTTGGTATGGGACATACACTCTACAACGCAGCTCTCAGAAGAATACACGCGGCACATGCTAACGTTCTATCGACGCTGGAAGTTCCTGGGGGAACCCTTCTGGCATGGCTGTTTGTAAAAGAGCCGGTAACCTTACGAGATATGATCGGCATGTTCATAATACTATTGGGAGTGCTTACTGTTATACTTACAGCCGATCGTACACCCTAATTGCAGCTAAGATGATAATTAGCATATAATTTCTGCCGTAGGGAACTTTTTATTTCGGATAACAACTTTTTGAAATTCCCACAGGAGTAGTCAATTGGCGGAAGGCAATCGCCATATTCTCGTAGCTGACGATGACCCTTCTATCAGGACGATACTGAGAGACCTGCTGGAAGATGAAGGTTACCAGGTCTCGATAGCTCTGGATGGAGAACAAGTAATAGATCAGGTCCAGCAATCTTCCCCTGATCTAATATTGATGGACGTGCGCATGCCCAAGATCGATGGTATCGAGGTCCTCAAGCAACTGAGGGCCAAAGGGATGAACGTCCCTATGATCGTGATGACGGCCTTCGGTAACTCCAGCACTACCATCAAGGCTATGCAACTTGGTGCCTGGGACTATATTACAAAGCCTTTCGATCTCGATGATATAACAAGGACTATCAACAGGTTCTTTGAACAACAAAAGTTATCAACCAAGGTCAGAGGAAGAGCAGAGGAGGTTGCAGCCCCAGACAAGACCTCTAGGATTATAGGCAATAGCCCCGTGATGCAAGAGGTCTACAAAACCATAGGTTTGGTAGCAGCTTCTGACGCTACAGTCCTTATCACTGGAGAAACAGGAACAGGGAAAGAGCTAGTTGCGGAGACTATTCATTATAACTCGACCTTTAGCCAAGGACCTTTAGTCAAGGTCAACTGTGCAGCATTACCGGAGACCTTATTAGAGAGTGAACTTTTTGGACACGAAAAGGGCAGCTTTACGGGTGCAGATAGACAGAGGAAAGGTAGGTTTGAGCTTGCTCACAAAGGCACCATATTCCTTGATGAGATAGGAGAGATGACACTTGGCACCCAGAGGAAGCTGTTAAGGGTCCTTCAAGAGAGGGAGTTCGAGCGTGTCGGCGGTTCCTCTACGATCAAAGTAGACACTAGAGTGATTGCTGCCACCAACAAGAAGCTAGAGGAAGAGGTTGCAGCTGGTAAATTCCGTGAAGATCTCTTCTATAGACTGAATGTCATTCACATACATCTGCCTCCATTAAGAGAACGCAAGGAAGATATTCCACTGCTAGTAGACTACTTCCTTCAGAAGCACAAGTATCATAAGGACGGGCCTCCCGCAAGTATATCGGAAGAGGCCATAAAGGTATTGATGGAGCACGATTGGCCAGGTAATGTTAGAGAGCTTGAAAACACTATTGAGAGAGCCGTCATACTGGCTCAGGGGGGAGTCATAACTACTCACCATCTTGTATTCAGCCAGATCAGGACGGGCAGAAACATAGACCTGAGTGAGGTCATAGATAAGACCCGATCTCTCGATGAGGCTATGCGAATAATAGAGTCGAAGATCATACTAGAAGCGTTAGAGAAAGCCAAGGGGGATCATGCCTTGGCGGCAGAGATACTGGACATCAGTGAGTCCGAACTCAAAAGGAAGCTAAGAACGGCTGACAAGTATAGAAGGGAAGAGCAATTAGCAGCTCAGTAAGGTACGTAATGAGCAGAATCCTAGTTGTAGATGATGAACCAGCACTACTAGATTTGTTGAAAGAGCATCTAACCATGGAGGGGTATACGGTAGATACTGCCCCTTCAGGTGAGTATGCCCTCGATCTTATGAGGATACGTCCGCCTGATCTTGTCATCCTGGACATCATGCTACCAGGCATAGACGGATACGAAGTTTGTACCAGGATGCAATCCGATCCTAAACTACAAGATATCCCTGTGATAATGCTCACCGCCAAGAGCCTGACATCTGATCTGGTAGCTGGCTATGAGAGCGGTGCGGAAGATTATGTTACAAAGCCCTTTGACATCGATGAGCTACTTATCAGGATAAGAGCTAGACTATATCACCTTTATAGTGAGAAGATATCAGATCTAACTGGTCTTCCGGGAAAGAGAGCAATAGAAGAAGAGATCGATAAACGTGTCAGGCCAGGTACAAACTGGAAAGTTGTGAGCATCACTATTTCCAATTTCAGGATCTATAATGAAGCCTACTCATTTAGCGAGGGTGACAACCTCATAAGAACAGCCTCTGAGTGTCTTCAAAAAGCTGTAAATAACTGTGAACCTTCAGATGGTTTTCTAGGGCATGTAGGTGGCCCACAATTTATTGCTATTGTAAAGCAAGATAACGTAGAAGCACTCAAAAGACAGGCAAAGCAAGCCTTTCAGGATGCTTTACAGACACTGCTATCTAACAAGGACAAAGAGAGGGGTTACATTATAGCGCTCGACAGGGACGGCGTAGCCAAGAAGTGGGAGTTTCCAAACCTTAACTTCAGCTTGGACGAAAAGATCTCCTTAGATTCGGGACCAGAGTAGAATGCGCTATGGAGCCTATTTCAGAGGCTCCATAATTTTTTGTGGAAGTAAAAACAATTCTAATTACTACGGAGTGGAGGTAGTCAGTGACCTATAGAATCACCCTGATACCAGGAGATGGCATTGGGCCAGAGCTTACTGAGGCCACAAAGATGGTTTTGGAAGCCACTGGAGTTCCTTTCGAGTGGGATATTCAGCAGGCCGGAGAGAATGTCATAGCATCCGAGGGGACTCCACTACCCCAAAGGGTTATAGACAGCATAAAGAAGAATAAAGTAGCACTAAAGGGTCCTATAACGACTCCGGTCGGTACAGGCTTCCGTAGCGTAAACGTTGCCCTAAGGAAGGCTCTAAATCTATATGCTAACCTTCGCCCTTGCAAAACTTACAAGGGAGTGCAATCTAGGTATGAGAACATTGATTTAGTGGTAGTTAGAGAGAACACAGAAGATCTGTACAGCGGTATCGAGTTTGAGAGAGGGACTCAGGAGGCCAAGGAAGCAACAGAATTCCTTTCCAAGCTATCCTCTGCCAAGATTCCGGACGATAGCGGGATAGGAATAAAGTTTATCTCGGTAGAGGGCACACGGAGGATAGCACGTTTTGCCTTCGAGTACGCACAACAAAATGGCAGAAAGAAAGTCTCTATAGTGCATAAAGCCAACATAATGAAATACACCGATGGACTCTTCCTTGAGATCGCCCGCGAGGTAGCCAAAGAGTATCCCGAGATCGAATGTAACGATGTCATAGTCGACAACATGTGTATGCAGTTGGTTCAGAAGCCTGAACTCTACGACGTGCTCCTATGCCCCAATCTATATGGAGATATAATTTCAGATCTATGCGCTGGACTGGTAGGTGGACTCGGAGTAGCACCAGGAGCCAACATAGGAGAGGACGGTGCTCTATTTGAGCCGATACATGGTAGTGCACCCAAATATGCAGGCCAGAACAAAGCCAATCCCATGGCAATGATGCTATCTGGCGTCATGATGCTCAGACATCTCGGCGAGCGTGAAGCCGCAGATAGGCTCGAGAAAGCCATAGCTGAGGTAATCGCAGAGGGCAAGACCGTAACCTATGATTTACTTCCCATGGATCAGCGTGATAGGGCGTCAGGTACTAGCGAGGTAGCTAGGGCCATAGTGGAGAAGCTGCAGAAAATCTAGGAACAGTTGTCTAACTGCCAAGTCGCATCTATAATGCCCATGGTTGGATCATCTTCTACCAGCAGGAGGCAGTTGACAGATGTACCGTGGTCGAGAGGGCATGTGGGCATGGATCTTTCATAGAATCAGCGGCGTTGGGGTTCTATTGTTCCTGTTCATACATATAGTGGACACGGCACTGATTGGATGGGGCCCAAAATACTATGATGCTATAACTCGTATATACCACGAGTGGGCGATCATGAGATTTCTCCAGTTCGTACTTATAGCAGGTGTCTTATATCACGCCTTTAACGGTGTGAGAATCATACTCATAGACTTCTGGCCATCCGGTTACAAATATCAAAAGCAAATGTTTTATGCAGCACTGGGGCTAACCATTGTGTGCCTGATACCTACCGGGATCTTGTTGCTGGGCCCCATATTCTTCAAGGCCTAGAAAGGATTAGGATATGTACGACAGACGAAGGTCAGAGAGGCCTACAGGCACCTTCGAGCTTTGGTCTTGGTATTACTTCAGGATTTCAGGGGTGCTTCTTCTATTTCTAGCACTAGGGCATGTGTACATCATGCATATAGCCACCCCTGTTGAACAGATAAACTATGCTTTCGTAGCAGCTAGATTTGCAACTCCATTCTGGAGGACTTACGATCTAGTACTGTTGCTATTGGCGATGAGTCATGGAGTCAACGGCATAAGAGTAATAATCCACGACTACATCAGATCTCGTAGCTGGCGGTTGTTTGCGCTGTCAGCTCTTTACTCGATATCTCTCATATTCACGGTTCTCGGAGCATTGGTAATACTAACCTTCCAACCTCAGACTAGCTAAGGAGACTCGAGGTGTATCATAAGTACGATGCAGTGATAGTTGGTGCCGGTGGCGCTGGCTTGATGGCAGCACTGCAGTTAGCACAAAACCCCAATATACGAACAGCAGTCATCAGTAAACTTTACCCCACTCGGTCTCATACTGGAGCTGCCCAAGGTGGCATAGGTGCGGCTCTAGGGAACCTAGAAGAGGATCACTGGGAATGGCACATGTTTGACACGATCAAGGGTGGGGACTACCTGGTAGATCAAGATGCCGCCGAGATCCTAGCTAGAGAGGCCATAGAAGGTGTATATGAGCTTGAACATTACGGACTGCCCTTCAGTCGCACACCAGACGGCAAGATAGACCAACGCAGGTTTGGTGGTCATACCAGAAACTTTGGGGAAGGCCCAGTACGCAGGTCTTGCTTTGCGGCAGACCGTACGGGACATATGATCCTTCAGACTTTATATCAGCAATGTATTAAGCACGATGTTCACTTCTTTTCTGAGTTCCAACTATTAGATTTAATCTTTCAGGACGATGCATGTTGTGGAGTAGTTGCACTTAACATACAGGACGGTGAGATCCATGTCTTCCATTCGAAAGCCGTGCTGCTCGCAGTAGGAGGATACGGACGAGCGTGGAAGATTACCAGCAATGCTCTGGCCTGTACCGGAGATGGAGTCGCAATAGTCTACAGGCACGGATTGCCCCTTGAAGATATGGAGATGTACCAGTTCCACCCCACAGGGGTATATAAACTAGGAATCCTGCTTACCGAGGGTGCTAGAGGAGAAGGCGGAATACTTCGTAACAATCTAGGAGAAAGGTTTATGGAGCGCTATGCGCCTACGCTCCTAGATCTGGCACCTAGAGATATGGTCTCCAGATGCATCTATCAGGAGATAAAAGAAGGACGAGGAATAGACGGCAAGGACTATGTCTATCTGGATTTAACTCATGTGGGTGCCGAGGTAATAGAGAAGAGGTTACCAGATCTGGCCGAATTCGTAAGAGTTTATCTCGGGATCGATCCCGTTCATCACCCAATCCCTATACAACCTACAGCACACTATGCTATGGGGGGTATTCCCACTGACGTCGATGGGAGAGTTCTAAAGGATGAGCATAACACCCCAGTTCATGGGCTATACGCTGCTGGTGAGTGTGCATGTGTATCCGTCCATGGTGCGAATAGACTAGGCACGAATTCACTAGTAGACTTGATAGTATTTGGGCGTAGATCTGGAAAGCACATGGCAAAGTTCGTATGTGAGAACGATTTGTTAACCTTACCCCCTAAGCCAGACGCACCAGCTAGAGAGCAGATATCAGAACTCCTTTCAAGGAAGCATGGTGAATCTCCAGCCCGTATTCGCGATCAGCTCAGGGAAGAGATGATGGATAAGGTTTCTGTGGTACGCAACGCCAAAGGTCTGTTGCAGGCAAGGGAATGCATCCAGGAGCTTAAGGAGCGTTATCAACATGTTGCGCTTCAAGACAGGCAAACTTGGTTCAATTCAGAACTGACCGAGACCTTGGAGTTGGGATCACTGCTTGACATTTCTGAGGCAGTTATAGAATGTGCGCTGGCTCGCGAAGAGAGTCGCGGCGCCCATTACAGGGAGGACTTCCCCAAGAGGGATGATGCACGCTTCTTGAAACACACTTTAATCTGGAACAAAGACGACCACAAGGAGATAAAGTATAAACCAGTAACCATAACTAAGTTCCAGCCTCAGGAGAGAAAGTACTAGAGAGACATCGTAGAGGACAAGACTATGCTAGTAACTTGCAAGATCAGGCGCTATAATCCACAGACCGACCAGAAGCCTTACTATGCTACATATGAGGTAGAAGCGGAGCCTACAGACAGGGTGCTTGATTTGCTAAACCATATCAAGTGGTACCAGGATGGTACCCTGACTTTCCGCAGATCTTGCGCTCACGGAGTGTGCGGGTCTGATGCTATGAGAATAAATGGCGTAAACAGGCTAGCGTGCAAGGTGCTGGTTAGGGATATAGGTCAAAGGATGACTATAGAGCCATTGCTTGGGTTCAGAGTGATTCGTGATTTGGTGGTAGACCTTGAACCTTTCTTTGAAAAATACAGGGCAATAATGCCATATCTAATAAATGACGAAGAACCACCTGAGAAGGAACGACTACAGTCTCCTGAAGATAGAGAGCTCTACGACGATACAACCAAGTGCATACTCTGCGCCGCATGTACTACCGCTTGCCCACCATTCTGGTCTAATCCTGACTTTCTAGGTCCAGCAGCCTTAGTTAACGCGCATAGATTTATATTCGATAGCAGAGATAAGGGTTTTGGGCAGAGGATGGCTGTGCTTAACGATGTAGACGGTGTATGGCGCTGTAGAACAGTCTTCAACTGCACAGACGCTTGTCCCAGAGGTATACAAGTCACCAATGCTATAGAGGAAATTAAGAGAAAACTTCTCTATGATAGGTCATGAGACTACTTACAGGAGCTCTGAATGGTAGACTACCTCTTTGAAATACTGTCCGGTCAAGAGTTGACTACAGAGCCTGCACTGTTCGGTGTATTAGTAGTATATATCTTCAGTACCCTGCTGGGGGCTGGCATATGGTACTGGAGCAAAAGATATATTGAGAGCAACCCTCTAGCATCCAAGTACCTGAGGGTAATGGGTGGGACATTTTTCTGGCTAGGTATAGCCTCGCTGTTGGTAGCAGGGTGCTTCTACCAAGGTGTAATCTTCAACAGAAGAGCTTGGCTCTACTTTATGCTACTACTTATATACGCTACGATAGCCTATAGCCTATACTTCTACTTCACTAAATACCAGGAAATGTACAGAATGCAGGTAGAGGCAGAGCGAAGACGCAAGAGGTATGTACCTACATCAACGTCGCTGAAAGGACCTGAGAGAAATAAGCCTGTACGGCAGGGAAGCAGAAGGCGCAGGGCTAGGAAGTAGGCCTAGCCTATACGTGATGAAAATATTCTAGACAGTAACCATACAATCACCGCCAGTATCGCAACAAGTAGAGATGCATATAGCCAATCGATTTGAGAGCCAGGGAACCTACCCATAGCCCTGCCGATTACAACCACTATCCAGACAAGCGGAAATAGCAGGACAATCGTAGCCAATAACAAACCTGCAAGATTCCAAAAACTTCGGGCGTGCGGTGGTGCGGGTTGAGGAGACCCCTCAACCCGCTTAGAGCCACCAGATTCAGTCGTATTTACCTCTCCCTTGACAGGGTCCTCAGAATTGATGTTACCCATTCCTCTTATCAGGAAGTAGATGTCATAAGAGAATCGGCCACATTGGCAGCAGCTCGATTATAAACTGGAGTGCGCCATTCTGGGTAGCGCCCATCTATCCCTCTGGCTATGTTTTCGTACAGAGACTTAAGCTCACTTGTTACAGGGCCCGCGCCCCCATTACCTATCCTTCTTCTATCAACCTCCCCTACAGGCACTACTTGAGCACCAGTTCCACATAGGAATATTTCATCAGCTACGTACAGCTCTGTTCTGTCTATACTCCGCTCAATAGTGGGGATACCCAGTATGTCCTTAGCAATGGTAATTAGAGTAGAACGAGTTATACCAGAAAGGATGTTATCTGATACTGGAGGTGTAACGAGCACTCCATCCATTACCAGGAATATGTTCTCCGCGCTACCTTCCGATACATGACCGTTATCAGTAAGTACAATTGCTTCATCATAACCATCTAAGGAGGCCTCGGTCTTGGAAAGTGCAGCGTTAATATAAGTACCTGTTATCTTTGCTCTTGCTGGAGCTGAATTGTCCGTCACCCTCTGCCAAGAAGACACGCATACCTTCGCTGCTTCCTCGACCTCAACATACTGCCCCATGGGAGATGTGAAGAGAGCAAAGTCGTGCTCTAGATCATGTAGTCTAACGCCAATCACCGTAGAAGACTTATAGAGCAAAGGCCTGATGTAAGTGTCTTCTTTGTGTTCGTTACGACGAAGGAGCTCCACTGTTATATTACACAGCTCATCTATGCTGGCTGGAAGATCCATCATTAGCAGCTTGCCAGATCTTTCAAGACGCTTATAATGATCGGCAAGCCTGAACACATACATCTCCGACTGCTCCGGGTTCCAGTAAGCCCTGATACCTTCGAAGCAACCTGTGCCGTAGTTGAAAGCATGAGTCATTATAGAGATCTTGGCCTCTTCTATGGGCACAAAATTACCACTAAGATAAGCATATTTCCCAGGATTCATCTGAAAACTTCTCCTTTCAAAGAGTTCCACCCATAGTAAGAATAAGCCCAATCTTAATCTTGGTACAAGTACTAACCTTATTTACCCGGTAACAGTAGGCGTTGGTGACGATATAGGAGTAGGGGTAGGTGGTATATTCACCTTTAGATCCCCAGACTTCTGCATCTGCTGCCTCTGTTCCTGTATAAATTGCTGCAACATGTACTGCCCCAACTGCTGTCTCTGTGTCTCTGTTAGCGGACGGTCCTTCTCCCTACCAAGCAGTTGAATTACATGCCAGCCATAGCTAGTCTGAACAGGTGGGCTTATCTGCCCCACTTTGGTAAGAGCAAAAGCAGCATCCTCAAAAGACTTCTCATAGAAGCCTCTAGGAGCCCATCCTAGGTCACCGCCTTTCAACTTGGTCTGATCATCTATCGACTTCTCCTTGGCGATAACCTCAAACTTCTTACCTTGCCTAAGCTCCTTAATAACTTCTTCGGCTTGCTGCTTAGTACTGACTAGTATATGACGTACATGTACCTGTTCAGCACTTTTAGGAACCTTGGTTTCAAGATATCTCTGGCGTATAAGTGCAGGGCGTACCACCATGGATTCATACATGTCCATTGAAATGCCCGCAGACTTCTGGAGCGAAGACACAAAATTCTGGTAATCTGACGGTAAGTTAGCAGCCGTGGGTGTGATCTTAGGAGTGCTTTTAGCTTGAGGTGTTGAGGTTGATGAAGGCTTTGTAGTGGTAGGTAGCGAGGTAGGCGTTGCAGATGCACCTACTGCCGACATAACTTCTTTTATCTTAGCCTGCACTTCTTGCTCAGAAATATTTATACCTAGCTTACTAGCAGTCTGATTCAGAACTAGATTATTTATCATTTGATCAAGAGTGTAGGCATCAACATCACTTGTTGAGAACATGGAGGAATTGATAGCATCTTTGACTCTTTGAGGGAAAGATTCGGGATCAGCCTTATAAACCTGGTAGAGGGAAGCTAGACTTTCAGGTGCATCGGTTATACCTAATACTTGCATCTTCACGTACTGATCGTAATCAGCCCTTCTGATACGTTCATTGCCCACAACGGCTAATGTCCGAGATGGTTCCCAAAGATACTGCTTGATCAGAGGAACAGCGATGATAAGTACGACAATTAGTAACGCTATCGCCACAAATGAAATTATTAGACGCTGCAGAAGATATTCACGATCAACCCTACTAACAGTGGAATAGCGCCTGTATGAAAAACGATCAAAAAACGACCTGAGCACTTGCTTCGCCATCCAATCCCCCAAAGCAACTGTCAAATAAAACTAACAGAGACCTGCATTTATCAGGTCTCTGTTAGTTAAGCAAGCTTATCCCATTTATGGACGTATATGCTGTGCTGTATAAGGCATTAGCGCCATGTAGCGAGCTCTTTTTAGGGCTACAGCAAGACTTCTCTGATGCTTGGCACAGGTACCAGTCTTTCTACGCCCCTCTATCTTAGCCCTGTCAGACAGGTATCGACCTATCCGGGCTATATCTTTATAGTCGACCTTATCTATATGATCTGCGCAGAACGCACACACCTTCCGTCTAGGTACATATCTACCTCTAGGCCTTACCCTAGCCTCAGAAGCAGCAGGCTGGGAAGTCTCAGCCGTTGCTGTAGCAGCTGTCGTGGATTCAGCTTCAGACGTCTCAGGAACCTGAGTTTCAAGCTCTTCGCTCACCTTATATCACTCCTTTTATCAAATCTAGAAGTTTATGTCATCTATATCTATATCTGAGCTATCTCCCAAGCCCTCCTGTGTATCCAAATCGGGCTCATCAGATTTCTCAGCCTGTCGATTACGGGAATCAAGAAGAATTATGTCGTTGGCAACGACCTCAACAACAGTACGCCTTTGACCAGTCTGCTGATCATCCCAAGAGCGGGTTTGCAGACGGCCCTCAACATATATACGCGACCCCTTTGTAACAGATAGCTGATTATTACCAATCAATTCCGCCAGTTTGTTCCAGACCACAATCGTAAACCAATCTGTCTCTTCTCTCTGCTCTCCTTCAGACGAGGGAGCCCTTCTCCTATTGCAGGCAAGTCTGAAGGTAGCAACTGGCGTCCCGTTTGGGGTATATCTTAGGTCTGGATCCGTGCCCAGACGTCCTATTAGCATTACCTTGTTGAGATCTCTAGCCATGTTCTGTTTCCTTACTTATTTATCGGTGCGAGTTATGAGAAACCTCATTATTCGATCATTGAGTTTTAGATCCCGATCCAGATTCCGTGACTCCGATGGACTTAGCCTGAAGCGGAGCACCGCGTAGAAGCCCTCGTTATGCTTCCTGATAGGGTAGGCTAACCTTCTCCTCCCCCATGGGGGGCTTGTATCGGGCTCACCTGCCTCACCGCCATGAGCAGCAATGTTCTGCTTGATAGCTTCTAAGACGTTCGGTATCTCTTCATCCGGTGTAGTTGGATCTATGATAACCATTAATTCGTAATCTTTCATGCAAATCTCCTTCCTATGGGTTTGCCGGGCTTTTCTAATGCCGGGCAGAAAGGTTAACACAAAATTATACCAACTAGATCATATTTGCCAACCTATAGACTAACCGAATAGACCGGGCAGTTTAGGGATTCTGCCTGATGTAATCTGCTTCATCATCTTCTGCATTTGGTTGAATTGGTTTAGCAAGGCATTGACATCTGCTACAGTTGTCCCACTCCCAGCAGCAATTCTGCGTCGTCTACTACCCTTGATTATCTCAGGATGCTGCCTTTCTTCGGGAGTCATGCTTAGGATTATGGCCTCTACCTTTTTAAGCTCCCTGTCATCTATCTGAATATCCTGACGACGTATGGCCGAACCAACTCCAGGGAGCATCTCTAGAAGTTGAGATAGTGGCCCCATCCTCTTCATTGTCTGGAGCTGCTCATAGAAGTCTTCCAGGGTAAAGGTAGCAGTCCGCATCTTCCGCTCAAGCTCTTTGGCCTTTCTTTCGTCAAACTCTGCCTGAGCGCGCTCGATTAGTGTGAGCATATCTCCAAGGCCTAATATCCTTGAGGCCAATCTGTCAGGGATCAGTGGCTCGAAAGCATCCGGACGCTCACCAGTGCCTATCATCTTAATGGGCACTCCGGTAACTGCCCTTATCGATAGGGCGGCACCACCGCGTGCATCACCATCGAGCTTAGTCATAATTACACCGGTAACGCCCAGGGTATTATGAAACTGCTCAGCGACTTTTACAGCCTCTTGGCCGGTCATAGCATCTACCACCAACAAGATTTCCGTTGGTGAGACTTTATCTCTTACGCGAACAAGCTCGGCCATCATGGCTTCGTCTATATGCAGACGCCCGGCAGTGTCCAGAATCACATGCGTCAGAGAGGACTGCTTAGCAAAGTCGATTGCATTTGTTGCGATATTTTCGGGAGGTACAGACGCACCCTCTGAATATACCGGTATGTTTAGAGAGCTACCAAGTGTTTGAAGTTGTTTTATGGCTGCTGGCCTGTAGATATCGGCAGCAACCAGCAAAGGACGAGCGCCCTGCTTGCGAAGATACAATGCGAGCTTTGCAGCCGTGGTAGTCTTACCACTACCTTGTAGACCGACTAGCATATATATAGTTGGAGGAGTGGAGGCAGTTTCTAGCTTGCACTGGTCACTACCCAACAAACTCACGAGCTCTTGATGCACTACCTGGATTATCTGTTGCGCAGGAGTCAAGCTCTCCAGAGCACGCTGCTCACTGATCTTCTCTTTAATCTGATTTATGAACTGCTTAGCAACCTTCAGATTGACATCTGCCTCCATGAGGGCAATACGTACTTCTCGAAGTGCGAGATCGACATCGCTCTCCTGCAGCTTCCCCTTAGATGTCAATTTATCAAAGGCACCCTGTAGTCTATCGGTAAGGTTTTCAAACATACTCGAGCACTCCCCTAACCTAACAAGGCGTTTACGAAATCTTTAGAATCAAATTCCGCTATATCCCCTAGTTTCTCACCAGTAGTAAGATACCTAATAGGTATTTTCATCTCGTTGACGATGGCGAAGGCTATACCACCTTTAGCGGTGCCGTCCATCTTAGCAAGCACGACACCATCCAAATGTACTGCTTGGGCAAATTTCCTAGCCTGAACAAGTCCATTTTGCCCAGTGGTAGCATCTAGAACCAACAGGTTCTCCTGGGCAGGGCTGCCATTCCTGTCTATCACACGCTGTATCTTCTTAAGCTCCTCCATCAAGTTGTATTTGGTATGTAGCCTCCCCGCCGTATCTACTATCAGTACATCAGCGCTCCTGGATCTTGCAGCCGCTAAAGCATCATGAACTACAGCTGCAGGATCCGAGTTCGGAGCGCCAGCGATAACAGGAACTCCAGCTCTTTCACCCCATATCTGCAACTGATCTATAGCAGCAGCTCTAAAGGTATCGGCTGCTCCCACCACAACCTTTGCGCCTTCAGAAGCGAACTTGTGAGCGAGCTTAGCAACGGTGGTAGTCTTTCCTACTCCGTTGACCCCAACGATGAGCATAACAAGTAGCTCGCCATCGTTGACTTCGATTGGCTGATTAGAAGCGGAATCTAATATTGCCTGTAACTCTTCCTTAAGGGCCTTTCTCAATTCGGAAGGTCTACGTATACGCTCAGCTTCAACTCTATCTTGAAGCACATCAAGCAGCATCAAAGTAGTCTCCACTCCAACATCAGCTGCTATCAAAAGCTCTTCAAGTTCTTCCCAAGTCGAGTCCGTTATCTCTTCGCGATCAAAAAGAGCAGCTACTTGACTAAAGATACCTCTGCGGGATTTCTCCAATCCCGATTCGATCTTCTCTTCTCTCTCCTGTGGATCTTGTCTGCGCTTTAGGAATCTAAAAACCACCTATACACACCTCCAAAGACACAACATAATTATATAAGGTCCTATTCCCTGGGCTCTTTCTTTGTTGTGATAGAATCTTATGGGTGTTTTCCTTATATGTCCAATAATCTCGGTAAAGAGGAAATAATAACAAGACTACAAGCTATCCCCGAAAAGCCTGGCGTATATCTCATGAAAGATAAGCATGGCAAAGTGATATACGTCGGCAAGGCCAAAGTGCTTCGTAACCGGGTGCGGAGTTACTTTAGCTCTAAACATCTCCCAGAGAAGATCAGGGAGATGGTCCCACAGATACACGACATAGATTACATAGTAACCGACTCTGAGCACGAAGCACTCACTCTAGAAGTGACCTTGATCAAGCACCACATGCCCAAGTACAACTCCATGTTCAAGGACGACAAGCGTTTACCATATATCAAGGTCACGGTCCAGGAAGAATTCCCCAGGGTGCTCAAATGCAGGCAGATCATAAACGATGGCAGCAAGTATTATGGTCCGTACACCGCCTTGGGATCGGCTGCTGAAGCTATCAAGCTGATTCACCAGCACTTCATGCTGTGCCATAAAGAGAACGAACCCATCGATGGTAAGCAGTCACGCCCTTGCCTACCTTACTACCTACACAGATGCTTGGGGGCCTGTGCGGGTAGAGCCGATCCTCAAGAATACAGAGCAGCTACCGAACAGGTAATATTGTTCCTCGAAGGGAAGCACGATGAGCTTACGGAGAAGCTCAGAAGGAAGATGGAAGAAGCTGCTGAGAACTTGGAGTTTGAGAAGGCAGCGCTATATCGTAACCAGATCAAGGCCATAGAGGATATAAGGCAGAGACAGAAAGTAGTCCTACCGACCAACGAGGACATGGACATAATAAGCATAGCGATCGATGGCGGTGAGGCCGGTATAGAAAGACTATTTATCCGTGATGGCAGGTTAGTGGGACATGATCACTCAGTTGTTGAGCTTATAGAAGACCAATCACCAGGCCAGATAATACAAATAGCCTTGGAGCAGTTTTATATAGGTGCATATAACGTACCTGGTCGCATAGTGTTGCAATACCCACCAGATGAGATAGAACTTATACGATCAGCACTACAAGATTACCACAAGAGAGAGATCCTTCTCGAGGTGCCTACTAAGGGGGAGAAGCTAGAGCTAGTGAACATGGCTGCTCAAAATGCCAAGGAAGGACTTGAAAGAAAGCGCTTCAAGTGGCTAAGCGAGGAACAGAAAAGAACCGGTGCCATGTTGGAGCTACAGAAAGAGCTTCAGTTACCCACCAAGCCCACTAGAATAGAGTGCTACGACATATCTAACGTGCAGGGAGTCGATGCTGTAGGTAGCATGGTAGTGTTCGAAGATGGAGCCCCTGCTCGTAATCAATATCGTCGATTCCGCATCAAGGGAGTCGAAGGTCCAAACGACTTCGAGATGATGAGAGAGGTGCTTACTAGAAGGTTTAAGCGGGCTATCTCTGATGATTACAAGGGGACTAGTTGGGGTAAGCTTCCAGACCTCATAATTATCGACGGTGGCAAGGGACAACTCAGAGTAGCAGTAGAAGTCCTCCAGAGCTTTGGCCTCGGCAACATACCAGTCTTCGGGCTTGCGAAACAGCAAGAAGAACTGTTCAAACCCGGTAGATCGGAATCTATAATGTTGCCTAGAGATTCGGAAGCTCTGTATCTTCTACAGCGAATAAGGGATGAAGCACACAGATTTGCTCTTGGCTACCACAGATCCCTGCATAACAAGAAGTCTGTAGGTAGTATTCTAGACCAGGTTCCAGGTATAGGACCGAAACGCAAGAAGGCCTTGATACAGGCTTTCGGTAGTGTGTCAAAGATCAGAGAAGCCAGTATTGACGAGATAATGGCTGCAGTCAAGGGGATAGATCGAGCAACGGTAATAAGGCTGAAGGAGGCTCTATAGATTTGGCTATACGTAAACCTATAGAAGACAAAGAAGCTATTAGACAAGCAGTAGATTTCGCTTTAAAGGGCGAACTTATAGCCTTCCCCACGGATACAGTGTATGGTGTAGGGTCAATAGTCGATCCACAGGTGGTATCCAAAATTTACAGAGCTAAGGAGAGACCTCTAGATAAGCCTATACCAATATTGCTTTCAGATGACTCCTATCTTGAGGAATATGCAAAAGATATAGATGCCATTGCCATTGAGCTAGCGCGTACATTTTGGCCAGGAGCTCTAACCTTGGTAGTTAGAGCCAGGGAGGACGTAGCCGAAGCCGTGGGGTCGAAAGATGGTACTGTTGGCTTTAGAATCCCTGACTATGAACCTGCTAGAGAGATCATACGTCAGTGTGGCGGGGCAATGGCTGTAACGAGCGCCAATATCTCGGGAGAGCGTAATCCTCTGACAGCCGACGATGTGGAGCACGACCTGGGAGACAGAGTAGCTATCATCTTGGATGGCGGAGCCTGCAGGATCGGCAAGCCAAGTACAGTAGTCGACTTAAGCAAGGAAAAGCCCTTAATTGTACGTGAGGGAGCGCTAGCTGAGCAGATAAGAGCGATAATTGAGAAATAAAGAGTTAGTAGAAAGGGAAAGTATGCTGCAAGACGTAGTAAGAATTGATGGCAGAAAACCTAACGAGCTCAGACCTCATAGCATAGAGATATATCCGCTAGCATTCCCTCCGGGATCTGCAATCATCCAATGCGGGGTTACTAAGGTTCTATGTGCAGCCTCCATTCAAGAAGGCGTTCCAAAGTTCATAGAGGGAACAGGACAGGGGTGGCTAACTGCTGAGTACTCGATGCTACCAGCTTCCACACAGACAAGGACCCCTAGGGAATCGCACACTGGCAGGCTACAAGGGAGAACACAAGAAATACAACGCCTGATAGGCAGGTCATTGAGAGCAGCTGTCAAGCTGGACCAAATAGGTGAGATCACCATAATAGTAGATTGCGATGTTCTGCAAGCAGACGGGGGTACAAGGACAGCCTCTATAACCGGAGGCTACGTAGCCACTGTACTAGCCCTCAGGAAGATCTTCCCAGACACATATAGAGATCTAGTAAGCCCCGTGGCAGCTGTGAGCGTTGGTATAGTGAATGGTATCCCAATGCTTGACCTAAACTATGCAGAAGATTCAACAGCTGATACGGACCTCAACATAGTCAAGAACCATCTCGGAGAGTACATTGAGATCCAGGCTACCGCCGAAAGAGTGTCATTTAGCAGGGAAGAACTAGATGCTATGCTCTCTTTGGCTGACAAGGGGATAGCAGAGCTAATGGATAGCCAGAGCAAAGTGCTGAGTTCATTAGACTTGCCCCAATAGCAGGCTTATATTTCAACAGATATACGACACATGGTAGCTATAAGCTGATCAGTGTTTTCTGGGGTTCCTACGGATACTCTTATATAGCCAGGCAATCCACCGTTAGCACAGTCATAGACCATTATGCCCTCTCTTTTGAGGAGATCACAGACCTTAGCAGCTGTACCTCGAGTAACCTTACAGGTGACAAACGGACCTTGTGATAGCAGAGGCTCCACGAAGTTGAGCTTACGAAGCTGCCTATATAATCTACCCCTCTCCACTCTTATCCTTCTAACCCTGGTCATCAGATTCTGGGCATCATCCAAGGAAGCTCCAGCCGCTATACGCGAGGCAGCAGTAAGATTTCTAATAGGCCAAATAGCATTTAGCCTTTCTCTTAGGTCTGCCGACATCAAAGCATAACTAACAGGTATACCCCAGAGTCCTGCCCAAGGGGCAAAACTTCTTATAGAGACCAGATTAGGAAACTCTTTTCCAAGTAGACCTATTGGGCGCTCTGTGAATTCAGAGTAGATCTCATCGACGATGATGAGTACGCCAGCGTTTAGAAGCTCTACCATATTTTTATAGGCTGCAACTGCACCTGTGATATCATGGGGCGACTGGATATAAACTACCTTTGCACCTAGATCTAGAAGTTTCTCTGAATCAAACACAAACTGTCCGGAACTGACTCGTGTTCTAAAAGTAATCAACTCCAGTCCCAAGAGCTCAGCAATTCGGCGTATAGGCTCAGATACGGGGTTGGCGGTGAACAAATCCTTGTTGTATTGGCCTAGAATAAAGAATACCCTAAAAAGGAGATCATTCAAGGTATCTGCTACATATATCTCGTCCGGCGAACGCTGAGCATATCTGCCTATAGCTGCCAGCAAGTGATTGGGATCAGAGCTTTGCACTCTAGTAAGTTGCTCACTCATTGCTAGGGATTCGTATACCAGCAGCGA
The DNA here is from genome assembly GCF_059335935.1 of Thermobaculum sp. T2p. Taxonomy (NCBI): domain Bacteria; kingdom Bacillati; phylum Chloroflexota; class Chloroflexia; order Thermobaculales (SeqCode); family Thermobaculaceae (SeqCode); genus Thermobaculum (SeqCode); species Thermobaculum sp. T2p. The sequence continues at coordinate 217,150 of NZ_JANZYQ010000020.1, forward strand.
GCAACCATAGGGGTTTTCATTCATATGCAACCTTAGAGGTTGCTCTGTCAGGCTCTTATCCCTAGTTGATCTGAGACTCATAGTACTTTTATTCTATGTCAACACCGCGTATCTTTGCATCCACCTCGGATCTTAGTGCGTTTTCGATCTTCTGTCTAACCTTAGTAGCTTCCTCTTCAGTCAGAGTTCTATCCTCAGCCTGGAAAGCCAGTTTGTAAAGCAGGCTCTTTGTACCTTCGGGTATCTGGTCACCTTGATACACTTCAGCAAGTTCACACTGCACTAGAAGTGGGCTCCCTTGTTCCCATATAACTCTGATCACATTTCCTGCCGGTATACTCGCACTTACCAAGACTGCTAAGTCCTGCCTAACGATTGGATAACGGGACAAGTGTACGTAGTTTCTCTCTAGTCTAGCGTGTTGTTTGATCTGTTCCCAGTCAAGCTCAGCCACAAAAACATCTTCATCAATATCCAAATCCCTAAGTAAGGTAGGATCTATCTGGAATATATTACCTAGAACATTTCCACCGACAGACACCTGCAACACGTTAACAGCATCTGGGCCAAGTTGAGAGGGAAGCATTTCGAACTCTACCCCAAGGTGATGCAGAAATGCCTGTATCGTTCCCTTTAGGTCGAAAATAGTCGTCTTAGTCTGGGGCAGGTGCGGAGATACAGGCCACCTCACACCAGCCATTGCTATAGCAAGGCGCTTAGGTTCTTGAGGTCGCTCTCCGTCAGCCTTTACAAATACCCTATCTAACTCATATATCCAAACCTTGTCGACAAATCTCAGATTATCGCCAACGTTTTGCAACAAGCCAGGGATCAAAGATGGTCGAAGGTACTCTCTTTCGGGAGAGGTGGGATTGATAACCTTGATAACTTCATCAAGTGGTCTCCAGACAGGTGGATGCATACCCTCATGATAGAGGCTTGCCATTTTATTTATGAGACGGGCTGATATAAGATCATAGTTTATGACTTCCTGTAAGCCAGCAGCTGCGAGCCACTCACGAGCCTTTTTCTCCACCCAGAAAAACCTATCTGTGAGGTTGAATGGGAGGGTACCTCCTGGTAGTTGCGAAGGAAGTTCCTCATAACCCCATATTCTTCCTACCTCCTCAACTATATCAGCTGTTATGGAAACATCATTTCTGTAGCTTGGGGGTAGGACCTTTAGCAAGTCACCTTCCTCTTGTTGCACCTCAAATTCAAGGGAAGTAAGTATCCTTTCTATCCGATCCTTTGGTATGTCTATTCCCAGCAATCGCTTTACCTCATAAACTGGGAAATCTATGTAAGCGCGTTTTTTAGGGTTAGGATACCAATCGAATGGAGCGCCCTTAGGTTGGGCACCACACTCCTGCTGCAGGAGCTCAACAGCCCTTGCAAGGGCCAGACCTGCGAGCTCTGGATCCATACCTTTCTCAAAACGGGAGGAAGCTTCACTGCGCAGACCAAGAAGTCTAGCTGCACGTCTTATACGTGGGGCATTGAAAGTAGCCGATTCTAAGAGTATATTCCTTGTATCGTCTGTGACCTCTGTATTGAGCCCTCCCATTATGCCCGCGAGGGCTATTGGCTTCTCATCATCAGCGATCATGACAGTACCAGGAGGAGCAATCCGTAGCTGGTGGTCAATTGTTTCTAGCTGCTCTTCTGGGTAAGAGCTCCTCACAGCTACTTTTCCTTTCACCTTATCCGCATCAAAAGGATGTAAAGGCTGTCCCAACTCCAACATGACGTAGTTGGTTATGTCGACCACATTGTTCACGGGACGCATCCCGCATAGCACAAGCCTTCGCCTTATCTTCGCAGATGAGGGTCCTATCCTGACGTTATCAAGCCTCTGTAGCATGTACCTGGCAGCAAGATCTTCAGATTCAACCCAGGCATCTACGCCCACGTCCCCTGACAGCTCTACATTGGGAACTGGGACTTTAGCCTTGGTACCGGTAAGAGCAGCGACCTCGCGAGCTATACCTACTATTGAGTTGGCGTAAGAGAAGTTAGGAGTAAGAGCTATATCCAGTATATAGTCCCCAAGCACGTCCTGGAGCTTAGTCCCTACCGGAGCTTCCGGATCAAGTACGAGGATACCAGTATGATCTTCCCCTAAGCCAAGCTCTTTTTCAGAGCAGGCCATAGCCTCAGAAAGTATTCCCCTTATCTTAGAGGGCTTTAGCTTGAAAGTCTTGTATTGATCGGAATAGGGGTCTACTAGCGTAGCTCCCGCTAGCGCTAGGGCTACCTTCTGTCCAGGAGCTATGTTTGGAGCACCCGTTACTATACTAACCTGACCATGACCATAATCGACGTGAGCTATTTGTAACCTGTCTGCATTGGGGTGCTTCTCGACCTGTAGCACCAACCCAACGTATATGTTCTCCCATTCTTGACCTATACGTTCTATGTTCTCAACTTCTAAACCGGCAATGGTCAGAGTATGGGCTAGCTCCTCAATAGAACAGGAAAAATCTACATATTCTCTTAGCCAACTTACTGGTACCCTCACCCTTCCGGACTCCCTTCATGTAGTTATTTACATGCGATCAGGAAAACTGGCGAAGAAATCTTAGATCATTACCATAGAATAATCTTATGTCATCTATACCAAACCTAGGCATAACGGATCTCTCCACCCCAAATCCAAAAGCAAACCCAGATACCTTTGATGGATCATATCCACCATTCCTGAGAACCACAGGATGAACCATACCCCCGCCTGCGATCTCTAGCCATCCACTGCCCTTGCAAAGGATACAGCCTTTACCTAGGCATGAGCAGGTTATATCTATCTCTACACTGGGCTCCGTGAAAGGGAAGTAAGATCCACGGAATCTAAGCTTACGCTCAGGGCCAAAGAGTTGCCTTGCGAAGTTCTCAAATGTACCCTTGAGTGTGGCCAAGGTTATACCTTCCCCGATCGCCAAGCCTTCTAGTTGATAGAACATGCTCTCACGTCTTGCACTTACGGCCTCGTATCTGTGTACCTTCCCTGGCAAAACAAATCTTATAGGTTGCGGACAATACTTCCTCATAACATGAATCTGCCCAGGCGAGGTATGAGTAGCTAATAAGAGCTTGTCATCTATGTAGATGGTATCCCACATGTCCCTGGCCGGATGCTCCTGAGGTATGTTTAGGAGGGAGAAATTATATTCATCCGTCTCAACTTCATTACCCTCATATACGCTAAATCCCATCTCACCAAAGATTCGAACCATTTCATATATCGTCTGGCGAGTGATATGCAGCCCACCAACTATAGGCGGTATACCTGGCAAGGTTACATCTACTTGCGATATGGCTGATCGCCTAATATCAGATAGTTTACTCTCGTACAATTGTTGTAGCTCGGCTTTGAGGGCATTAGCCATCTTCCCTACAGCAGGCCTTTCTTCAACAGGAAGGGAAGGAATCCGTGCTATGATATCGGCCAAACGGCCACGCCTGGCCAGAAAAGTTACACGCCAGTTTTCCAAGCTGCGCTCATCTGAGATTGAACCTAGCTCGCTTAGGGCCTGTTCGCGTAGATTAGTGATCTCCTCTGTTAAGCTCATATTCTATCTACCTTCCCTGACTAGCATTTGCCTTCTAGATTCAAATAATAGAATAGATCCCGCAACAGCTGCATTGAGAGATTCTATATTGTTTTGCATCGGAATCCAGAGGTTGTGAGTAGATAAAGACAATGCCTGATAGCTTAGCCCTGATGCCTCGCTTCCGACAAGTATAGCACAGGGAGGGCATAGATCAGCTAAGTAATAAGCCTGTGAAGAGTCTGAATAATAAGCTGCAAATCTCTTCGGCACAGCATGCAACACTTCATGTATCTCTTTCCAAGGCAGCACAGCAAAGCTGACTGCGAACAAAGCGCCAGCTGAAGCCCTTACAGCTTTGGGATTATAAGGATCCGCTGATCCCTCAGAAAGTAGCACAGCTGCACTGCCAGCAGCTGCAGCGGACCTCAATAAGGTCCCTACATTTCCAGGATCCGACACCCTATCCAGCACAAGCACCGGACCAGTATCAACATCTACACCCTCCCTAGGGTGCCAACTTAGAAGTTTGAAGGCAGCAATTATACCCTGAGAAGTAACGGTATCAGAAACACTGGATAATACGTTTTCCGAGACCTCTAGAAGCTGGGTCTCTGAATTTAGTTGGCCAAGGACCTTGTTGACAACATCCCTCCTGACAACCACTTCAGGAGAATATAGAACTTTGAGAGGTTTGTGTCCTGCCAATATAGCCTGCTGTATAGCCCTTGGCCCCTCAACTAGAAATGCGCCGGAGGCTTTCCGCCCCCGGCGCTCTCTCAGCAGTCTAAACCACTTGACTTGCTGGTTAGATCTGCTTGTAATCAGAATATTACCCTCTAGACATCAAGAGTGAGCGACAATAGCCTGTTTCGCCTGCTCGACAATCCCAGCGAAGGCTTGAGGCTCTTTCACAGCCATATCAGCAAGGATCTTTCTGTCTATCTCAACATTAGCCAACTGCAGGCCATGCATGAGCTGGCTGTAACTTAGACCATTGATTCTTGCTGCAGCATTGATGCGGGTTATCCATAGCCTTCTGAAATCTCTCTTTCTGTTCCTGCGATCTCTGTACGCATACTGCAAGGCCCTCATCAGGGACTCATTAGCCTTGCCCCAGAGCTTACTTCTGGTACCCCTGTGTCCCTTTACAGCCTTTATAACCTCACGATGACGTCTATGAGACGCTACTCTGTTAGTTGCCCTAGGCATCTTTACCCCCTAAACTCCGTATGGTAGTGCCCTGCGAAGCCTCTTGCGATCCGCGGGCGATACCTCAAACATACGATCAAAATCCTGCTTGGCCCTGGTAGACTTCTTCCTCCGAAGGTGGCTCTTCATACCTTTCGTCCTGAGGATCTTTCCAGTGCCAGTTATCTTGAATCTTCGCTTTGCACTTTTATTTGTCTTTAGTTTCGGCATCTCCTTTTGCTTCCCCTTGAGTACTTTCTTCTTGTGACTGATTAGCCTTCTTAGGCTTAGCTGATTCCTTTCTAGGAGCAAGCAGGGCAGTCATATTCTTGCCATCAAGCTTTGGTTGCTGCTCTACAGTAGCAGCATCCCCTATAAGATCCATCAGCCTCTGGACGAGTTCCTGGCCTATCTCAGGATGTACAACCTCACGCCCCCTGAACTGCACAGTGACTTTAACTTTATCGCCCTCTTCCAGGAAGTTCCTGGCCTGCTTGGCTTTGGTCTGCAGGTCATGGACATCTATCTTGGGTTTGAGCCTCACCTCTTTGATGACAATCTGCTTCTGAGATTTACGAGACTCTCGCTCTTTCTTAGTCTGCTCGTAGCGGAACTTACCATAGTCCATCAATCTGCAGACTGGTGGATTAGCGTTGGGAGCCACCTCCACCAGGTCAAGACCCTTCTGGCGCGCGAGATCCAGAGCTGCCAGAGGATGCATGATGCCTAATTGAGTACCATCCTCATCTATCACACGCACCTCGCGCGCTCTGACCTTTTCATTGATCCTTAAGTTCTTACTGATTAGTAACCTCCTGTGTTAAGTACAAATTAGACCCTTCCGGGAGATATGGTAACACTCATAAATATACCAAAATAAAGACGTTATGCGTTAGCCTCTTGGCTTACAGAAACCTTCCTTATTGGAGTCATTTCGCCCCAATTAGGGCCATATTCTGCTTCAACTACCAACGGCACGGAGAGATCGAATGCCGTTGACATCTCCCTTACAATAACCTCGGCAGCTCTATCCAGTTGGCTCTCAGCAACTTCAAAAAGAAGCTCATCGTGGACCTGCAATATCATTTTGGCCTTTATGCCTTCTCTTTCCAGAGCTGAGCGGACATCTATCATCGCCTGCTTGATGATATCTGCAGCCATACCCTGAATGGGCATGTTGATTGCCGCCCTTCGTGCAGCCTCTCGTCTTTGTGGATTTGAAGAGGTGATATCTGGAAGATACCTACGTCTACCTAGCGGAGTCTCCACGTAACCCTTCTTCTCGGCTTCCCTGATCAATTGCTCGAAGTAGGCCTTAACTCTGGGGAATTGATCCATATACCTTTTTACGAACAGATTGGCCTCACGCTGCTCCAAGCCCGTATCTCTTGCCAATCTAAAGCCACTCATACCGTATATTATCCCAAAGTTGATAGTTTTACCCATTCTCCGCATGTTGTCATCTACAGACTCTATAGGGACCCCAAATAACCTGGAAGCCGTCAGGGCATGGATATCGATATCTTTGGAAAATGCCTCCTTTAGCTTAGGTTCATCGGTCACATGGGCAAGGACTCTCAGCTCTATCTGCGAGTAATCAGCACTAAGTAGGACAGAAGGTTCATCGAAGATGGCATTGTTTTTTTCAGGACTGCCAGCTACAAATGCCTTCCTAACTTCCTTACCAAGCGATGACCTTATCGGTATGTTCTGCAAGTTGGGATCACTTGAGGCAAGTCTGCCAGTAACTGCGGAAGTCTGACTAAAGTTCGTATGCAACCTTCCGGTTGATCTACTTACCATTAGAGGTAGTGCATCTACATAGGTGTCCTTGAGCTTCGTAAGCTGTCTGTAGCTGAGAATCAGGTCGATAACTGGATGTTGACCACTGAGTGCTTCCAAAGTGGCAGCATCCGTGGAGTAACCCTTGGATGTCTTACGTATACCCTTGAGTCCCAAGTCCTGGAACAAGAACTTAGATAATTGCTGCGGAGATTTAAGATTAAACTCGTATCCAGCAATCTCATATATCTGAGATTCAATATCACGTATCTGCTCGTAAAGTTTAGTTGATAGAGACTTAAGAGCATCAGCATCAACGGCAACACCGGTCATCTCCATGTCGGCCAAGACCGGCACCAAGGGCATCTCAAGAGTATAGAACAAGTCTTGGAGCTTTCGATCAGCTATTTCCTTCTCTAACATCGTAAACAGGCGGAAGGTCATATCTGCATCGGCACAAGCGTACCGAGCACATTCATCCACAGAGACCTCCAGCATGGTCTTCTGATTTTTGCCCTTGCCTATGAGCGAATCTATGGTAGTCATTTGAACACCGAGTCTCGTAGCAGCGAGATCCTTAAGACCTACAGAGGTCTCATTGAGCAGAAAGGCTGCTATTGAGGTGTCAAAGTAGAGAGGCAACACCCTTATTCCGTGTTTGTAGAGAGCTATATAATCGAACTTAGCGTTATGGGCTATCTTTTTCGGTCCACCTTCTAACAGAGGACTAAGTTCACCAAGCAAGTCTTTTGTACCATCATCACTAAACCCATTGATGGGGACATAGTAAGCTATCCCCGCCTCAGGGGAAAAGCTGACACCTACCAGGTCCGATTCCATCACATTTTTGCCACTTGTCTCCGTATCAAAAGCTATGTATTCCTTCGCAAGAAGCTCCTTCACCAAGCGGCGCAATCTTTCCTGATCACTTATGATTTCATATCTCTCCTGGATCTGAGGTTGCTCACCCCTCTCTACAGAGGCAACTTTCTCATCCGAGATATTTTTTGGTTCAAAATATTTAGGTAGACGGTACATTAAGCTGCGGAACTCCAGCTCACGGAATATCTCGTTTACTTTCTGTATATCTGGAGTCCATACACGGGATATCACAGGCTCAATATCAACATCTATATCAGTAACTATGGTAGCCAGTCGCAGATTTTGCATTAACTGCGACTGGTGTTCCTTTATCGCATTGCGTATACGTTCAGGCTTGATCGAATCAACATTCTCGAGTATATTTTGAAGGCTACCGAAGGTTTGAATAAGACTTCTGGCCGTCTTCTCTCCAACACCAGGAACACCAGGGATGTTGTCACTAGTATCACCCATTAGAGCTTTGAAGTCTACTATGTACTTGGGATCGAAACCATATTGCTGACGAACCAGATCCGGAGTATATACCTGTACTTCCGAGAACCTGCCCCTGGCGGGTAACACCACGCTAACCGAATCGCTTACTAGCTGCAGAAAATCCTTATCTCCCGTAACTATGACTACTTGATGCCCCTGTGAGGATAGTTTCTTAGCAAGGCTACCTATAACATCATCGGCTTCGTATCCTGGTACCTCATAGACAGGGATATCAAAAGCTGCTATAAGCTGCCTTACTCTCCCTATCTGGGCCTGCAAATCATCAGGCATGGGTGCACGCTGTGCCTTATATTCGACGAACTCGTCATGACGGAATGCCCTCCCGATATCAAAAGCAACAGCAATAGCGTCGGGCTCCTCGCGATTTATTACCTGAACCAACATATTACAAAAGCCATAGATGGCGTTGGTCTTCTCCCCCTTGGAAGTTGCCAAATCAGACGGCAGAGCGTGATAAGCCCTATAGATTAGAGAGTAAGCATCTATCAGTACTACCTTCACAGCGCACCCTTCAACCATTAGCTGCTTTTACAAGTCATTGACCATTATAACACTCCTCAACTCAGGACTCTCACGAGGAGTTTTGTATCGTTTATGCAACAATCCAAATTGATGATTATAATACGAACATAAATGGCATGCTCTGTAGATTGCGAAATATCTATACTTACAAAAATTTTTACATTTAGGGTATTGACTTTCGCCTTAGCATTTTGTAGCATTTATGCATCAAAGAGATGCGCGCATCAGAGAAGCAAAAACCGAGATAGACGAGAGTAAAAATAGGAGGTACTAATCATGAAGTGGTCTAGCTTCGGACTTAGGTGGGGTTAATCCCCGACTTCGGCTAAAAATTTCGAAATAAACGCAAAAACATCGGTGTAAAACCACCGATGTTTTTGCGTTTAGCAGGGTAAGACAAAGAAAAGTAATCCATAAAATAGTACTATTTATCTAGAGCTAAAGCGCATAAAATGATGTATCATGAGGCACAGAACATTAGCATCAATTAGATAGATTGGGAGCATAGCTTTTGTTAGGGCAGATACCCAGAAAGGTATTATTGTTCGTAGCAATCACAACCCTAGTTGGGTTGGCTACGATAATCTTATCAGCAAAGAACCTAGTCTATCTCTCTAATAGAGATCAGATAGCCCTATTGGCATTTGTTCTAGCAGTTATATTATCGGACATCTACAGAGTAGAGTTATTCATGAAGAACATGAATTTGTCGATGTCCACAGTAGCAACTTTTGGCGCCATACTACTTTTCCCCCAGCAATGCGCGTTGGTAGCCTTAGGCACTTTAATATCAGACTTTATAATACGAAAACCTATTATTAAAAGCATATTCAATGGCAGTCAATGGGCAATTACAACATTCATAGCAGGGCTCACTTGGCAAGCTCTTAAAGAGGGAATAGCTTCATATCAATCTATAAACGCTGCTTATTTTCTAATGCCCAAAAATATTATTGCAGCTATAGTTTGTGCAATCGTTTGTTTAGTTATCAACTCGTTTTTAGTATCTACAGTGATTTCATTATCAGAGGAAGTTAGCCCTCTTCTTGTCATTAGGAAAGGGCTTAGTGGGATAGTAGTACAGTTTCTAATTCAACCAGCCCTCGGATTACTGATTGCAATACTGTTTTCTCTCAACCCCTTTTCTGTATTACTAGTAGCATCCCCATTAGCAGCAGTTTACTACTCTCTCAAGAACTTCGACAACCTACGAACACAGACACTTCAAACTATTGAAAGATTGTCAGACATTTTAGACCGTAGGGATCCACAAACCGACCAACACTCTATCAGGGTTGCACATTACGTTAGACTTATATGTGAGGAGCTAGGACTTCCTGGGGAAACCACTGAAACCATAGTTTCTGCTGCAAGAGTGCATGATCTTGGCAAGATAGGCATTCCAGATGCCGTGCTTCTTAAGCCCGGCAAGCTGACAGATGAAGAGTGGGAGCTGATAAGAAAACACCCAGAGTATGGAGAGGACATTTTATCCCCGCTTAGCGCCTATGAAGAGTGTCTTTCAGCCATTAGGCATCACCATGAGAGATGGGACGGCATGGGATATCCGGATGGACTTGCGGGCGAGGATATCCCACTCGGGGCAAGGATAATAGCAGTTGCGGACACCTATGACGCTATGGTAAGCAGCAGGCCTTATAGGAAAGGTGCTGACAAGCCAGACGCACTACTCGAGATCAAGAGACAAGCAGGGAGACAGTTCGATCCGAAAGTCGTAGAAGCTTTTTTGAAGGTCATGGAAAACAGGGCTGAAGTAGCAATGCCTATATCCATAAATGTAGTGTTCGATAAACAGGCAAATACATAGGTTGCAGTTGTTCGAGTGAAATGGAGCTAAGGGTTGAGCTCGCAGGCTATAGCTAATAGCTACTCTTACAAAAGCGTGCTAGCGAACAACAATTTTAGGCTGCTCTGGATAGGGCAGCTGGTATCAGCCTTTGGAGATAGACTCCACCAAATCGCTTTGCTTGTGCTGGTTGGTAACCTGACCGCCAACAATATGGAAAAGGTCTCACTCGTCTGGGTATCTATAGGGCTTCCATCTCTGCTTCTGGGACTAGTAGCAGGAGCACTGGTTGATCAATGGGATCGCAGAAAAGTACTGCTTGTATCTGACTTATTGAGAGTGCCAATGGCGGCTAGCATACCATGGTTAGCAAGTATCAACATAAACTCCATCTACATGATGGCGGTGTTAATCACCGCAATAACACTCTTCTTTAGGCCGGCAAAACAAGCCATAATTCCCTCTATTGTTCCAGAAGAAAGTCTATTGGCAGCAAATTCACTCTCGTCAATAACGGATAACATCGCCGATATCATTGGCTATCCAGTTGCTGGATTAGTAATAGCTGGATTATCAGTTGCTTCTGAAAACAGCGGGATACATCTAGCATTTCTAATTGATGCTGCCACTTACGGGTTCTCCGCCTGGATGATAGCAATGATGTCTACCAGTGACTCCGTTTCTAGCGGTCGCAAAATTAGTACTAGCATCTCTTGGCGCAGGATATTGAGCGACATTGTTATTGGCCTGAAAGTAGCTTTCCAAAATCCATATATTAGGACCAATACTGTACTCGTAACTTTAGCAGCGCTGATAGGTGCAGGAGCAAACACTCTATCTTACGGCTACGCAGCTGTAGTTACTAATACAGGTGGCTTCGGGTACTCACTCCTTGAGGGTGCAATAGGCTTCGGAAGCGTTCTAGGAGGATTGCTAGTTGGCAGATGGGGATATAGGATCCATAAAGGTCCCGTTATATTATGTGGGCTTATAGTCATGGGAATCTCCACAGGTATACTCGCGATAATAGGTAATATCTGGGTAGCCATGTTCGTGCTAGCGCTAAGTGGCATTGGTAACATGATGATGCTTGTACCAAGCGTAACGCTAGTACAGGAATTGTGTAGCAAAGATGTGCTTGGCAGAATATTCTCGCTGAGAAGCATGTTGCTTAGCTTGTCAATAATCACTGCCAACTGGTTAGCTGGAATAGGAGCCCAGAAGATCGGTGTTCAGAATATGTGGGGATTGTTAGGAATAGCCCTAACGTTAGTTGGAATGCTGGGCTTACTTATCAAAGAAGCCAGAGAAGCCAAATAGAAAAATTCTGCAAAATCACCTTGACGTTGTTCCAACTAATTGATATTATTTTTCTCGCGCCCCTGAGAGGGGTGTGG
>NZ_JANZYQ010000021.1:0-31645 GCF_059335935.1 Thermobaculum sp. T2p
AGGCTACGAACGCCCACTCGGCAAAGGCGAGTAGGTCTTCCAAGTAAGTTTCAATCCCTTATAGGTAGGCTACGAACATCGTCTGCGCAGGCAGCGCGATGTCGCGGAGGGGCGTTTCAATCCCTTATAGGTAGGCTACGAACCTTATGAATATCCTGAGAATTGTACTTTTTATAACATGTTTCAATCCCTTATAGGTAGGCTACGAACAGGCTATCTTAGGAGCGTTGATCGTGCCCGAGGTGGGTTTCAATCCCTTATAGGTAGGCTACGAACGGACAAAGATTTTTCTGGGCGTGGAGACCTACGACCCCCGTTTCAATCCCTTATAGGTAGGCTACGAACTTTCGATTAAGAATTCTTTTCTCACTTTTTCTCCTCCTTGTTTCAATCCCTTATAGGTAGGCTACGAACTCGATCGACCGCGGGATCATGCCCGCACCGGGTCGCGGTTTCAATCCCTTATAGGTAGGCTACGAACTCTGCATGCCGGTCGACACCGAGCTCACCAGCGAGCGTTTCAATCCCTTATAGGTAGGCTACGAACTAAAAGGAGATGCAAAAATGAGTAAGGAGTGGTACGGGTTTCAATCCCTTATAGGTAGGCTACGAACAAAATTCCCTAGACCTATTTTTGTGCCAAAAACTCTGTTTCAATCCCTTATAGGTAGGCTACGAACACGGAATAAGGGCTTTCCAGTCGTAGTTGTTCCTCTGTTTCAATCCCTTATAGGTAGGCTACGAACGCTTCTGTATGATGCCCATCGGGACCTCCTATCGGGTTTCAATCCCTTATAGGTAGGCTACGAACCACCAGGAACGAGATGGAGAATCTGCGTGAGCCACGTTTCAATCCCTTATAGGTAGGCTACGAACTCAGTAAGGGCTCGATCGTCACGCCTGGTCTGCCCTGTTTCAATCCCTTATAGGTAGGCTACGAACATCCCCACTCCGTCCACCCCGTCGACAAAATGTATAGTTTCAATCCCTTATAGGTAGGCTACGAACTGATATGTACATGTTCTGATTAGCCGAAGTCTTGCAAGTTTCAATCCCTTATAGGTAGGCTACGAACGATGCTGGGCACCGTCGGTAGCGGTGGATCCTCTAGGTTTCAATCCCTTATAGGTAGGCTACGAACCGTCAGGATTGAGGTAGCCGTATCCCAGTATCACCCGTTTCAATCCCTTATAGGTAGGCTACGAACCTCACCGCGTGGGGTGGCACCAGGATTTCAGACGAAGTTTCAATCCCTTATAGGTAGGCTACGAACGCCCTGCGTGAGGGATTCTCGGAGCGCGGCGAGCAGTTTCAATCCCTTATAGGTAGGCTACGAACACCTCGCGCGACAACAGCTGCTGCTGCATCTTCTGGTGTTTCAATCCCTTATAGGTAGGCTACGAACCCCGTATCCGCTGGGCGTTGTCGTCCGTGATCTTGAGTTTCAATCCCTTATAGGTAGGCTACGAACATAGCCTGGGGCTCACGGCGGAGCAGGTTGACGAGCGTTTCAATCCCTTATAGGTAGGCTACGAACGGGCGCGAGCGCCTGCCCCATCGTGCGGTCCAGCTCCCGCGTTTCAATCCCTTATAGGTAGGCTACGAACCTGAAGTGGTCAGGGAGGTGCTAATGGAGAAGAACAAGTTTCAATCCCTTATAGGTAGGCTACGAACTTTGGCGCACGCGCAGCTGCCCGCTCACGGAGGCGAGTTTCAATCCCTTATAGGTAGGCTACGAACGCAACAACCCGCAACACGCCGTTCTGACCAGAACGCCGTTTCAATCCCTTATAGGTAGGCTACGAACCAGGATCGCCTCCCAGCCGAACGGCCCGCTCCCCACCGTTTCAATCCCTTATAGGTAGGCTACGAACAAGGAGGACGTCGAAGCAGCACAAACCCTTGGTGAAGGTTTCAATCCCTTATAGGTAGGCTACGAACTGGATCCCGCTACCCTATTTCCGGGAACCAGGGTCCAGTTTCAATCCCTTATAGGTAGGCTACGAACGCGGTGTGTACAGGCCCATAATCGTTGTAGGGGAAAAGTTTCAATCCCTTATAGGTAGGCTACGAACCGAGCTAGAAGCACGAGCCCAGGTGCGCCTGCGCACCGTTTCAATCCCTTATAGGTAGGCTACGAACGATACACCATATTCTGAATAAGGAAAGGAGAGAGAAAGTTTCAATCCCTTATAGGTAGGCTACGAACTTCGCTCAGCCGCCCCTGCAGCTCCGTCAACAGCTGTGTTTCAATCCCTTATAGGTAGGCTACGAACCCTGCTGTGGCAGCGAGAGGAGGCTTCCCGGATCCAGTTTCAATCCCTTATAGGTAGGCTACGAACGTGGCAGAGGGTGCTGCGGGCGGCCGTGAGAAACGCGGTTTCAATCCCTTATAGGTAGGCTACGAACCGTCGTCACCTGCCAGCGCATGCCGGGGAGCTACCCGTTTCAATCCCTTATAGGTAGGCTACGAACGGATCCCGCCACGACCGACGCCGACACCTACGTCGAGTTTCAATCCCTTATAGGTAGGCTACGAACGTGCGCAGGAGATGGCCAGAGCCAATCGGGAGGCTGGTTTCAATCCCTTATAGGTAGGCTACGAACCCTACACGTTCACGTATAGCGGCGCGACGGGGAGCGGTTTCAATCCCTTATAGGTAGGCTACGAACGAGAGCAATATGCGAACTCGATAATATCTTCAAGATAAGTTTCAATCCCTTATAGGTAGGCTACGAACCGCTGCTACCGATCGTCGCCAGGGGAAGGCCTGGCGGTTTCAATCCCTTATAGGTAGGCTACGAACACAGCAGGAGACCACCGGCGATTATCGTGCCTCCTAGTTTCAATCCCTTATAGGTAGGCTACGAACGCTGTAGCCTTTAGCTACAGCTATCACCTTTTATTTTAGTTTCAATCCCTTATAGGTAGGCTACGAACATGGACAGAAAGAGATAGGTTTGTCGACTCTTGTTTGTTTCAATCCCTTATAGGTAGGCTACGAACATGGTTGGTCGTAAGGTTAAGGGGAACGGAGTCTACGTTTCAATCCCTTATAGGTAGGCTACGAACTAGGTTTGTCGACTCTTGTTTTGAGGATTCTCTCCTGTTTCAATCCCTTATAGGTAGGCTACGAACCCAACAGGCTGGGGTATTTTTTGATTCAGAAAACCCTGTTTCAATCCCTTATAGGTAGGCTACGAACCTGCGCAGCTTCTCCACGTACTCGGCGTCGTACACCTGTTTCAATCCCTTATAGGTAGGCTACGAACTCAGCGCCCGGTGCAGCGCCATGCCCGTGGCGTCCGGTTTCAATCCCTTATAGGTAGGCTACGAACGCCTAGGCAGGCTCTTGGTTTTAGGGTGCAGTTGTAGTTTCAATCCCTTATAGGTAGGCTACGAACGGACACTGCCCGCCAGATCAGCATCCTCAACACGCGCCGTTTCAATCCCTTATAGGTAGGCTACGAACCGCCGAGTGCGGCATTTTCAGTAACTCCACGGGCAATGTTTCAATCCCTTATAGGTAGGCTACGAACCCTACCAGAACTCGCTCAATATGTACAACCAGGCCGGTTTCAATCCCTTATAGGTAGGCTACGAACGGGGATGCTGCGGCAGCTGGAGGGCCGGAGCGATCCGGTTTCAATCCCTTATAGGTAGGCTACGAACTCCCGACACGGGACAGGTCGCACTCCGGCTGTCCGGGTTTCAATCCCTTATAGGTAGGCTACGAACGCGGCCTGAGCGTCCTGCAGGAACTGCTTCCGCGCCGTTTCAATCCCTTATAGGTAGGCTACGAACCTACCACGCCGCGTGTGGTGGCCAGACGCTGCCTGAGTTTCAATCCCTTATAGGTAGGCTACGAACGCCACCGGCTGCACCTGCCAGGTGGCCACCCACCAGCGTTTCAATCCCTTATAGGTAGGCTACGAACGGCGCTACGGCTACGTATGGCAGGGACACCTGAGGGGTTTCAATCCCTTATAGGTAGGCTACGAACTCGTAGTCGAAGACGATTCCGAAGGACTCCAGCTCCGTTTCAATCCCTTATAGGTAGGCTACGAACGGCACTATCCAGGTCGCTAGCCAGTCGTCTGTGTTCTTGTTTCAATCCCTTATAGGTAGGCTACGAACCCGTACTGGGTGCCGTCGAAGTAGATCTCCGCAGCGCGTTTCAATCCCTTATAGGTAGGCTACGAACAAGCTGCGTCAGCGCCACCACCGCGGCGGACACAGCCAGTTTCAATCCCTTATAGGTAGGCTACGAACCTACCACGCCGCGTGTGGTGGCCAGACGCTGCCTGAGTTTCAATCCCTTATAGGTAGGCTACGAACCTTAAGGATAACAAAGTATCCGCCAGTCTCAAGTAGGTTTCAATCCCTTATAGGTAGGCTACGAACCAGTTCTGCGGACATAAAAATACCCCTGGATTCAGCGTTTCAATCCCTTATAGGTAGGCTACGAACAGTGGTCACGTAACCCCTTGCGACCATCCTCAAGAAGTTTCAATCCCTTATAGGTAGGCTACGAACCAGGAGCAGGTCGAGGAGATTCTGCGCCGTTTTGGCGTTTCAATCCCTTATAGGTAGGCTACGAACCAGCACCAGCGCGAAGACCGTCCAGCCAACTATTCTTGTTTCAATCCCTTATAGGTAGGCTACGAACCACCACTACCGTAGGCACGCAAGAAGGAAAGGCACGTTTCAATCCCTTATAGGTAGGCTACGAACCATCACCCCAAAAGCTTCTGCTTATATGCATCAGCCGTTTCAATCCCTTATAGGTAGGCTACGAACGCGTGACCCTGAACCTCTTTCGGGCGGAGCTCTGCGGTTTCAATCCCTTATAGGTAGGCTACGAACTCAGCTCTGCCCGAGTCACCCCGAGCGGTTTATAGGGTTTCAATCCCTTATAGGTAGGCTACGAACCAGCGTGAGAGAGGGAGGTGAAACCATGATCCGGATCGGTTTCAATCCCTTATAGGTAGGCTACGAACGATCCTGCGTCTCGCACGCTCCCCCGAGTGGTGGTTGTTTCAATCCCTTATAGGTAGGCTACGAACTTCGATACGGGGGCGGCCACTATCGGTAGCACGCCCGTTTCAATCCCTTATAGGTAGGCTACGAACCTACCAGAAGACCTACAACTACAAGCGCTGAAAGTAGTTTCAATCCCTTATAGGTAGGCTACGAAC
Source organism: Thermobaculum sp. T2p (assembly GCF_059335935.1). Classification (NCBI taxonomy): domain Bacteria; kingdom Bacillati; phylum Chloroflexota; class Chloroflexia; order Thermobaculales (SeqCode); family Thermobaculaceae (SeqCode); genus Thermobaculum (SeqCode); species Thermobaculum sp. T2p. The sequence continues at coordinate 5,200 of NZ_JANZYQ010000021.1, forward strand.
GTAGTCCTATTTGTCGACGAGGTCGGCAATGCTACCAGTTTCAATCCCTTATAGGTAGGCTACGAACGGGACTATCACAGCCATCATGGGTACGAGAAGATCTGGTTTCAATCCCTTATAGGTAGGCTACGAACGCGGTCGCTCCACCGCTCGGCATCACCATTACTGAGTTTCAATCCCTTATAGGTAGGCTACGAACGTCGTGAGGGAGTTTGCAGGCAGTGACTTCGAGGTGGGTTTCAATCCCTTATAGGTAGGCTACGAACTTCCCACTAAGCGGTTATCACGGTTGTTACCCGAGAGTTTCAATCCCTTATAGGTAGGCTACGAACCCCCAGGAGCCTCACTGTCTCCACCCGGCCGGAGATCGTTTCAATCCCTTATAGGTAGGCTACGAACGAGGCAACTGCCACCTGGGTGGGTGTGGGCGTAACGTTTCAATCCCTTATAGGTAGGCTACGAACCTGCCGGCCGGTCGGTATCGCCATTGCACGTGTTGGGGTTTCAATCCCTTATAGGTAGGCTACGAACTTATGACCAATCATGAGATCAATGCGTCGAGCTTTTGTTTCAATCCCTTATAGGTAGGCTACGAACGCCTGCTCGAGGCGTCGGAGGAGGGGTTGCCGAGGTGTTTCAATCCCTTATAGGTAGGCTACGAACAGACCGCCAAAGAGGTCCGCAGGAAGCTGCGGGAGCGTTTCAATCCCTTATAGGTAGGCTACGAACTCATGGCGGGGAAGACCGCGAGGTCGGTGCGTGCGGGTTTCAATCCCTTATAGGTAGGCTACGAACGACCAGGAGGCCATCCCCGCTGGTAGCGGTAGTAGTGTTTCAATCCCTTATAGGTAGGCTACGAACGTAGATTGTGCGGACATAGGTCAGCCAGTGCGGGTGGGTTTCAATCCCTTATAGGTAGGCTACGAACGGCATCCTGCTCGCCCTGGCGATCGCCCTCCCCTTCGTTTCAATCCCTTATAGGTAGGCTACGAACGGGCGCCGAATATGCGCCCTGGGTATTGAGTCAGTTGGGTTTCAATCCCTTATAGGTAGGCTACGAACCAGCCAGTCAATTGTCACGTAGTATTGACCCCACCTGTTTCAATCCCTTATAGGTAGGCTACGAACGGGCGCCGAATATGCGCCCTGGGTATTGAGTCAGTTGGGTTTCAATCCCTTATAGGTAGGCTACGAACACCTGATATTAAGCCTCTTCACTAGCACTTGTAATTGCGTTTCAATCCCTTATAGGTAGGCTACGAACTATTGCCCAAGCGCGTACCATCTCGGGTAACAACCGGTTTCAATCCCTTATAGGTAGGCTACGAACCCAGGAAAAAATCTGTGTGTCAAGTGGGGAAAACCCTGTTTCAATCCCTTATAGGTAGGCTACGAACGCCGGACGTAGACCTTGACCATCCCCTGTCCCTCCTGCGTTTCAATCCCTTATAGGTAGGCTACGAACCTGACCAGTATGCGGCTTCTTCGTCAGGGGAAAGATGTTTCAATCCCTTATAGGTAGGCTACGAACTGGCGCGGGCGTGTCGGGAGGCCGTGTAGCCGGGCAGTTTCAATCCCTTATAGGTAGGCTACGAACTCCCGACGCCAAAGCCTCGTACAAATTCATCCACCACAGTTTCAATCCCTTATAGGTAGGCTACGAACATGGTAACGACAGGATCTATGGCGGTGACGGCCGAGAGTTTCAATCCCTTATAGGTAGGCTACGAACCCAGTAGTCGCCGGCCCTCACCTCCCGGCCGTTGCGCGTTTCAATCCCTTATAGGTAGGCTACGAACCTCTTTGTGAGGCTATGGTGTCAAAGCTCACGATAGGTTTCAATCCCTTATAGGTAGGCTACGAACCGGGCTTGGAAACGTTGTTGCAGCCACCCATCGCCTGTTTCAATCCCTTATAGGTAGGCTACGAACACCTCTCGAGCTCCTCATCGTGTGCGTCATCTGCGCGTTTCAATCCCTTATAGGTAGGCTACGAACCCAACATCAAGACCTGCCCAGGGTCAAAGAACACAGAGTTTCAATCCCTTATAGGTAGGCTACGAACCGCGAAACAAGGATTGATTAGTATAAGAATTTGCAAAGTTTCAATCCCTTATAGGTAGGCTACGAACTGAATGGGGGATAGAACTACTGCTAGAACGTTATATAGTTTCAATCCCTTATAGGTAGGCTACGAACCCAAGGAAAGTATAGGTGGAATGCGCAGAAAATGCAAGAGGGTAATGAGGACCAAAATAGGGTGTTTATGAGGAGCGATGGAGGTAACCATAGGTGGAATGCGGAGTTAGGGCAGGCAGTGGGTGTGTCGACCCCCGGGGGGTACTACAGGATTGGAGGTCGACACATCCTGGAGAAGAGAGAAAGTCCCTCCCATAAGCTCCAGAGAGGGGGCTATCTGGCACCCTTCCCGAGGTGATTATCTAACGCTGGGGAGGAGCTAGAGGAGTGGAAGTTGTGTGTAACTCCCGATTCCCCGATTGTTAAGAAACCGGGAATCGGGCAAAAGAAATAGGGCACTACAGCTGAGGCATACTAAGATGACGGGGAGTTACTGGCTGTGGAACCTATGACGTGCCTTGGATGTTAGTACTGCCTTCGTCGGATACTATCAGGTGACCTTCGGAAGGCCAGGAAAGTATATCTGCACCGCCGGTGCAGGCAAAAGGGCGGAGCTGGCGCAGGGAGAAGCTATGCCCCTCCCTGTGATCACTTACTGCGCCTGGAACTCGTCGCCCGCTAGGTCCTCATCGTTGAACACCAGGCCGAGCTGGATGCCGTCTGGCGTCTCGATGAGGTCGATAGTGGAGCCGTCGAGCGCCTGGCTGACGTCCTCGGAGATATGGAGCACCTCCTGCCCTTCGTGCTCGATCACTTGATCGCCCAACTGAGCCTTGCCGCTCACCAGGCCGATCTCGCCAGTGTTGAGCACCTCAAGGCGGAGCACATCGCCCTCGGCGACCTCCACGCCCTGCAGGATCTCCTTTGCTGCTGTGCTGACGTTGACCATTAAGAACTCCTTTTCGTTATCTTCTGCGTTGACCCGATATAAAATAAATAAGCTCGGTCACAACGGGACCGAGCAACTCCCAGCGGCCTCGCCGTTGAGATTACTTATTATACAACTTATTGGCCGGATATGCGAGACCCCTGACTTATTTGCCCATAGGATTTGCCACTGGCGTGTGGTCGGGGCACAGCTTACGCGACTCTTCCTCCGAGAGGTAGGCGTCGATCAGCGCACACCTGTGGGGCGTGAGGCTGTTCGGGGAGGCGTTCTCCCGAAAGTAGGTGCATCCCCGGCAAGGCTCCGCCACGAAGAGCGCTCCCATCTCCTGCAGGCTCCAGAGTACCCGGCCGAGCCCCCGCTCAAAGATACGCCGCTCCTCGGGCGTCATATCGGCCAGCGCCTCTGAGAGGGCATCTCCCCAGCGAGCTAGCGCCGAGGCTACCCGTTCCCCCTCTGGCGTCAGGCGGAGCAGCGTGACCCTGCGGTCGTGGTCGCTGACCTCCCGCTGCAGCAGCCCCCTGCGCTCCAGGGAGTCCACCACGCCCACGGCACTGGCGTGCGAGCTGGCGAGCCACAACGCGAGATTGCTGACCGTCGTTGCGAAGCTCTTCGTGTGCCGCACGAATAGGAGCGTCTGGGCCTGCGCTGGCGTCAGCCCCTCCCCGTGTGACTCCCTGGCGATGAGGGCGCGCATCGCCTGCCCCAGCCGCAGGAAGGTCATCGCCAAGCGGTCCACCTTTCACCCTCCACTGGCTCCAGCAGGGCGTCGACCACGGCCGCCTGCAAGGTCTCTAGCCGGGGCAAGTGGCGGTGCGCCTCCCGCGCGATCGCCCCCGGCAGGGAGGGATCCTGCGCGCTGGCCTCCGCGACCATCTGGGGCTCGCTCAGCCACCTGGATAGCAGGTCGTCGTCCGCCTCCACGTGGAATAGGATGCCCCAGGCACTCTCGCCCCACCTGAATGCCTGGCAAGGGGTCACCGCCGAGCTGGCCAGAGGGACAGCTCCCCGTGGCAGGTCGAAGATGTCGCCGTGCCAGTGAAGCACCGTCTCCCTGGGAGCGAACCTCGAGAAGATGGGGTCGCTGGCTGCCTTGGGGGTGGAGATGATCTCCCCCCAACCGATCTCCTTGCCACGGGGATTGGGGTACACCCTGGCGCCGAGCGCCGCTGCAAGCAGCTGGCTGCCCAGGCAGACGCCGACGATCGGCACGCTACTCTCCAGGCAGCTGCGGATGAACTCCACCTCCTGCAGGAGGAAGGGATAATGTTCTCCCTCGTACACGCTCATCGGGCCTCCCATTACGAACAGGGCGGAGAAATCAGCTGTGGGCGGCAGCGTATCGCCGGCAAACAGGTCCACGTACTCCACCTCCGCCCCAAGGCGCACGATGTGACGCTCGAAAGCTCCCAGGTCCTCCCAGGGAACATGACGCAGCGCGATCACTCTCCTCAACACAAACTCCTTCCTCACCAGGCCTCGTTCTTGGCGTAAGGGCGTGCCCACAGCGTGGCCTGCAGTAGCACAGCCTTCAGCCAGGCCTGGTGCATCTTCTCCACCATCTCGGGCGGCTCTCCGCTCTGCTCCAGGAAAGGCCGCACGGTAGCGTATATAGGGTACACCAGCGCGTTGATGTATCGCCAATGGATGTAGGGGGGAGTGCCCTCCGCGGCCGTGCCATCGGTCTGGTTCTTCTTAGTGAAGTGCCGCTGGGCGATCTCCTCCTGATAGGCCAGCCAGGCGTCGTCGTACTCCGCCCTGCAGGTGTCCTCGATCCAGCGACCGAAGCGGGCACGCACCCTCTGCAGGTACTCCTGGCTGGGCCCATCGGGCCGCGAGAAGTAGGCCAGCAGGTGAGGCTGCGACGCCACGAAGCCGTACCACACGTCGAGGATCTCCTCCTTGCGCGGGCCAAGGATCTCGCCTGCCCTGCGCAGCGCCTGCACGTCCTCATCCGACCACAGCAGACAGGACTGGATGCGCTCCAAATCCTCCATCGATACGGGAGAAGGCTGCACTGAGGGCTGTCCATAGGTATATCCGGGAATCTCTACCTGGCTCATCACTGCTCCTCCTGTTGCAGTTCCTCAAGGTTAATATGTAGGATACTTACATATTTTGGCCGTGTCAAGAGCCCCTGGTGTGTAGCAGAGATAAATTCTCCCTCTCCCACCTCGGCACGGTTCAAGCGCTAGGTTCCTGCCCGCAGGTCTCGCCCGCCCTCTCTCGGCTGGACAGCTGAGTTAGCACCCATTCAGGACATGGTAGGCACTGGTGCAGTGCCCTTGCCCCGGCAGCATGACGACGATCGGCTACATCGAGGTGCCGCGACGCACCCTGGATCTTGTGGCCTGCATGGCCAGGTGGGGGTATCTCCCACGCCCCCGAGGCGGGAGGATAAGCCCGCACTCCGTCTCTCGGCTCCAGGACGGACGGTGCCAAGACCTCACCAAGAGCGCCACTCGGGGTCCTCTGCCTGCCATACATATGAGCACCAAGGCTCTCCTCGAAGGCTACCGCATGCTCGAGAGGTCTGCCAAGCCGCTGTAGGGCGATGCGCACCTGGTCACTCCTCTGCAGCTGTCCTTGGAGCGGGGGATATCGCTGTGACCTGCCACCGCCTTGGCGCTCGATCATCGATCAACTGGGCCGCGAGATATCAGGTGGGGCCTGGCGTGGCGTAGGAAGCCGGAAAGCCCTGTCGCCAGCTGGGGTATTGCAGCTGCCAGCCCAGCTCTCGCTTGGCCTTGGCGTTCGAGGCCCCCCGGATCTGGGTCATCATCAGCACGACAGCCTCTCCAGCCAGCAGCCGTGCTAGCCACACCGGCACCCGCAGAGGCGGCTTTGCCCCTGCCGCCTCCGCCAACACCGGCAGCCACTCCCGGACGGGAGCTGGCTCGTCGTCGACGATGTTGTAGATGCCGGACTTGCCGCGCTCCAACGCCAACACCGTGGCGGCCGCCGCATCCTCCAGGTGGATGAACGACCACATGCCATCACCGCTACCCACCAGCGGCAGCTGGCGCTTGCGGACGGCCCCCACCTGCACGTCGCTGGGATCACCGTAGAAGAACCCGTAGCGGAGTGCTACTCCCCCCGCATGCGTGACGGCATCCTCCAGGTAGCGGACAGCATCGAGCGTCTCCCTCATCGACGCCGCCGGATGAGGATCCAGCGGGTCCTCCTCGGTCTTCACTGGCCCTCCAGTACGCGCGTACGTCCACCCCCCGAAGCTCTGGGCCACAAAGCGCTTTGTCCCAGCCTCTCTAGCCGCAGCCAGGAGGTTGTCTGTGCCCTGGGTGCGCAGGAGGTTCGTCACGTGGAAGGTGCGATCGAAGCGCCGAAAGTCCGTGCCGCCAGCCAGGGCCGTGGCCTCATGTAGGATCGCTTCCGGTCGCACATCGAGCACTGCGCGGCGTACTGCCTGCGGGTCGAGCAGGTCAAGCGTCAGCGCCTGGGCACCAAGCGCACGGATGCGCTCCATGCCCGAGGCCGATCGTGCGGTCGCCACCACCTCGTGCCCCGCTGCCCTCAGGTGGGGTATAAGGCGCTGCCCTAGCACGCCGCTGCCGCCGGTCAGAAATACTCGCATTATGTCTCTCCCAAATGTGGAATTGCTGGTGTTGCCGAGGGCTGCAATCCCGCCCTCTAATACCCTCTAATATAGGTAATCGCTCCAGGAGTCCCTGGCGTTACGCCGCTACAGCCAGCTCGTCGCACCTCAGGCCCGTGCAGCAGGTGGTGCCCAACCGGGAGCTGAATCTTCTATAGGGTATCTAAAAGGTTTGGGCACCAGGGGAGGACACCCCACCCTCCCCTGGCTTCGATGGGCTGCGCTACGGCATGGGCGAGGCGTTGAACCTCTCGATGGCGATCACCGGCTTCACCCGCTGCTTAAACTCCGTGGTGGCGAAGGCCTTGCGTAGCATGTCGTGCTCGAGCGCGTTGCCGATAGCCGCCATGATCATCCCCTGGTCCAGCGACAGGTAGTAGGGCGATACTACACCCGTGTCCACGTTCACCGAGTCGCGGAAGCCCCAGCGCGTGTAGATATCGAAGTCGCGCTCGAGGTTGGCAAGGTTCTGCATCGCCTCCTCGGGCGCCCAGCGCAGCGCCAAGAACACCGCGTGCGGTGTCACCACGCCGTTGGTGTAGGCCGAAGGCGGAGGATCGGGCTGCGGCTCCCTGCCGGGGCAGCCGGGGAACCCGTGGTCGATCAGCGTGCCGTCGTTATTGGAAGGGTACCCACTAGGATCCATCCCGATGCCGTCCACGCCGTAAGCCATGTAGCCCCCCTCGGGCTTGTTGGCCGGGGAGAAGCCCCAGTAGCCGTACTGGGCCTCATGTAGGCCGTGATAGATCTGGGCGCGCACCGTCAGGGGATGGTTTACCCCCCAGCTGTGAGGCCCCCACCGCTCCTCAGGAAGGAACAGCGCCGGCATGAGCGCCTCGAACATGCTGCCTCCCCAGCTGGGAACTATGCGCATGCCAGCGTATTCGTAGGCTCCCTCGAACACCCTCACGCCGTAGTAAGTACGGTAGAAGCCCACGGGGCGTGTCTCCTGCCAGCTCCAGTCGCAGCTGTCGGGAAAGGTCCGCCATGCTCCGAAGTACTCCTTCTGTGGGATCTCCCCCTTGGCGATGCCGATGTAGCTGGCGATTCGGCTCTCGCTGACGATGGTGTCGTAGCAGCAGGGGGATTCGCCCGTACTGGGGGCGTAGTAGAAGGCGATGCGGTTGACCTCCGGCCGGTAGTAGAAGCCGAAGTCCATGCTGTCGTAGATCGCCCGCGCCCTGGAGGCGACCTCCGGCACGGAATTGCTCACGATATGCAGGCCGGTGGCCAGCCAGCCGTTATCCACCGATGAGAGGATGGGCGTCAGGGGCTCGCCCGTGTCGGGCCAGACGGTGAGCTTCTCGCCCGTGCGATGGTCGTACCAGTTGTAGTACTGCCCTCCCGGCCAGTAGCGCTCCATGCGCTCCAGGGTGCTGATCGTGCGCGAGAGGCGCTCCACGGCCTCCCGATGGCTGATGATGCCCAGCTTCTCGGCGACCACGGTGCTCCACATGTAGGCGCCGATGTTGGTGGTCGAGGTCTGCACGCTGCGGCTGCCGTCTATGCCGAGCCGGTCGGCAGGTAGGCCGGTCACGGGATCGGTCATCGCCACAAACGAGGCCCAGGTGTCTCGGGCGTAGCGGAGCAGCGTCTGCCGCACGTCCGGACGAGCCGCGGAGGCCGGTGAGGCGGGCATCAGCAGCACGGCGACTATCGTCACCGCCACGCACATCCTCATGAGCGCCGATGTGAGTTGTCCTAAGCTATGCCTGTTCATCTCTCCCTCCTTCTGTGGCAGGTGCCACAAGATGCTCTCCTCACAGCACTACGCTTGCCAAGGTACCCACGGGGAGCTGGGGGGCGGGTGCAACCTGTGGGTGATCCCGAGACTCTAGGCATCGAGAGTGGCGGGGGATAGACAGCAGCTTCGTGCCCCTGCCCTCGTGGGGACACAGGGGACACTTACTAGGATGCCGCAGCTTCTTGAGGTTGCTGGCAGCGTTGAGAAGTAGGGCCAGAAGCGCTCTCATAAGGGCCCTCATGTTCCCACGGCCCCTACTCGTGCAGGGGGAGGATGACCATTGCCCCACCGGTGAGCGTGACGGTGCTGCCGGAGATGAGGTTACGCACCTGGGCGCGCACGCTGCGGGTGCCGCTTGCGGCGGCGATGACCGAGGAGTGGGTGAACGCCTGGCGCAGGCCCGCCATGGGGGAGCCGTAGGTGGCGACTCGGCTCTGGGAGGTACCTGCAAGTATGCGTACCTCCAGGGCGGAGGCAGCCTGCGTGCTGGTGTAGCCCTCAAGCTGCAGAGCGATCCACAGCCGCGAGGGGGCATCGGTGGTTATAGATGCCGAGAGCACGTCCTGCCAGGGTGCACCAGTAGTGTAGGGGATGCTGGTTGTTAACAGCGATGAGGTTGTTGCGGGGTTGCCGGGGATCACCATCTGTGATGGTGATCCGCCTATGGAGGCTATAACCAGGGGGTCGCCCGTGGGCGCTTGCACCGATAGGCAGTAGCTTTGGAGGTGCTCGTCACGTATGTGGTCGGCAACTGACGCCGAGAGGGCTCCGCCGTCGGAGTCCAACGACTGGATGATTGCCTTGCGGGTTGCTGGGTCGTAGGCGATGACGAGTGCTAGCTGTAGGGTGTCTTGCATGACGATCTCCTTAATTTAATGAAGATTGGGAGGGGCTGGTGCCCCTCCCGTTAGGTTGCTGTTTGGTTACCATGCGGTGCTGAGGAAGCTGCAGCGCATCTTGCGAGGCTGAGCTTCCAGCCAGTCCTTGTAGCGCTGGGCATATATCTCCATGGAGGGCACCTCCTTGCGGATCATGACGCCGCCGCGCTGGCGCCTGCTCTCCAGGGAGCAGAGGGCTGAGTAGGCCGAAAGCCATAGCAGAGGCTCCTCTTCCCAGTAGAGTATGCCCAGGGGAGTGGTGTCGTCCCCGGGAGGGAAGATGCATGCGGGGTAGGTGACCGCGATCGGTCGCACGCCGCGAGTACCCATGGGTTCCAGCATGAGGATGTGGTCATCCGGCAGGAAGTAGGCGTTGGGCGGCAGCACCTGTCCGTCCATATCGACCCTCCAGGGAGGCCCGATGCAGTCATCGGGTAGGTAGTAGGCGCCGTCTGATGGGTCGGGGTTGATCACCCTGCAGCGCGTACGGGGTACGTGGGTGGTCAGCAGCTGGACGGAGCTATCGATGTACTCGTTGAGCTCTTGATCCTTCCAGGCATATGGCAAGCTCTCGTCGCCCAGCTCCCACCGCAGTCGGTTGCGTATGTCAGCACGCGTGACCATGTATGTATCCTCCTAGGGCAGGATGCCGACCATCTTGGCGGCGGCTATCTCGCGGAAGAGCACTAGTCCCACATACCACTTGATGCGCCACCTGCGGGCGTTCTTCGTCTCCAACATGCCTACTTCCTCGACCTGGATGCCGCCGTTCTCGATGCCCACAAGGCCGGTTTGGAAGCCGAACTTGACGGCGTACATGGTGGAGGTATTGTTGGCTGTGCCTTTGGTCTCAGAGTCGGAGATGCTGTCATCTACCTCCACGGGGATGCCATCGTAGTAGAGGACGTGGTGGCCGAACTGGTCGACGTCCGTCTCGAGCACGGAGCCGGAGGCGCGGCGCAGGGAGTTGAGCTTCCTGCGGGTGCGCTTGGAGCAGAGGATGACGTCGGGCCTGCCGGGCTTGACACGGTCGAGGAAGGAATCCATTGCGTCGAGCGTGAGGTTGCCGCCGTTGGCTCCCAGGTCCTCTATCTGGGAGCTTGAGGTGATGAGCTTCTTGAGGCCGTCGAACTGCTTGGGGTTGGCGGTGGAGTCGCCGTTGTAGAAAGAGTCGGAGAAGGCGTAGGCGACGGCTTTGGCGCGCTCGGCGATGATGGCGGCCTCCAGGTCCTGCACGCTGCTGTAGGTCTGCTGGAGGAAGGCATCGATGTCGGCATCGCCGCCGATGATGCGCAGGGCAGCTGTGCGGCTGTTGAAGGTGGGGGTAGCTTCTGTCCAGGTGTCGCCCACGTCGTAGAAGGAGGCGGCGGGATTGGTGGCCTCCTGGTTGTAGCGCAACTCGTTGCCCTGTACCTCCATGAAGGGTAGGTAGCGCAGGACAGGGGATTCCTGGACGATCGTCTCCACGACTCCGGCTACTAGCATGTCGTTGGTGAGCTTGGCTGCTTCAGCTTTGGTAAGGGCCATGATAAAACCTCCTATCTGTATTGTTGTATTTGGAATATGTCCTCAGGGGATAGGGATTCCTCCACGACGCGGCGGTACTCCGCCTCTGGGTCGTCTTCGCCCAGGACCTCCATCGCGCGGCGGCGGGAGTGGATGCCGGCCTCCACGAGCGCCACCTCGTCGCGAACGGTCTGGGAGCGATCCTCCGGCAGCAGGCTGGGCCACTGGACGAGCGTCCTGTAGGGCGCCATGGAGCCGTGCCCCAGCAGCTCCAGGGAGCGCAAGATAAGCTCGTTGCGGGCCTGGATGACGCCGGTCCATATCTGGCGCTTGCGGCCGACCTTCTGGACCAGGGGCTCCATCTCGACCTCGAGCGCTGCACCGGAGATCACCCTGCCGGAGTCCCCAAAGGCCGTGCGCGGGGTCTCGGCGATGTCGTGCAGTGCGCGGTAGAGCAGGTCCACGTACTCGATATGGAGTTTGACGCCCCCTCCCTGTAGTAGATCGAGCAGGTAGGCCTTGCTCTCGGCTGGAAGCTCCCAGAGCTGCCCCGGTCCCACGCGGATACCGTCCGCCTCGGCGTTCTCAAGTACGGCGATCGGGTTGCCTGAGACTTCCAACACCCACGCCAGCACGGACATGCGCTTGTTGAGCTCCCGCGCCGGCTCAATGAGGTCCACCAGGTCGGACTCTCCCCAGAAGGAGAACGGCCTGCGAGCGTTGGGGAATATGACGTAGGGGATGCACCCCAGTGGGTTGGGCAGGGTGGCGACGTGGGCGCCATCGACCTCCAGAGTCACCTCGGAGTCAGTCCACCGCTCGGTGAACTCCCCGGAGAGCCCGTTGCCCGCCCACAAGCCATGATCGATGGGCTCCTCGACGATGTAGGTGTGGGTGACGGCGAGGACGCGTCGGAAGTCTAGCGGGTCGGCCTGGACGTCCAATGCCTGGGGATCGACAGAGGTCACCCGCACGCCCTCCTCGGTGGGGAGGATGCGAAAGGCGCCATCGCCAAGGACTGCTGCATCGACGGCGGTGTCGTAGTCGAGCGCGTAGAGGTTGTTGGCCTCGTAGGTGGCCTTCAGCAGGCGCTCCACCTCGGCGGCGCGCTCAGGCGGCATCTCTTCGGAGGCTGGCACCTGCAGGTTGTAAGGCTTGCCGAAGAGGTAGGAGGCGGCCTTGTGGACGAAGACGCGTGCGTAGTTGAACGTCAGGCGCTTCTCGCCCGCCCGCTGGGGTGCCTCCCACTGGATGCCTTGGTAGAAGTCGAGGTACTGCCTGTAGCGCAAGAGGCGCTCGGAGCGCCCATCCTTATGGGAGCTCTTGGGATGTTTCCCTGAGGGTTGCCACATGCTCATCCTGTGCCCCCTAGCGCCCACGCCTGCCTAGAGCCCAGGCGATCTTGGCGATAGCAGGTGCAGAGCGCACATCAGCAGGGGGAGAGGCTGCCCTTGCGGGATTGGTGTGTGGAAGCACCCGCAGGGAGGCTTGCCGTGCACTCTCTATAGCTCTGTGGTAGGCAGCGCGTGCGGCCTGCAGAGAGGCATCGACCTCCTCGATGGTCGTGCCCGTGACCAGCTCGGGGATGATGTCTGGATGTGAAGCTATGACCGTCTGGCGGTAACGCTCCACGGCATCGCGCAGGCGAGCATGAAGCTGCTGCAGGTCTTGTGAGGCCTCCTGGAGGACCTCGGAGTCGGACTGGTGCGCCATGGCTTCAGCGAAGTCGTTCATGAACCCCTCCTTTATAAGAACTTAAGTTCTTTATACAACATATGTTCTGTTAAAATCAAGCATCTTAGCGGATTTTTACATTTGTAAGCTACGGCGTGTCGGGGTTATCGTCCTCTCACGCCGGTGGAAATGGATGAATGGGAGAGCTCCTGCTGCTCTTCGCTCCCTGTGGCCAATAAGTGGTATATGTGGTATTACATAACTGGTATTACCATGTGGTAATTTTTATGTAGTATTGCTTAGGAGGTTGCCTATGCCCAGGGTCACGCGCAAGGGCCAGGTAACGTTGCCCCAGGAGGTAAGGCACCGCCTGGGGCTCAAGGAGGGCTCGGAGGTGGAGTTCGTGGTGCGAGGGGACGAGGTCCTGCTGCGCAAGAGGGTTTCCCCAGAGAGGATACAGCGCTGGGAGGGGTATCTGGAGGGTCGGCTTCCTGATGGCTCTGTGGATGCCTTCCTGCGCGAGGTAAGGGGAGAGGATGAGTGAGGGTGGCGATCGACACCTGCGCGCTGCTTGACCTGCTGGCGGGCGATCTTCGGGCACGTGCTGCGGCCAGAGATGCCCTGCTGGGGGCCTCAGCTCGGGGGGCATTAGTCATCTCCTCGGTGGTCCTTGCAGAGCTCATGGCCGCCTTCGAGTCGCGGGAAGAGCTTATGGCCTTTGTGGATTCCCTGGAGTTGGAAGTGGAGGAGCCCGCCGAGGAGGCGCTGTGGCTAGCTAGCAGAGCTTGGAGGGCATATCTTGCGGATCGCGGCCAAAAGATACAGTGCTCTTGTGGCCATAGGTTTGAAGTTACCTGTCCTGGGTGTGGCCACATGATGAGCCTGAGGGGGCATATCCTGACCGACTTCTTGGTTAGGGCACACGCCAAAGCCCAAGCCGACATGCTGTTGACCCGGGACAAGAGGCTTTGGAGCTACTTCCCTGACCTGCAGGTGTGGGACTATACCTCTGGGAGGACTTCCCCGTAAGCTGCCCTAGCATCCTCTGGGCGCCGCTGCCCTTGGGGAGCGTGTTGAGGCGTAGAGCTGAAGCGGAGTATTAGGGGCCAGGGGGCACGTGAAGTTAGCGTGCCCAAACAGGAGGTGTGGGCACGCTTGTGTGGCTAAGGGAACCTGCCTTGTGATGGCAGTCCGTGCGATGGCCGGTCGCTCTTGGCGCTGGCTGCGGGGCGCACAAGAGGCTAGGCGCTCCCTATGGCCCAAGAGGGCCTGATGCTCCAGCAAGGGCAAGGAGGCCCTTGTGTTAGGGCACTGCCGGAGGGCTGGCCTAGGCCTCGTAGCCCCGTTCTTGGATTAGCTGCTCCAGCTCCTGGTCTGAGACCTCTCCCTGTTGGTGGTAGTAGTTGAGGTGCTCACGCAGCCTGATGCGCAGCTCCTCGTCGTTCGTTGCCTCGATGTGCTCTCCGCACTCGCAGTCCAGAGCCTTCATAGCTACTCCCCTGCAATAGGTAGACCCTTTAGGCGCGATCACGACTACTGCATCAAGATACATGCCAGAACAACTATTCCAACCGCCGATCGAAGACCCTGGAGGTCTTGATGAGCCTGTAGTCCTGGCGCTCGTAGAAGCGGTGTGCTCTCTCCCGGATGATGTTGCTGCGCACGACCATGCGCCCGTAGCCTTGGCGACTGGCCCATTCCTCCGCGGCCCGTAGCAGCTGCGCTCCCACGCCCTTGCTCCTGTACGCTTCGTCCACCACCAGGCCGGCCAACACCCCACAGGCACCCGACTCCAGCGTGAGCTCCTCGCAGGCGTGCACCCAGCCCACTACCTCGCCATCGATCTCGGCCACCAGCAGGCAATGGGTGGGCAGGGAGGAGATGCGCTCCAGCCTTGTGGCCACATCTTCGGCGGTGGAGGGATATCCCAGCTGGGCGCACAGCTGGCACAGCTTCTCCACATCCTGCTGGGATGCAGGCCGCACCTTCAGATCCAGCACTTCCGACACCTCCAATCGATATCTGCTCGCAGGACCATCACCATGATGGTACATGCAACGGCCAACTGAAATTATGGGGCTGGCGATCACCACCCAGTCGTCGCACCTGACGCCGCTTCCCGAACGTGGATGTGGGGGGCACATGCTTGGCGCACGACAAGGGTTGCCAGGCGCTTGCACGGCCCCTCACGAGCGGGCTGCCAGGCTGGTGCGGCCGAAGGCGACCACGGCAGCCACCAGAAGTGCCAACCCGATCGCCAGCAGCGCCAGGAAACTTCCCCACTCCATGCCGGTAACTGCCGGCGTGCCGTACTGGTGGAAGATCGACAGGCCGATCAGCCAGCCCGGCAGCTTGATCAGCGGCTGGAGGAACTCCCCTAGGAAGGAGACCAGCAGGAAGGCGCTCGCAAGGCCCATCACCGCCCCCGATGGCAGCTTGCAAGCCAGCAGGTAAACTAGTCCCACAGCAATGAGCTCCAGCGGAAAGATAGCCGCCGACGCCGCCGCCAGCTTGCCAACGTCTACCCGCAGGTCCACAGCCCACGCCGCAAGCAGGATCGCCAGCCACAGCACCACGGGCATGATGATCGTCGCCAGGGTCACCGCCGCCGCATGCTCCAGCAGCAGCCGGGACCTAGGATTCGGCGTGGCGATCACGAGCTCCATGCGACCGCTGTCGAGGTCGCGGCTCCAGGAGGCCGCCAGCGTGAGCGCATAGAAGCTGACCAGCACCGGCAGGAAGCCGAAGAGCGCAGCGCTGATCACTCCTTGATTGGTGGCGATGTCCCGACCGCTGAACAGCTCGCCTACCACTCCTCCCTCGGCGACGATCCTGCGGAAGGCATCCAGCAGCCTCGGCAACATCCATGTCAGCAGGCCGGCGTAGCCCACGCAGATGCCGACAATCCACGCCAGGATCGCAAGCGCCCGTGCCCTCAGCGTGCGCCATCCCAGCGACCGCAGCCAGAGCGAGCCCCAAGCGGCCTCCAGGAGCTCCAGGGGCCTCTCCTCCCTCTGGCCTCCTACGGAGAGGTCCAGCACGACGCCGCCGAGGTCTCGGTGCGCAAAGACCCAGGCATTAATCACCAGTAGCACCAGCAGGGCCAGGACCAACACCGCCAGTGAGGCCCAGTCGGCAGGTACCGAGGGGATCAGTGGCTTGTTGGTGTTGTAATAGTGGTAGAGCGAGAGGTAGCGCGTCCAGCCTGCGCCCTCCACGGTGCGGCCCACGGCGTCGAGCATGAACATCACGAGCAGCACTCCTCCTGTCCAGCCAGCCGCCGCGCCGGCCGTCCGCAGGAATTGCGACAGGAAGCATGCCACTCCAAGCACGCACAGCTCGAACAGCCAGACGTTGAGCATCGCTCCCAGAGCCCGCGCGTAGTCCGCGGCCTCGTGAGCGCTGGCCTGCCCCAACATCGCAAATCCCGCAAGGATCAGACAGATCAGGAGGATGCTCGCCGCCACGCCGGCCAGCTTCTCCAGCAGCAGCCGTATCCTCCCCAGCGGGTAGGAGAGCAGCACGTCCATGGAGCCCCGCTCCTCCTCCCCGCGCAGCAGCCTTGCCCCCATAAGCAGCACCCATATCGCCAGCAGCGTAGGGATCAGCACGCTCGTGCCGCGGAACGTGATGTACCCTGGAACGGTGTCGATCGCTACAGGTTCTGCGTAGAACCTAAAGGACTGGTAGATCTCCGCCACGCCACCCCTCAGTGCCTGCTCGGCGGTAGCGTACAGCGCATACAGCAGCAGCCCCAGGCCTACGCCCCAGCCGATCACCGCGACCCTGTGATCCCTTATCGTCTTCAGCCATACGGATCTTAGCATCTTGTCACCTCCTAGGCGGTCACGCTCGTGGGCTCATAGAAGCGCATGAAGATCTCCTCAAGGCTGGGCTCCTGGACCGTGATGCTCTGGGCGTTGTACTCAGCGGCCTTCCGGATGACAGCGCTCAGGTCGCCGCCTCGCACCTGCAGGTGCAGCTCACGGCCATCGCGCTCCACATTCAAGCCCTCCACCTCCGGCAGGGAGGCGAACTCGTCCGAGGGCACCTGCCTGCTGAACGTCACGACCACCGTCTGCTGGCGGAGCTTCTTGAGCTCGTCCACCTCGTTGATCTCCACCAAGCGCCCATCGCGCACGATGCCGACCCTGTGGCAGGTGCGCTCCACCTCCGGCAGGATGTGTGAGGAGAGGAACACCGTGGCGCCCTCCGCCTGCACCTCCCGCAGGATGCGGTAGAACTCCTGCTGGTTGAGGGGGTCGAGCCCTCCAGTGGGCTCATCCAGGATAAGCAGGCGGGGCCGGTGCATGAACGCCTGGATGACTCCCAGCTTCTGCCGGTTACCCCGGGAGTACTCGCGAAAGCGCTTGCTGGGGTCGAAGTCCAGCCGCTCGCAGAGCGCCGCCACGTACCGGCGATCCACCCCGCCACGCAGGTGCCCCAGGTAGGAGAGGATCTGGGCTCCTGTGAGGTTGGCGTCGAACGCGAACTCCGAGGGCAGGTAGCCGACCAGCCGCTTGACCGCCGTCGACTGCGTCCAGCAGTCCAGCCCCGCTATCGTCGCCCGCCCGGCCGTCGGGCGCAGGAATCCCATCAGCGTGCGGATCGTCGTCGTCTTCCCCGCACCGTTGGGCCCAAGGAAGCCGAAGATCTCGCCCTCCTCGACCTGGAACGTCAGGTCGACGATGCCCCTGCTGCGACCATAACTCTTGGTCAACCCCTGGACGTCAATCAGCGCTCCCATCGTCTACCTCCTCTAGATGCTGTTGCAGATATGCCTTCACCATAGTGATCATCTGGCCTATACGCTCCTCCAGGAAGCGGACCATCCTCTCCCTGTGTTCCAGAGTCGGCTGGCGCCCCGTCTCCAGCGTGCGCCGCGTGGCCTCCGCCAGCAGGTCACACTGCCTCTCAAGCGGGATGGTCACGCCCTCGGGCCAGAAGTGCTCCACCGTCATGAAGCCGATGGAGATCGCTCCCAGCGTGTGGGTTACCTCCTCCAGAGAGAGGTCCGTGCGGACCATGCCTTCCTCGCGGAGGAACTCCACCAGCTCCCGCAGGAAGTCCATCCGCCGGCGCATGAGGGAGCCCTCGCGCAGGTACTCGTGGCGGGCGATGCTTCCTAGCGTGCGAGAATCCGTCAGGAGCAGCGCTCTAGGCAGCGGCCGTCGAAGCGTGGCCAGCACGCTGTACTTCACCAGGCCATGGAGGGTCAACCCCTCAGGATCGCTCCACACATGGTGCTGAAGCTCCTCGACCATCTGCAGCCACTCGCGCAGCAGCACGCACATAAAGAGGTCCTCGCGACTGCCCCAGTGGAGGTAGATCGTGCCCTTGGCGACTCCGGCCTCGCGCGCGATGTCCTCCATGGTGGTCTTGTCGAACCCCCAGCGCTCGACCAAGGCGGTGGCCGCATCGAGGATGCGCTCGGCGCGCTCCCTCCTCCTGCGGGGATCTGCCCGGCGCCTGCCGCGGGCACCCGTCTGCTTGGTCATCTCACGCCCTCCACCAACACGGAGCCGCGCCCTGGCAAGCTCCTCTGCCTACGACATTTCCACCCTCGTCCCCGCCATCCGCTGCGCCCGTTGCCTGCGAAAAGCCCTGTAGCACGCACGCGATCACAAATCTTATATTTCTTGACCAAATAAGTATTATCAGTCACATAATTCACAGCCTGATTGTACTTCGCCGGCGTTCCAAAGTCAACCCCTTGAATCAAGCAGGTGGTACCCTCTGGCGGCATTCCCAGGCCCGAGGCCACCTGAAAGCGGTCCTGGGACATCAACCTTTTTCCCGATTTCCCGGTCTCTTAACAATCGGGAAATCGGGAAAAAGGGAGTGAGGCACTTGCTAGGGCGCTGTAGGGGCGCTGTCAGCGATAGAAGGCGTCGAAGGTGGTGAAGGTGTACCCTCTTGCGCGTAGTCCCTGGATGATCTGTGGGAGCGCGGCGGCGTCCTGCGACTGGGAGCCTACGTGGAAGAGGTAGATGGCCCCGGGCTGGGCGCCTTCCAGCACGCGCTGGACTATCGCCTGCTTGCTGAGGCCCTTCCATCCAAGGGAGTCCACCGTCCACATGAGGTTGAGCTTGTAGCCCAGGGTCCGCAGGTCGACCAGGACGGATCGATCGTAGTCGCCGTAAGGTGGGCGGAAGAAGGGTCTAGGGCTCCTGCCGGATATCTCCTTGATTATCCTCTCGGTCCTCTGGATCTCGCTCGCGCGCTGGGCGTACGTCAGGGGCCCGGTGCTCGTGGAGTGGCCGGTGAGCGACCCGTGGCTGTAGGTATGGTTGAAGACCGTGTGCCCCTCGTTGACCATGCGCCTGATGAGGTCGGGATTGGCCTGGGCCCACTTGCCGGTGACGCCGAAGCTAGCCTTCACATCATAGGCCTTCAGGGTGTTCAGTATCTGGGCGGCGTACCCGCGGTCGGAGCCGGCATCGAAGGTGAGCGCCACCACTTTGCGGGAGGTGTCCAGCCTGGTCACGCTGACGGCTTCGCCCTGGCGGAGCAAGCCACCATAGGCGTAGCCCATCACGCCCCTATAGCTTACCCTGTACCAAGCTCCGTTGTAGGGGCCACTGATCACGCTTACTTGTCTGCCCTGAGGGACAGTCAACTTTACGTAATAGTTGGTGCCTGGGCCGCTGCGCACCCTTGCCCCAAAGGCCGCGGTGGCATAAGTCCCTTTGCAGAGGTGAGTGCCCACGGCGCTGCCTTGTGCGAGGTAGTCGCCGTGGACGTAGCCGGTTAGTCCCATGTAGCGCACCTTGTACCAGTAGGTGCTGTAGGGCCCTGAGAGCACGTAGGGCTCCATGCCGCAGGGGATGAGCTTGCGCACTGCGTAGGAGGTGCCTGGACCGGCTCGGAGGTTGAGCGGTGCGGTCGTGCTGGCGTAGTTGCTGGGGGAGATGGATGCGGCCCTGGTGCTCCCTGCTGGTGCCGCCAGTGCGGCAAGCAGGATCCAGGTGAGGAGCATGAAACTCCACCCTGACCTCATCTTGTACATTAGTATGCCTTGCATGTGTGAACTCTCCTGCTAGTAGTCAGTCTGATGTTATCCTCTCGCTCTTTGCTGGCGCCTAGCTGGCACATAGCTGGGAGGACAAGTGTGCGTCTTGGGAGGTGTTTGGGTTACAATCACTTGTAGAGGGGATTCATGCTAATATGTCTACCGAGAACAGCTCTAAGGGGAGCGGAAAGTGACGACAGTGCTGCTTGTGGAGGACGAGTCTACCCTCCTGACGACGATCGCCTACAACCTCCGCCGCGAGGGCTACAAAGTGCTCACCGCCGAGAACGGCAAGAGGGCGTTGGAGCTGGCCGAGGAGAACCCCGACATCGTCGTGCTGGATATCCTCCTGCCGGAGATAGACGGCTTGGAGGTATGCAGGCGGCTGCGACAGCGCAGCTCGGTGCCGATCATCATGCTGACGGCCAAGACCGATGAGGTGGATCGCATCGTCGGGCTGGAGCTGGGGGCGGATGACTACCTCACGAAGCCCTTCAGCATGCGGGAGCTGCTGGCGCGTATCAAGGCGCTGCTGCGGCGTCGCAGCCTTATCATGGCCGAGATCTCCAGCCAGCAGCAGGAGAGCAGGCGTCAGAAGTTGGTCTCTGGCGACCTGGAGATCGACCCCGCGATGCACCAGGTCAAGCGCGGGGGCAAGGTGATCCAGCTGACTCCGCGGGAGTTCGACCTGTTGACCTTCCTGGTGATGAACAAGGGGATAGTCTTCTCCGCCGAGCGGCTGCTGGAGGAGGTGTGGGGATACGACGAGGCGCTGGACGTGCGCACGGTGCCGGTGCACATCCGCAACCTGCGGGAGAAGATCGAGGACGACCCTTCCGATCCCAAGCGCATAGAGACCGTGCGCGGCGTGGGCTACAGGTTCTCGGGCTAGCGAGGGGCTTTCCATGTTCACCCGCATCCAGTGGCGCATCGCTGCAAGCTACGTCCTGCTGATCGCCCTGGCGCTGCTGGCTTTGGGCGTGTACCTTGCCTACTACCTGCGGCAGCAGCAGCTCCAGCAGCTGGAGATGGACCTCAGGAGCCAGGCGCTGATCGTTGCCCAGCAGGTGGCTCCACAGCTGCAGCAGGGCGACACCTCCAGCATGGATGTCTTCGCCAAGCATGTCGGCAGGGCGGCGGGCATCCGTATCACCATCATCGACCGCACCGGCCGGGTGCTCGGGGACACCGACCACGACCCCGCCACCATGGACAACCACCTGTCGCGTCCCGAGGTGCAGCAGGCGCTCGCTAGCGGCTTCGGGGAGAGCATGCGGCACAGTCGTACGCTCGACAAGGACCTGCTCTACGTGGCGGTCCCTGTCGGCAGCGGCAGCAACACCCTGGGGGTGGTCCGGGTCGCGATGCCTATCAGCGACGTGCGGGCATCGCTCAACCGGGTGGTCACGGTGGTGGGGGCGGCCACGGCGATCGCGATCGTGCTGGTGGTCCTCCTGGCGCTCGTGGTGGCCAGGGCGACCACCTCCAACATCGCACGGCTGACGGCCGCCGCGCGCTCGATGGCCGCAGGCCGGCTGCACCAGCGCATCGAGATCGGCGGCCGCGACGAGACCTCCGAGCTGGCCAGCGCCTTCAACGAGATGGCCCAGAGCCTCGACTCCTACATCGGCACGATCAATCGCGAGAGGGAGAGGATGTCTGCGGTCCTCAGCTACATGGCCGACAGCCTCTTGATCACGAACTCTCGCGGAGAGGTGCAGGCGATGAACAGGGCGGCGGAGCAGCTGTTGGGCACGCGCGAGCAGGACGTCCGCGGCAGGTCGGTGATGGCGGTGATCCGCGACCACGAGCTGGCGGACCTCGTGCGGCAGGCGATCGGTCGGAACGGGCCTGTGAGGCTGCCTCGCCTGCTGGAGCTGGGAAGCGACGGCAACAGGCGTCTCATAGACGCGCTGGCCTCTCCCATCCCGGGGGAAAACGGCTCAGGGGCGCAGGTGCTCCTGCTGCTGCGGGACGTCACGGAGCTGCGGCGGGCGGAGACGATCCGCCAGGAGTTCGTGGCCAACGTCTCCCACGAGCTGCGCACGCCGGTGGCGGCGCTCAAGTCGCTGGTGGAGACGCTCGAGGAGGGCGCGCTGGAGGACGAGGAGGTGGCACGCGACTTCCTGGCACGCATGCACGTCGAGGTCGACAAGCTCGCACAGCTGATCGAGGAGCTGCTGGAGCTCTCGAGGATAGAATCCGGTAAGGTGGAGCTCCACATACATCCCGTCAACCTGGTGGAGGTGGTGCGCGCGGGCGCCGAGAGGCTGCGGCCCCAGGCGGAGCGCCACGGCGTGGCCCTGGAGGTCACCACGGAGCAGGCTGAGATCCTCGCGCTGGCCGACCCCGAGCGCATCCAACAGGTGGTGATCAACCTCGTGCACAACGCCATCAAGTTCACACCGCCAGGCGGCAGGATCACCGTCCGCGTCTACTCCCTTGACGGGGAGGTGGCGGTGACGGTGCAGGACACGGGCGTGGGGATAGAGCCCGAGCTGCTGGACAGGCTTTTCGAGCGCTTCTTCAAGGTCGACCGAGCGCGATCCGCCGGCGGCACGGGTCTGGGCCTGGCGATCGCCAAGCATCTCGTGCTCGCCCACAAGGGCCGCATCTGGGCGGAGTCCGAGGGTGCAGGCAAGGGGGCAAGGTTCACCTTCACGCTGCCTGCGGCCACCCAGCAAAGCAATCCTTAATGTCCTCATTATGCTGCCATTAACTGTGGGTGCACTCCCACTTAAGGGCGCAGGCTATCATGAGGACGAAGGATACAGGAGGTGTCCCAGGATGCAGCAGGTGAACGAGGCAATCTTCATCCCGCAGCAGAACTTCAGGCTGTTGCAGCGCACCATGCCTTACCTCGAAGGGTCCGCCTCCGATCCTCAGGCAAGCGAGCAGCTAGAGAAGATAGTAGAGGAGTTAGCCAGATGGCAGTTGAGCAGTATAGAGATGGTCGAGAGCGCAGGAGGATAAGCCGCAGGGAGTTCCTGGGAGCGGGTCTTGCGGGCGCAGCAGCCTTCACGATGGCCAGCCCCATAGGGGCGTTCGGCCTCCGAGTCGCCCTGGGGCAGACGCCACCACGCGTGACGGGCTATGGCCCGCTTGAGCCCAAGGGTGACCTGGCGTTGCCGAGAGGCTTCGACTACGCCATCATATCCTGGCAAGGAATGCCCATGTCGGATGGACAGCTCACACCAGGCATCTTCGATGCCATGGGGGCGTTCCCAGCCAGGAGCCGTGGAGGCAGAAGAATCGCACTGATACGTAACCACGAGAATCGAGAGAGACCAGGAGAAGCGAAGGTCGTGGCGCCCCCCGAGCTGGAGTACGACCCCCAGATGTACGGCGGCTGCACCAAGCTGATAGTCGAGCTCCAGGACCGCAGGGAGCCCCGAGTCGTGGAGAGCTACGCCATCCTCGGGGGCACATCCACTAACTGCGCGGGAGGCGTCACCCCCTGGGGCAGCTGGATCACCTGCGAGGAGGTCGTCAAGCGAGGCGCAAGCGGCAAGAAGCACGGCTACATCTTCGAGGTAGACTCCCGCGCCGGCGGGCCCGTCGAGGCGGTCCCGATACCCGCCGCCGGCAGGCTGGTGCACGAGGCCGCCGCCTGGCACGCGGGCATCCTCTACCTCACCGAGGACCGCAGCATCGAGCCCGACCCTGTGCTCGGCGAGATAGGCGCCTGCCTCTACCGCTACATCCCCAGCAGGAGACCGCGCAAGCCGGGCGACCTCGCCGAGAGCTGCGGCCGCCTGGAGGCGCTCAAGATCAAGGGAGAGCACCACACCAACATGGACACCGGCAGGATCGTGGGCGTGCCCTACGACGTCGAGTGGGTGCCGGTCGACGACCCCGACCACGAGGACGACACCGACGCCCGCAAGGACCGAGTGCCCGGCCTCACGCCCACCCGCATACAGGCCCAGGACAAGGGAGCGGCCTACTTCGACCGCCAGGAGGGCATGTGGGTCGGCGACGGCAAGATCTACTTCGACTGCACCACCGGCGGCAGCCAGAACCTCGGGCAGGTGTGGGAGTACGACCCTCACAGGGAGAAGCTCACGCTGATCTACGAGTCGGTCCGACCGGAGACGCTGGAGAACCCCGACAACATGGTGGTCGTACCCCAGACGGGCGACATCTTCCTCTGCGAGGACAGTCCCGGTGAACAGTACATCCGGGGCCTCACCCCCTATGGCGAGATCTACGACTTCGCACGCACGCTGACCAACGACTCGGAGTTCTGTGGCGCCTGCTTCGACCCCAGCGGGCGCGTGCTCTTCGTCAACCAGCAGGGGGAGGGGGGAGATCTTCCCCAAGGACCCGCGGGCGCCAGGGCCATCACCTACGCCATCTGGGGGCCCTTCGAGAGGCGGAGCGGCGCACGCACCCGCAGCTTCTCCACCTACTCGCTGGTGTGGTAGGAGCTTTAAGGAATCTTAATGCACGCATCAGCCGGCCATTAAGGCCCGATGGTATCCTGAGATGAAAAGAAGCGAAGGAGATCCCATGCCCAGAGAGCACTTCGAACGCGAACTCAACGCCCTGCAGGACTCCATGCTGACGCTCGGCAGCATGGTCGAGAAGGCGATCACCCGCTCCGTGGAGGCCCTCAAGACGGGCGACGTTGCACTCGCCCGCCAGGTGATAGAGGGAGACGACCTCTTGGACGCCCGGCGGGAGGCGATCGAGCGCGACGTCCTGCTGATGATAGCCACCCAACAGCCTCTCGCAGGAGACCTGCGCAAGATAGCTGCCGTCCTCAATATAGCCTCCGAGCTGGAGAGGATGGGCGACTACGCCGAGGGCATCGCCAAGATCAGCATAGATATCGCTAGCGAGCCGCCGCTCAAGCCCCTGGTCACCATCCCGAAGATGGCCGAGCAGGCCTGCAGCATGCTCCGCCGCAGCCTCGAGGCGTTCGTCAACCAAGACCTCACGCAGGCGCAGGAGATATGGGGAGAGGACGACGAGATCGACCGCCTGTACGACCAGGTGTACCACGAGCTGCTGGCCTTCATGCTGGCCGATCCCCAGACGATCCAGCGGGCCACCCGCCTGCTGTGGGTGAGCCACAACCTAGAGAGGATAGCCGATCGAGTCACCAACATCTGCGAGCGCATCAGATTCATGGTCGGAGGCGAAGTCAACGCCGCGCCGATCCGCCCCTGACCCAATATCTGGCGTGAAGTAACCCCCACAACCACACCATTACCCCTCAACAACGTGGCCGGCTGGTGCCGGCCACCCCTCACCTGCTGCAAAAAACCACCAGCAAGCGTATAATCTCTGCTATACAGCTACTGCCTGGAGGAACCATCAATTGAGAGAGAACCTGCTGCGCTTCATCAACTGGATCCGCTTTATCAACCTCCTGTCCGCCGCGATCGCCTTCGGCCTCGCGCTCGCCCACGCGCTGGAGATCCCCGGCAAGAGAGGGCTGGACAGCACCCAGTGGCTGGCCGTACAACAATCGTTCTATGGAGGCTTTACCCTGACAGGAACGACCGCCGAGCTGCTCGGCCTGATCACCTGCCTGCTGCTCCTGCTGCCCCTGCGCAAGCGCCCACGCGCCCTCGTGCAGACGGCCATCAGCGCGCTCTGCTTTCTCGGCATGTTGCTCATCTACTTCTTCGTCAATCGACCCATCAACACACGTATAGCATCGTGGACTCCCACCACCATCCCCGATGACTGGACCTTCTACCGCAACCTGTGGGACTACTCCCGCTTGGGTGCCGCCCTGCTGGCGACAGTAGCGCTCGTCCTCCTGCTCCTTGCAACCCTCATGCCCGATGCTCCCAGGGAGGCCACACAGGCCGCCACACAGGCCAAAAGCGCAAATCAATAGCCGCTCCCTACCTCCCCTCCCAAAGGGATCGCCCTCACCACACACCTATCTCTCCGGGAGATGAAAGCATGCCGCCCTCTACGCACCGGGTAAGGCCCCAAGGCAGCACTCCTCAGGGAAGCACCCTCACTACGCGATGGTGGCATGTAGAGCCCTCCCTGAAAAAAACCCACCAGGAAGTTTTTCCCGATTTCCCGGTCCCTTAAGAATCGGGAAATCGGGAAGATCTCATGACCTCATCTCTCGATCCGTCCTTCTAACCCCCAAGGCCATTCCCAAGCTGCAACCTCGGAGTGTACGCACTCTCTAATGCGTATCTAAGCCTCTAGATGACCATCTTCTGCCCTCATCAACGAGCGGCTGTAGGCAACCTACTCACCACCACCGCATCTTTCAGTCCGGTTCACTCCAAACGTGTGGGGACGACGCATGGTTATCTCCTCAGTTGAATGCTCCAGCGACCGTCAGCCTGCACCTCCCACATACAGACTCCCTCGCTCCCGAAGTCCACAAGCACGATGTCCCGTCTCCTTCCGATCTCGTTCTCTATCAGATAGCTCCCGCTCTCACAGTGCAGGTATACAATGAAGTTGCTCTGCCCTGAGTGCTGCATTAGGTAGATCTGCTCGCCGCGTGGATTCGGTGTAAAGAGTGGGGTGGCGTAATCGCCTTTCCCCGATAGGTTCATGATCGGCTTGTCCGAGAGCGTTATCGCCCGGATAACTATGGACCATTGACCGTCGGCCTCGATCTCAAGCAGCACTCTTCCATCGTAGAAGAGCGGCCTCACCCCATCGTAGTTGCCGATCTCGTTCACCAAGAGTTCTTCCTCTCCCCCAGAATGGACAGTCAAGATGAAGTTTGATTGGCCGCGGTGGGAAATCGTCATCAGGCTGACTGGGAAGGGCACACGCACTACTCGGACGTCCTTACCCCTACCCACCAAGCGGATGGGCTTAGGTTCGGGCCTCTTCGTCGGCGTGGGCGTCGGCCTAGGTGGCTGGGTGGGCGTCGGCCTAGGTGGCTGGGTGGGCGTTGGGGTAGGGGCCATGGTGGGCGTTGGGGTAGGGGCCACGGTGGGCGTGGGGCTGGCTGCGGCCTGCTGGACCGGCGTGGGAGTAGAAGTCTCTCCTCCGCACGC
>NZ_JANZYQ010000022.1:0-47104 GCF_059335935.1 Thermobaculum sp. T2p
ACAACGCACGCTCCGCGACTGGAGTGTCCGCTTGGATGTTCGTAGCCTACCTATAAGGGATTGAAACTGATTTCGGTCGTCTGGTTGAAGATGTCGTTGCCCGTTCGTAGCCTACCTATAAGGGATTGAAACGGCCGCCATCCATCCCCCGTCTGCCCGAGGATTGGCGTTCGTAGCCTACCTATAAGGGATTGAAACTGATGAGGATATAGAGCATATATATGAGGATATGGGGTTCGTAGCCTACCTATAAGGGATTGAAACCTGAGGGGGAGGACGCTCTTGACGACCATATACATTACGTTCGTAGCCTACCTATAAGGGATTGAAACCGACCTTCAGCAGGGGAATGAGAGCCTCTGCTGGCAGGTTCGTAGCCTACCTATAAGGGATTGAAACGTCGTCGGCGCTCCAGATACGTCGAGCGGGATAGGCCGTTCGTAGCCTACCTATAAGGGATTGAAACGGCCGCGCGATATGCCCGCGCAGCCGGGTGCACGCGAGTTCGTAGCCTACCTATAAGGGATTGAAACTTCTGCTGCGGGCGGCCGAGCCGCTTCGGGCCGTTCTGTTCGTAGCCTACCTATAAGGGATTGAAACCAGACGCGGATCTCGGTCCTGCCTGCGGTCGCAGTGCGCGTTCGTAGCCTACCTATAAGGGATTGAAACGTCCGTCCTGCCTGGCCGCGCGATATGCCCGCGCAGTTCGTAGCCTACCTATAAGGGATTGAAACACGCATCTCCATGCTCGAACCTGAGGAGGACGTTTGTCGTTCGTAGCCTACCTATAAGGGATTGAAACAGGCACGCCTGAACAGGGGTTCTACAGCGCTGGCGACGTTCGTAGCCTACCTATAAGGGATTGAAACAGGGCTACGAACCAAATTTTCTTACGAATGTCGACGGTTCGTAGCCTACCTATAAGGGATTGAAACGCCCCCGCTGGGTAGCTGTCTCCCATTGTGCACGCGTTCGTAGCCTACCTATAAGGGATTGAAACCTGCCGCGCCCGAGGCATTTTTCCATCGGCGGGTCGGTTCGTAGCCTACCTATAAGGGATTGAAACCTCACCGGGGCCCACGCAGAGCAGCTCCCCGTGCGAGTTCGTAGCCTACCTATAAGGGATTGAAACCTGCGGGATGGTGTCCGAGGGATTGCCCTGCGTCCAGCGTTCGTAGCCTACCTATAAGGGATTGAAACTCGATGTGGGCTGTGACGAGCAGAGGCTCCATGTCGGGTTCGTAGCCTACCTATAAGGGATTGAAACGCAAGCTGAGCAAAATGAGCAGCAGCCTGAGACAGAGTTCGTAGCCTACCTATAAGGGATTGAAACCGTTCACGAACATCCGCAACGAGGTCGGCAAGGGCAAGTTCGTAGCCTACCTATAAGGGATTGAAACGCTTAACAAACATGTAGATAAGCACAAGCACCCCCCTAGTTCGTAGCCTACCTATAAGGGATTGAAACCTGATGTTCGACAGTCGCACCAATGCAGCAGGCCCGAGTTCGTAGCCTACCTATAAGGGATTGAAACTCGTCCTCCAGCATCCTCACGACATCCCTCCAGTGCGTTCGTAGCCTACCTATAAGGGATTGAAACGCGGGTGTACAAATCTCTGTTTGCGTTGTAAATAGGAGTTCGTAGCCTACCTATAAGGGATTGAAACGGTGCGGCTGATGCGCTAATGCAAAAAGAAGGCAAGTTCGTAGCCTACCTATAAGGGATTGAAACGGGAAGTCGGTTCCCGGAAATACGGCAAGGGTATCCAGGTTCGTAGCCTACCTATAAGGGATTGAAACGCGGGTGCGGGATCCGTAGCAGCACGTCGGGCTCCGTTCGTAGCCTACCTATAAGGGATTGAAACGCTGAAACTCAACGGCGATGTGATCCAGGGGACGTGTTCGTAGCCTACCTATAAGGGATTGAAACTGCTGCTGTCGGCGTGCAGCGTGCTGGCGATGTACGGTTCGTAGCCTACCTATAAGGGATTGAAACCAAGGTGGAGACCGAAGACAACACCTACTACGTAGCAGGTTCGTAGCCTACCTATAAGGGATTGAAACGAGAGGTGGCAGGTTGCGCTCCATCTTCGGCAGGATGTTCGTAGCCTACCTATAAGGGATTGAAACTCGACAAGCGTCCAGTACTCGCGCTTGTTCTTCCCGAGTTCGTAGCCTACCTATAAGGGATTGAAACAAATCTAGTTCTTCTGCAAGTTTTGTTGCCGCTTCGGTTCGTAGCCTACCTATAAGGGATTGAAACCGTATTCGTCGGGAGCCGCCCGCCGCTCGGGGTCCCGCGTTCGTAGCCTACCTATAAGGGATTGAAACCTGGCAGCCGTGGACGACATATAAGACGGGTGCCTAGTTCGTAGCCTACCTATAAGGGATTGAAACTCGACGTAGGCCTCCCAGCCCTTCCCGACAAACCTCGTTCGTAGCCTACCTATAAGGGATTGAAACGGGGCAAACGGTAACATACGAGGCCCGATATGACGAGTTCGTAGCCTACCTATAAGGGATTGAAACGCACGCGCACCTGCCGCCCATCCTGCACCTGGTATTCGTTCGTAGCCTACCTATAAGGGATTGAAACGCACCCGGGGCTCGGTATTCGACTGATCTGACTGAGTTCGTAGCCTACCTATAAGGGATTGAAACCCCATAGCAGTGCTCCCAACACCACCAGTCCTAGGCGTTCGTAGCCTACCTATAAGGGATTGAAACTGTTCACGTAAACGTCCTGCCCGCTGTCTACCGGAAGTTCGTAGCCTACCTATAAGGGATTGAAACGAGCCTACATAGTAGGTCCGACCGCAATCGACGCATTGTTCGTAGCCTACCTATAAGGGATTGAAACAACAAAAAAAGGAGAAAGGAAGAAATGAGCGAACATGTTCGTAGCCTACCTATAAGGGATTGAAACGCGGGCCACGATCGAAGGCGTTACCCCCAGCGCCCTCGCGTTCGTAGCCTACCTATAAGGGATTGAAACTACTCACTGGGCTTGGGGAGCTCGCAGTAGACCCCGGTTCGTAGCCTACCTATAAGGGATTGAAACGCACGCGAGTGCGCATTGGTGATGGATCCCGACAGCGTTCGTAGCCTACCTATAAGGGATTGAAACGACGCCCGTGAAATGGTAGGCGTTGTAGCCCAGTCCGGGTTCGTAGCCTACCTATAAGGGATTGAAACTGGGTTTTACCCTGGAGGTCCCCGTGCCGGTCATACGTTCGTAGCCTACCTATAAGGGATTGAAACAACACAACGGTCCGGACCTACATAGTAGGTCCGACCGGTTCGTAGCCTACCTATAAGGGATTGAAACGGATACAAGCGGATATACGTATCGGTCCAGGAGAGGGTTCGTAGCCTACCTATAAGGGATTGAAACGGCGTGAAAACCTGCAGACGCAGATGGCAAACGTCAGTTCGTAGCCTACCTATAAGGGATTGAAACTGCCCTGGCATACGGGGCAGTCGTCCCGCAGGATCCGTTCGTAGCCTACCTATAAGGGATTGAAACGGGTAGCTCCCCGGCATGCGCTGGCAGGTGACGACGGTTCGTAGCCTACCTATAAGGGATTGAAACACATGCTCGGACGTCACCGGACGCCCCAGCTATGAGCGTTCGTAGCCTACCTATAAGGGATTGAAACAGCTGGCGCGGCTTCGGCCGCGGCCAGGAGGTCTCTGTTCGTAGCCTACCTATAAGGGATTGAAACGATATACGACGCCTCTTCGTTCGCAGACTTCGTTGCAGTTCGTAGCCTACCTATAAGGGATTGAAACGAAGGTTGGTGCGGTTGTTGATGTCTCCCAACGCAAGGTTCGTAGCCTACCTATAAGGGATTGAAACCATCCAGAAGCCTATCCCGGCAAGCAAGGCGAGTGCGGTTCGTAGCCTACCTATAAGGGATTGAAACAAGTCGTGGGGGCTGTGTGTGCCCTGTTTTCGAAGTCGTTCGTAGCCTACCTATAAGGGATTGAAACGGGAGCGTGCCTTTTGGGCAGTCCCGCCCATTTTGCGTTCGTAGCCTACCTATAAGGGATTGAAACACGCCGTGGGCTACCACCATACATATGTGCCCGATGGTTCGTAGCCTACCTATAAGGGATTGAAACTCCGGTCCGGAGGAGTGCGCCCGAGAGCGCCAGCGCGTTCGTAGCCTACCTATAAGGGATTGAAACGCAGACGGCGAGAGGACACGCCGACCCCAGGCACCCCGTTCGTAGCCTACCTATAAGGGATTGAAACGCACAAATGAGCTAGCTGAGGCCCTAGGAGTGGACGTGTTCGTAGCCTACCTATAAGGGATTGAAACTTTCCGAGCGCGGCCTCTACGAGCAGGTGCAGCGCAAGTTCGTAGCCTACCTATAAGGGGTTGAAACGTTCGGCGGCCCCGTGCGGATAATTGTCGAACATGTGAGTTCGTAGCCTACCTATAAGGGATTGAAACCCTCGTCCGGCTGCAGTTGTAGCCACCTTGTCCCGGAAGTTCGTAGCCTACCTATAAGGGATTGAAACTCCAGCGAATTTTGCAGAACTATTGTTCCAGAATATGTTCGTAGCCTACCTATAAGGGATTGAAACCGCCCAGGGGCCCGATGTGGGGAGCTGGGCCTCGGGGTTCGTAGCCTACCTATAAGGGATTGAAACCCGGCAACAGGTTTCCCACCCTGACAATTACGAACGTTCGTAGCCTACCTATAAGGGATTGAAACGCATACGTCGGTGCGTTCGGCTCCGCGGCGCAGATATGTTCGTAGCCTACCTATAAGGGATTGAAACTTCGTCACCTCCGTAGTAGTAATATTCATGCTCTCAAGTTCGTAGCCTACCTATAAAGGATTGAAACGTCATCCTTTCGTATAGCCCTGCGCTTGCGGATCCTGGTTCGTAGCCTACCTATAAGGGATTGAAACGGCCTCTCGGCGAACCCGAGAGGCACGGATGACGCGGTTCGTAGCCTACCTATAAGGGATTGAAACCGGATCCGCGCGGGAAGCTTTTGCCTGCGTACACGGGTTCGTAGCCTACCTATAAGGGATTGAAACACGTGAGCACTATAGATAAGCTGGTCAATGATAATAAGTTCGTAGCCTACCTATAAGGGATTGAAACAAACGACTATCAAATCGATAGCAACGACTATCAAAACGTTCGTAGCCTACCTATAAGGGATTGAAACTGCGCACCCGCAGCTGCGCGCTTCCCGTCCAGCCCGCGCGTTCGTAGCCTACCTATAAGGGATTGAAACAACCTCTGCCCGCGGGTGTGCACCGCAAATGGTGCGCCGTTCGTAGCCTACCTATAAGGGATTGAAACGCTCCTCCCGCACGAAGCGGGAGATCTGGGTGGGGGAGTTCGTAGCCTACCTATAAGGGATTGAAACCGTCGCGGGCGGGAGATCCCCATAGCCAGGGGGGCCGTTCGTAGCCTACCTATAAGGGATTGAAACACGAGCGCGTCCCGTTCGCCACGCGCTTCGCGGACGTTCGTAGCCTACCTATAAGGGATTGAAACGCTGCCACCGCCCCTGCCCCTGCAGACGGCGTGTGGCAGTTCGTAGCCTACCTATAAGGGATTGAAACGCCTGAGGTTACCCCTGAAGGTCTTACCACCCTACGTTCGTAGCCTACCTATAAGGGATTGAAACAAGGCAAGATTCCCTGGCTCTATCTGTCCCAGTTTCTCGTTCGTAGCCTACCTATAAGGGATTGAAACTCCCGTTCGCAGGATCCCCGTCGAGCGGTATGATCGGCCGTTCGTAGCCTACCTATAAGGGATTGAAACGCCGCTCCAGCACGGCTGTGGAGATGGCGGGTTGGTCGTTCGTGCCCTACCTGTAAGGGGTTGGGGTTCGTCAGGTGACCCGACTCCACCTCGCCATGCAGGAAGTTCGTGGCCTACCTGTAATGGGTTGGGGTGGCGAATTTCCTGCTACAACCTCTTGCTCCTCTGCCAAGATGCTTCCTCCTGGTAGTTTCTCCTATGCGCTGCCGGTTCTAGCCGCTTCTTTCCCTCTCGGCCTACCTCGGCCTACAAGGACCCCGCAGCAATTTCCCCCCTTGGACACACCGGGGCGCTTTGTACCATCCTCATGAGCCTCGTCCCCAGGCTGCTTGGAGGAGCGAGCCTTCCCTTTGCCTTGCGGAACTCAATGCCTATCACCTCCGCTGCTAGGTATGGTCTGGGATCAGCTTGCAATTGCCTCCTGCCTGCTGCCTGTCCCGACGCTTGGCACTATGCCAGGCGCGTCCCTTAGCTGCCGACTCCGCGCCCATCATGCAGGGACGAGTCCCAACTCGCGCCATCGCTGCTCCACGCGCATCCGCAGGTACTCCGCCGGTGCTAGTTCCATTCCCCCTCCCGGACTCGTCACCTCCACCTGGACCGGCCGGCCAGCGTGCCAGCTAACGAGCGTGGCCAGCTCGCGGCGCACATCGCTGGTGACCAGGCTCGCCGCCCAGGTCGTGGCCACCTCCAGGACTAGGGTGTTGTCGTCGCGCCACCAGACGGGTCGACCGTGCAGGTGCTGGGCGATCCGCGGCAGGCGCTCCTCGAGCAGGTTGTGCAGCGCCACCGCCAGGGGCCCTCGCTCGCGCCGGCCGGGCATATTTTGCTGGGTACGGTCTGCCTCCAACTGGGTGGGTTTGTCACCTTGGTGGTGGGTAGGGTTCGTAGCCCTCACAGCTTGCTGTGGGGGGTAAGGGGGGTTAATATCTTGACGGTTATTTTGACGGTTAATATTTGACGGTTTCCCTGACACAGCTGTCAGGGTTTGAGTGTCAGTATTGTCAGGGTTTGGTGTCACAATTGTCAGGGTTTGGGAGTTGCAAACCCTGTCAGTGTTGTCAGGGTTTGAGGAGGCTTTACCCTGTCCTTCTGTCAGGGTTTGCTCGCTGTGATTAGCTATGGGCCTGCGTACCTGCTTGGGTGGTTGATGTCCTCTTAGCACCTCCAGCATGAGCTTATAGCGGTTGCTGCGGCCCTTGCCTCCTCCTGGTATGACGATGATGTAGCCTGCCCTTGCAGCGCGCGCTAGGATCCTGTATACGGTGCGCTCGGAGAGTCCCGTGCGGCCCGCAAGGGTGCGCACGCTTGGCCAGCACTCCCCCTGGTCGTTGGCGTAGTCGGCGAGGGCCAGCAGCAGAAGCATGTCGTTGCCCCGTAGCCTGTCGGCAGCTTGCCATACCTTCTGGGTGATCTTGATGCTCATCGGTTTACCTCCCTGGTGGATGTGAAGCTGGTCTGCTCGAGAACGGCATCGGCCACCCAGCCCCGCAGGGCCCTGCTGCCGATGAGCGGGGTGCCGAAGTGCCAGCGGGTGGAGGGATAGCCCCCTTCGATCGCCTCGCCGTCGTCTGTGTACTGCAGCAGATGCACCGTAGTGCCGGGCGGCAGCACCTCTATCACCTTGTGGGTCCTGCCAGGACCCGTGCGCAGGTTGACGCGGGCTGAGATGGTGCGCGCTTGCCAGCGCTCAGCAAATACCCTGTAGCCGGCGTGGTAACCCTTGTGGGTGAGCACCATCCAGCTGCGGAAGTTCTCCCAGGCCTCCAGCCAGGAGAGCGATAGCCTCACGCCCTTCCAAGGGTTCAGCCAGCGGGTCTCGGCCCCGGGATCGTCCACGCCGTAGCAGACCATGAAGTGGCCTCCCTGGTCGTGGGCGAAGTCGGCGTAGAAGAGCGCGATCGTCAGGTGGCCCAGAGCGACCTGCTGCCTGAGGACCTGGCGGAAGCGGTCGAAGGTGTCGACCCAGGCGGCGGAGGCCGGCACGCCGTGGTCGTCGAGGTAGCGGACGATGTCGGCCACGGAGGTGTAGCCCAGGTGGTCCTCGCCGCGCATCTCGTCGACGATCGCATCTGGATAGAACATGCGTCCGTGCGTATAATAGAGCACCATCGCCACACAGGCCGGCCCGCAGTTGTTTAGGCCGTTCCAGGCGCCATCGTACGGGGCGCTGCGATCGAGTTGATCAACTGTGCGGGTGCGCGCGATGGACAGTCCCCCCTCCATGATGTGGGGGATGATCGAAGGATCAAGAGATATCTCGGCCAAAGTGTACCCTCCTTGTGAGTCATTTGGGGGTTCCCCCCGAAGATATTGTATCGCACATAGGTTTTCTAAATCTACAGTATGCACTTGATTAAGATTCTATGTTCTGCTATATTGCGCCTAGACGCCCCTTCCCATAGCCGAAAGGAGTCAAGGCAATGGGAGACAAACTGATGGACGTGGCGGCCACCTTCGGGATGGCCTCCATGCTGCATGGCCTGCTGGACGTCCACCTGGGATGCGACGACTACGGCATGGTGCTCTCTGTGGCGATCATCCTGATAGTCCGCTACCTGGCCGGCAGCAGCCTGTGGCAGAAGATCAACAAGGCAAGGGAGGACATCGAGCGTGAAGATGATCGCAAGTAGCCCGGAAGTCGTGCCCCTGCCCGTGCGCACCGGCAGGGAGATCCTTCGAGACCTGTTGGAGATACTCCCCCGCGCCGTCGAGGAAGTGCTCGCCGAGGAGATCAAGCCCCAGCAGGCGCAGGCCGCGGCGACCCTCGCGCGCGCCATCCTGGCGCTGGTGGAGCAGGCCGAGCTGGAGGAGCGCGTGAGCGCGATCGAGGAGCGCCTGAGGACCCTCCGGCGGGAGGACTACCGATGAGGGCGTTGACTCCCACCCTGCTGGAGGCGCAGAGATTCCCCGCACCCATACCGGTGATCGGCCAGCTGATAGTCTCCACCCGGCGCTGGGGCCTCCTCCTGCCGAGCACCTCACAGCTGTACTCCGAGACCTCCGCCGGCCACCGCTTCGCCGCCTGCCTCGCGCCCGATGGCTCCGTCGTGCGCGCCAGGGTCACCCCCGCCGGCGAGCTGTACATCAACCGCGTGACCTCTCCCCAGAGCGCCCCTTCCTCGGCGTGGACCTCCTGGAGCCTGCTGGCGACGGGCATCTCGCCCAGCGTGACGCCCGCACTCGGCAGCACGGGCACCGCCCAAGTGATGCTGGCGTACGTCCGCAGCGGGCAGCAGGTGCTCGCCACGCGCGTCAGCACCGACAACGCCCAGTCCTGGGGCAGCGAGATCACCGTCTACACCGAGAGCGGCACCGACGTCATCCACGCCGTCGCCGTGGGCACCAAGTACCCTCTCACCGGCACCAACGAGCGCATCTACACCTGGGTCTACGGTCCGCCCACAGCCGGCACGAGCGACAAGGCAGTCCGCGTCCGCCGGCGCGCGGCCTCCGGCGCTTGGGGCACGGTCGTCACCTGGACGGGCGACCTCTTCCAGGCGGCCACGGGGATGGCGGTCGCCATCGGCGCCGACGCCTCCACCTGGCAGCTGGTCATCACCGGCCGGCGCGAGGGTGCCTCCGCCGTGTGGACCTGCAGCTACAACGATTCCACCGGTGCGTGGTCCTCTCCCCAGCTGCTGGATCGCGCCGAGGACGCCGACCACTACGCCTTCTCCCAGCCATCGATCGCCCGCCTCGATGCCACGCGCATCTTCTGGTACGCTGCCCGTCCCGAGGCCACAGGCCGCACGCACCACTGCACGCTCCTGCCCACAGGCAGCACTCTCCCCGCCCCCACGCAGCTACAGGAGCCGGCGATCGCCACCGCTGACTACCTCCTCGGCGAGAGGTCGGCCTGGCAGCTGGGCTGTCTCGAGGAGGCCGTGGACCTTGGGGCCGATGTGCTGGCGTACACCTACCGGGAGCCCCGCGAGCTGGTCGTCACGCTGCAGTTCGGCGACAGGTGGCCCCGCGATAGCTCCCCCGCGGCGCTACCAGAGGCCCTGCGGCTAGGCAGCTGTGTGCGCCTCTCCAGGGGACTACAGACCTCCCAGGGCGTCGAGCTCGTGCCCCTGCCAGAGATGATGATCGCATCCATCGACCGCCATTGGAAGGACGGCACCCCCCTGCGGGCAACGATCCACTGCGTCTCCGCCTGGGAGCATCTCGGCGCCGTGCGGCCCCAGCGACCACGCACCTGGCAGCGGGGCAGCCGCACCATAGGCCAGCTCTTGGCCGAGGTATGTGCTCTTGGGGGTATCCAGCTGCAGGGCATGAACGCCAGCGAGCTGCTCGCCCAGCCCTCCCTCACGATCTCCGCCGGCACACCGCTCCTACAGGCGATGGAGACCCTCCTGGAGCGCGTGCCCCACAGAGTGCGCCCAGAGGGTGATGGCCTGCAGGTGGCGGATCCCAGGGCGGAGTTCGCCGCCACTTACGGCGATGGTGGGCACCCGCTGTGGGAGTACCGCGACCGAGAGGAGCTGCCGGCCGCCAACTACGTGCAGGTGTACGGGCTGCCGGAGAGTCCCGCCTACCGGGGGCAGGTGTACTACGGCGAGGCGCTGGCAGGAGTGGAGCTGGGCGCACGCGTCCACAAGGTGGTGGACCCGCTGGTCGGCTCCTCCCAGGAAGCCGGCGTACTGGCGGCCGCTCAGCTGCTGGAGCTCACCCGCAGCACGCAGGCGGGCAGGCTCAAAGCGCCCCCGCACCTCGGCCTGCAGGTATGGGACCGCATCCGGATCATCCCACAGCAAGGCGCAGAGCCGATCGAGCGAGTGGTCACGGGCATCGAGGAGCGCTATGACGCTGGCACCTGGCAGCAGGTAGTCCACCTCGGATGGGAACGGTAGGGCGCCTATGCAGAGAAACCTTCACGGAGGCAACCTTGCGCTCATCCCCGCAGGCGGCATACGCAGCGGGGACACACAGAGAAGCCTTCACCTCCTTCTCCTGGCGAGAGGGACAGATCCATCTTACCCCCAGCCCCCCTTCTCCTGGGTGGAGAAAAGGGGGGCATACCCCTCACACACCTGTGCTTCCCGAAGGCGGACGATGATCCCAAGCCCTCTCGGGAGTGATGTGAGGGGCGCCCCCGCCCTAGAACGACGTGGTCAGGTCGAGGACTTTCCCCTGGCGGGCGGACTCCAGACACTTGATCATGATCTCCAGCGCGTGCCTGGCATGCTCGGCGCTCAGCACCGGCTTCTTGCCCTCCCACACACAGTCCACCAAATGGTCCACGAGGATCGCCCTGCCCAGGCGGTTCATCCGCTCTCCCTCCATCTGCAGCCCCCAGGACTCCGGCACGATCCAGCCGCCAAGACCGGGCACGGCATCGGTGCGGAAGACCTCCACCGGCGGTGCCCCCTCGCGGATGGCGCGATGGTCGGCGATCTGGATGGTCCCCTGGCGGCCGAAGATCTCGAGCTTGGGCGATTTGGCGGCATTGACGTTGAAGGTGGCATCAACGAACGCAAAGGTCGCCTGCCCAAAGTCCAGCATGATCAGGGTGTTGTCGTCGGCCGTGACCTCGATCTGCTTGCCGGCAAACGGCCCCCCGCGCACTATCCTGTAGGGCTCCGTTATGCCCGAGAAGGCGAACACCCTGGTGGCAGGTCCCAGTATGCCGGTGATCTCGTGGATGCCGTACACCCCCATGTCGAAGAGCGGGCCCGATCCCTTCTGGTAGAACCAGCTGGGATCTCCGGGCCACCAGCTAGAGCCCGGCCCACCATGCGAGGAGCGTACCCTAGCAAACGCCACCTTGCCGATGGTGCCCTCCTGCACCAGCCGGCGCACCTCCCTGTAGTGGGGGTAGAGCATGTCAGGCGGGGAGCAGACGACGGTGACGCCCTTGGAGGCGGCGATCTCGATGATCGCGTCGGCGTCCTCCATCGTGGTGGCGATCGGCTTCTCGGTCGCC
Organism: Thermobaculum sp. T2p; assembly: GCF_059335935.1. Classification (NCBI taxonomy): domain Bacteria; kingdom Bacillati; phylum Chloroflexota; class Chloroflexia; order Thermobaculales (SeqCode); family Thermobaculaceae (SeqCode); genus Thermobaculum (SeqCode); species Thermobaculum sp. T2p. Next base: position 11,728 of record NZ_JANZYQ010000022.1, read on the forward strand.
AGGTGCTTGCCGGCCTCCACGATCTTGCGCGAGGTCTCGCCGTGGACAGGGATCGGTGTGAGGTTCACCACGGCGTCGAGCTCCACCTTCTCCAGCATCTCGTCGAGGCTGGCGAACACGTGCGGGATACCGAAGCGCCTGGAGGCCTCCTCGGCCTTCTCCACCACAGGGTCGGCTATGGCCACGGGCTCGACCTTCTCAGGGATGTACTTCAGGTTGGGGATGACCCCATGGTCGAAGGTGGCGATCATGCCAGCGCCAAGTATGCCCAACTTCAAAGGCTTGCGTTCCATGTGTGCCTCCAAAGATTATATGTTTTTGAATTAGGGTTAGACCCAGCCCTGCAGGTAGCTGACGGGGAGCGGCAGGCTGATGGCGGTGCCTTCCTGCGCGGAGAGGATGCCGGCCTCGAGCACCTCCTGCGTCATAAGGCCCACCTCGGGGCTGCACAGGCCCTCTATCGGCTTGCGCTGGCGGACGTGCGAGAGGAAGAACTCGGCGCTGTTGCGCATCCCCTCTGGGGGCTGTGGCACCTCGATCTCCTGGCCCTCGTCGTGCTGGGCGTCGGCCAGCAGCAGCTGCTTGCCCCTCACCAGGATCGTGCCCTCGCTGCCGTAGAATGTGGGCTCGTAGCTCGTGAGGTGACCGATCTGCGTCCAGGAGGCGACGGCCGTGCTCATGGCCCTGGCATGCTGCATGATCAGCACGGCGTTGTCGTCCGCCGCCAGGTCGCGCTTGCGCAGGCGGGCCATCGTGGCCGTCACGCGCGAGGGCAGCCCCAGCAGGTAACAGGTCATTGCCGCGCCGTAGCAGCAGTAGTCCATGTAGGCACCGGCGCCGTTGCGCAGGGGGTCGTACAGCCAGTCGCAGAAGTGGGTCGAGCAGCCGATCTCCCTGGGGCCCGCGTGCGCCGAGCGGTAGTGCACTTGGTATAGCTCGCCGATGCGCCCCTGGTGGATGAGGTTGAAGGCATGCTGCACCGCGGGCGACCAGGCGATGGGCCAGTTGACCATCAGGATGGTGCCCGCCTCCTGGGAGGCGACCATCATGCGGTTGGCGCCCGAGAGGCTGGAGGCCATGGGCTTCTCCACCATCGCGTGCAGGCCCCTGTCGGCGGCCAGCTCCACCAGCTCCACGCTCTCTAGGTTGTCGGAGAAGACGTACACGGCGTCGAGCTCCACAGCGTCGAGCATCCGCTCGTAGTCGTCGAACACCTGCGCATGCGGGTAACGCTGGGAGAACCTCTCCCGCAGCTCCTCGTGCAGGTCGGCGGCCGCCACCAGCTCACCGTCTTGGCAGCCCTCCAGCGCCTCCAGGTTGGACCACACGTGGTCGTGCGTCAGGCCGAGCACCCCCACCCTTATCTTCTGTGCCATTGCGCTCCTCCTTCTGGTGATGTGTGCAAGGTTGATCCCCTGGGTATGATAAAACGTTTGCCGACTTTTTGCCAGAAGGAGTTGGGGAGGCGGTCTCCCGCCTTCCCCGCTAGATGAGTGGAGGCACGTCCAGCCCGTACCGGAAGGTGTTCTCTGGGTCCATCGCGGCCTTCAGCTGCTTGAGTCGAAGGAAGGCCTCCGACGAGAAGGCGTTCGGCGTGTATCGGCGTGCCTCCTCGCCGTCGATGAAGTTGATGTACACCTCATCAGTCAGGCATGGGGCGATCTTGGCCTTCAGATCGTCCGTGTGCCGGCGGAAGTGCTCAAGGGACTCAGGTGTGGGGGTGATCCCCACCAGCTCGAGGCTGAAGGGGTTGTGGCGGTGGCTGAACGCCGCCTCGTCGGCCCCTACCCTGCTGATAGCGCCCCCTGCATGCCTGATCTCCGCAAAGAGCAGCGTGGGTGGCCCCCCCTGTGGGAGGGTGTAGCGGGCGATCGCGTCGATCGCGTCGTGGCTGATCGTCCGCATCCACGCGCCTGTAACGCCGGCAGGGATGGGATCCACCGGGTCCTGGCTGATCATGTCCGACTGCAGGAAGGGCATCTCGTGGAAGAAGTCCATCACCGGCGGCCTCCATGCCCGCCAGGAGTCGATCAGCTCCTCGCCGTGTCCCACGTCGCCGCAGTAGCAGCCGCGCACCATCACGAAGGACTTGCCCTGCAGCTCCACAGGGACGAAAGGCAGCGGCGGGATGTTGATGACGACGACCGCAGACGTGAGCTCCTCGGGCACATCCTGGACCCATTCGGCCCAGCGAGCCATGACCTCGTGCGCTGCCTCGGGCGGGTAGAGCAGGTTGCCCGCGTACACCGTGCTCACGGGGTACAGCTGGATCTCCATGGAGGTTACCACTCCCAGGCCGGCCCCTCCCCCACCGCGCATGGCCCAGAAGAGCGCGGGGTTCAAGTCCTTGCTTAGGCGCATGCTATGGCCATGAGCGTCCACCATCTCGAAGGCGAGCACCGAGTCGCAGCAGAGTCCGTACTTGCGGGCTAGCCACCCCATGCCGCCGCCAAGCGTGAAGCCCACCGCTCCCACATCGGAGGACGACCCCAGCAGCGGCGCGAGGCCGTGCTTCTGCGCCTCCTCCAGCACTGCCTTCCACTTCGTGCCGGCTCCCACCCAAGCCGTGTGGGCCTCAGGATCCACCCTCACCCCCTGCATCGCAGTGATGAGCAGCAGGGCATCATCGGCAGGCAGCCTCGTGCCGTGGCCCGTGGCCTGTACCGCCACCCCCAGGTTCTTCAGCTCCGCAAAGCGCATCGTTGCAGAGACCTCCTCCGGCGAGCGCGTCACCACGATCATCGCGGGGTGCTGATCCGTTGTCAGGTTCCATGCCGCCCTCGCGGCATCGTACTTTGGCTCCCCAGGCAGGATGACCTCACCCACCTGCGAGCGCAGCGTATTGACCTCATCGATCATGACCAGATCCGACATATACTACACCTCCCCTTACTCTTCGCCCCCGAACACAACTGCTATCCCCCGGCGCAGACGAGGATAGCAGCGGGGCGCGCCCAACACCCCACAGCATCCCCAAATCATCCCACCGCATAGCTACCTCACAGGCCCGAAGGCGATTTGATACGCTAAGTATGCATGGCGCACTAGAGAGCTGCCACACACGATGCACACACAATCACCCACATCTACGCTCCCGACATCTAGAGCTGGACGTACGCAATAATTCATCCTAAATTGTTGATTTTTAAGTTTTAAATGTCTATTATTAACACATGTTATGGCAATTTTTGCCCAGCACATGTGATGGTCGGCTTGCCGGCGGCCGGGGCCATGCATGGACATCAAGCAGCACAAGGAGATGTGAAGATGAACGAGGAAAGAAGACAGGTACTGCAGATGCTCGCCGAGGGAAGAATCACCCCCGAACAGGCGGAGCAGCTGCTCGAGGCGCTCGAAGAGCAAGGTCGGGAGCAACCCTCCGCACAGGTGGAGCCTCCGGGGCAGCCAGCGGCACGCACGGAGCCTCCGGTGGGCACGTGGAGCATCGGCGGCATCGACCTCGACCGCCTGGTGGAGATGAAGGCTGTGGGCGTCTCCCCGGACTACATCAGGGAGATGCAGGCCCTGCTGGGCAACGTCTCCCTCGACGAGCTCATAGAGATGCGAGCCGTGGGTGTAACCCCAGATTTCGTGCGGGAGGTGACAGCGATCGTGGGGAAGCTCCCCACCGACAAGCTGGTGGAGATGCGAGCCGTGGGCATCACGCCCGACTTACTACGACAATGGAGCCAGGTAGGGTTCGACCTCTCTGGAGAGCAGGGAGAGCAGCCACCATCAGGTGGGTCCTTCAGCTGGGAATGGGGGCACCTGCGCCCCCCGCGACGAGCGGAGGAGACCGGTGAGTAAGCATCTGGAGGTGGAGACATGTACCCTCTCATAACGCGCGACCCCGTCACGGGGGGTGAGCTAGTGGTAACACGCCTGACGTCGCCCCAGAGCGGTATAGTCATCGAGGGGACTTTCACCCTGGGGTGGATCGGCAAGCTGACGCCCGAGCAGCTGGAGTTCGTGGGGGTGCTCCTGCGTCACAGGGGCAACGTCCAGCGTGCGGCCGCCGAGCTGGGCATCGCCTACAACACCGCACGCAACCGCCTGGAGGAGATAGCCTCCGCGCTGGGAGGGCCATCCGAGCCAGTGCCCCCGCGGGTCTCTCCCACCGAGCGACGGGAGGTCCTCAACCGGCTGGCCGCCGGCGAGATCGACTACGAAGAGGCGATGCGCCTGTTGGGCTACTCCAGGGGGGAATAGTCCGCGCCCAAATGAAACCAAAAGCCTCGTCCACCTCGTATACTGGACGAGGCTTTTGTACTTGATGGAGCAACGCGATGAAGATCAAGGTACTCCTGGCGACCCTCACGCTGATGGCCCTGCTGCCGCTTGTGAGCGCATCCGCCGCCAACAACCAGAAGTTCACCTTCACGGGCGTGACCTTCTCCGACGGCAAGGTCGGCGACCTGCAGGCCTCCAGCAAGGTCAACAACAAGGGGCATTTCACCACCTGCAGCTACTACTCCGCAGGGGAATACCTCGGCTACTTCCAGAGCGCCGAGTTCGCCTCTTCCGATGCCGACGCGGTGCTGCAGTTCTGCCTGGATAACTACGCCAACCGCGACGTGCACTAGCCGCCATACAGACATCGCTCTAAGGCTATTCGCTACATAGCAATCTTCAGATGGGCAGGAGATGCACCCTAAATCCGTGCCTAAGTGATTGGCCGACATACAGCTGACCTTCAGGCCGATGCGAAGACCACGTGCCACAGTGCAAGTTCCCGCAAGCCAAGCAGATGATCTCAACAGCTCTTCAGGGATTGAAGGTGCACAACGCCTGCATCCTTGCCCCGGCGGCAAACCCATAGAGCTCCCTAAAGGTAGCTAGGCACTTTTCTTGCTGGGCCCTTTGTGGACATCCAGGATGGACCAGGATGCTTTACAAAGGGAAAGGAGCTTGAACAGCAATGGACAAGTGGTACAAGCACGCGGGAGCGTGCCTGGTGCCGGCGGCACTGCTAGCGCTCGCGCACTGGCTCAGCTACGAGGGCGTATCTCCGCTATGGGTCTGGGTCGTGATCGGCGTGCCGCTGGGAGCGCTGCTGGCGAACGTGGTGCTCCGGGCGGGCGTGGACTGGCCATCGGCGATAGCGAATTCCCTGCCGCTGCTGCCCCTCTCCATCATCCTCTCTTCCTGGCTGTGGGCCGCCAAGGTCGCCAGGGCCGGCGGAGCCGTCGAGGACCTGCCTGGTGTGGCATGGGTGGGGGCGGAAGACGTCCTCCCAGCGGGACTAGCGTTCGGTGGTATGCACACTGATGGCCTGGGCGGGCACGCACATCACGCCGCGTCAAGCCACCAGCCCCAGGCCTTAGTCCAGCCCAGCACACCCTTATGACGGGAGCTCTGCCTCCAGAACTCGCAGCAGGGCGCGCAGACTTCTTATGGCCGTGGGATAGGTCATCTGCAGGACGTAGCCCTCGCCCTCCAGGTGCCTGAGGATGCCCAGCTGAGGCATAGACAGCAGCTGCAGTGCCTGTGCTATCTCATCCCGAGTGTACACCCTCCCCTGCCCTCGAGTCCTAAGAGGGTACAGGAGGCTATCCGGAGTGACCGGTGAATAGATCTCCAATCCATAGAACTCACCTATAACCTTGATTATGTCCGGCAGCAGCCTCTGCAGACGCGCCAGTTCATCAGCGCGAGCCTTCAGGCTACGTATCGGTGCGTTTGGATCACCAGGGTAGGAGAACAGCTCCCGCAGGTCCTCCAGGGAGAAGGGAGTAAGGGCGTGCATGCGGATGATCTCTGCAAGGTCTCGAGCAGTTACAAGGGCCACCTGCATTTTCCTCGCGTTCTCAAGCAGATCCCCACCTGCAAAGCCCGGGCCGACAACGAGGATGTACGTTGCCTTGTACATCTCGCGATGCTTGGAGAGGGCTATCCAGTCGATCGCCGCGTTGGCTACGCGTTCGTGCCGGCTTGACTTCGCATCCACGATCGCCTTATAAGCATCCTTTCCCAGCTGGGCGAACACTAACGAGTCGGTATCTCCGGATCCACTCCTGTGCTCGGCCTGAAATCCTAGGAACCTGAAAGCATAGACCACGGCCTCCTCGAGGAGCCTGGAGCTCTCGCTGTTGCCGGCAGAGGAGAGGAGCCTACCTGCCAGCTGCTCTACCTCGTCCAGCACTGGTCCTGCCCCCAGGTCAACCTCAGCAGTAGTGGGAGCAAGTGGCTTCCCAACGACCGCTTCGTCGACACTCCCCGAAGAGGACTCCTGCGGGGCATTATCGCTACGGCCAGGGATGTTGGGCGCGTGGGGTTGCCCCACATCCAGCACACGTGACCTGTCGCGTGCAGCTTCCAGCAGAGCCTCCACTATGACCTTGGCATCTTCGGGCTTTATTCTGGTCGGAGCCCCACGGAAATACATGCCCCAACTCGCAGCGGAACGGAAGTACGATAGCCGATCCCCGAGGCTCTTTATCGGCACACCGTGGTCGGGATGCAGGGTCAAGATCGGCTCAACCGGCAGACGGCTGGGGAAGATCTGCGATCTCCAGATAACCGCGTCGTCCCGGTAGGGTTCTCCTATCACCCGCAGCAGGCCGACATAGGAAGAGGTTCCTGTCAGGTAGCATATGAGCCAATCCCCGGCTTAATCCTTTGTACAGTCGTCCACCTGCTCTGAGGGAATCCCATCACGCTGAAGCCGTGCTTAGCAGACTCCAACCAAGTCTCTCGCGTGAACAAGCTCAGCCAATAAGTAGCGGCCTCGTCTGTAGTTGTCACATGCACCCTCTACATCAAGCGAAGATCTAGCCGCATTATAATACACCCTTGGCGAGGAGTGGGTGCTACTCGGCGCGGGGATGGCCGCGGGCCACTCGGGGGCGCAGGTCCTCGGCATCGAGCCGAGCCACGAGCGCTGCGCTCATCAGCAGGTCATCGTGGGTTGCCCCGCTCACTCCCCAGCGGATCTGCTGGCCGGTGCCCGGCAGGGGCTCGTACTCGCACTCCGCCACCTGCGTCCAGAAGAGCGCCTGCTCGCGGGAGCCATCGTTGGCGTGATCGAGGAACCTGCCGGCGGCGCAGAGCGACAGGAAGTCCCACCCCAGCGCCGACTTGGACGCGGCGGTGAACACGAAGGGGATCACGCACCTCGGCGGCAGGATGCGCCTGAGGGCCGACGCCAGCCCAGCGCCCAGCCCCGTGGCATCGACCACCACCCTCCGGCAGGCCCACACGTCCCTCACGAGGTGCACTACCTGCGGCAGCAGCTCCGGCTGCCCGACGCCGGTCCACATGTAGCGCGTCATCACCCTGTAGACGGGCTGGAGATCCGCCCCCTCGGGATGGCATACCTCCACGATCGTCAGGACGGTGGAGTCGCGGCGAGAAGATGGCCCAGCGGCAAGATCCTCTCCGCCCACATCCAGCAGGGCTGCGTAGGTCCTGCCGGGGGTGGGCATGAGCTGCCTGGAGTGATCGCCGCGCATGCGCTCGGTGACCGCGGGCGGGAAGAAGCCGCCGTCGTCCGCAAGCTCCTCCAAGAAGTACTCGGTGCGCACGAAGGGATGATGGCGGCCCAGCTGGGCGATGCGCGCCTGCACCCTCTCCCCGTAGGCCGGCACGTAGCGGGCCACCTCCTGCCAGGGCACCATGAACACCCTGCGGCGGCCGTCTTTGGCCTCAAGCTCCCGGAGGTAGCGCATCTGGCGCGCAAGCAGCGTGCGGGGCGTCCACACGGTGCCCATGAAGACGGTGGTGGCGTTGGTGGATGCCGCCATCGGGTCGAAGACGGCATCCCAGCGGTCGGCGGAGATATCTTGCGCCTCGTTGGCCACAAGCAGCAGGGAGGCGGTGTTCCCCCGGGCGTTGGCCTCGGGCGAGGCCGACAGGAACGTGACCGATGCCTTCCCCACGGCCACCCTGTTCTCCTCCACGCGCAAGAGCCCGCGCACCAAAGCTCCCGGCAGGCGATCGAGCAGGCGCCGGCGCGATATCATCCCCTGCGGCTGCATCGTCGGCTGCACGACCACCACCTCGCCCCCGCGCCAGCGGTACTTCCACAGGAGCATCGCCAGCAGCTGCGCGAGCATCTCGTCCTTCCCCGCCTGGCGGGAGAACACCACCGCCAGCAGGTCGCCCCCGCCGCGCTCGATCGACCCCAGGATAGCCCCCGCCGTCTCCACCTGGTAGGGCCGCAGCGGGTGTTCCGGGGAGGTTGCCAGGCTCCACGCCTCGGGGTCGCGTTCGATCTCCCTCAGCACCCTCAGCGCGCTCTCGCCCTCCCGCCAGCCCAGGGCACGCAGGACGCCCTCACACCCACAGGGAGCACAGGCGCACACCTCGCACTCCCCATCCCCGACGTACGCCACGTGGGTCCCGCCACACAGCAGGCAGGTCGCGCCGTACAGCTCGCCCAGGCGCCCCTCTATCGACCGCACTCGTGTCTTCATAATCACCTTCCATACTAATATTTAGTACATTTATACTACAAGGTTGCGTGAGGGGTCAACTGCACTGTTGAGATCTAGCAAATATGGTATATAATTCTGTCAACCAGTGAGCTATAAGCAGGCCCTACTACGATTGTTGAGAAAAGCTAATGTCTATTCTTGACGAGTTATATTACAGCAAACTCTCGAGCTATATCCGGGATTGCATCATATCTGACCAGGAGATGATCAGGCAGTTGACGGCGGAGGTACAGCCTCTGAGGAACCGAGTCCGCCCCATCACGCCGCGGACCACCACTTCGATATCCGTAGTGGGAACGGATGGTGGGAACAACGCCATTAGATTCGACCCGTACATGATACAGATCATCCGTGTAGTGGACTCGAACAACAACGAGTACTGTCTGGAGGCTGTCACCCCGAACATAGATATCAATGAGCTGAACGCAAGGCATCTACCCCCTGGGGACGAGAAGCCAAGCCCTCTCGGGGAGATGATGCGGTATCTGGGAGTAGATAGCCTGTCTGATCTTAGCCCCATGATGCCTCGTCCTGGCAAGCTTGAGTTTGTCTCTCCCAGCTGGATTCAGGTCTACCGGGAGCTCATGGAGTGGGCCATCCTGTTCTCGATAGTAAGAAACTATAATTTTGGCTCCGACACCTTGGTGATCTTCGATGGCCTGCTGCGCAGCAAAGTGTTTGCCGGAGACCTCTTCACCCGCAAGTACATACAAGGCTTACAGGAGGCGATAGACCAAGCGTACCGACAGAACAGGAGGAGGATCTACCTAGTGGGGCTTGCCAAGCGCAGCAAGGTGCTGGACCGCTACCGGCTGGTCATGTGGCTGGAGGGAGTACTCACCGATCGTTTCCCGAGCTACGTGGAGGTGCCCAGGGAGCTGGAGATGAAGACCTACAAGTGGAGCGAGTACGCTCGGGGAGATGACGCCGGCATTGAAGGCGGCGAGGTGAACAAGTTCGTTGCCGGGAAGATGTTCTTCGCCAAGTTCGGCAATCACCCCTACGATCCCGTGTGGCCGGTTGACATCCTGCAGTCGCAGGCTCGTGACGCCGACATCATCATGGGGCACCTGCTTGCTGACGCCCTCAACGGCTTCCCAGTACCGTTCTATCCGCTGTCGCTGCAGCGAGCTCACGACAACGCCGCTTTGGTCGACTTCGACTTCCATCTGGTGCAGGACCTGATCATCAAGAGCATAAGGGACTCCGTGGGAAGCAAGTCCATAGATCTGGATATATTCAGGCTTATCGACAATGACCCTTCGATAAGACGTTATGATCGCTAAAATCGGGAGAGACCAATGCAGATATATACCCTGTTTCCAAAAGAGCAACTGGTAGGAGTGTTCAAGGGCTTTCAGGAAGGCGGCCTGGAGTTCCATGCAGACCTAGTACTGCCCTATCAAAATCGGTTCCAGAGGATACCTATGCACGGGCAGTTCGTACTGGTACAGCTTGAGTCTCCGCTCGAGGCAGTGCTGGGCAGGATCGTCTCCATGACCTCAGATGGGCGCCTGGCATATGGTACCGGCGAGGAGTTCACTATTAGAGCGGTTTTTGATGGCAGAAGCGTACCCGAGGACGTCCGCGAACAATATCTGAAGTACAGGGTCAACATACGCGTGCTGGGAGTGATAAGGCTTCAGGGCGATGGGCGCATAACCTTCGTGGCCTCTCACCGTCGCCTGCCGCACATGGGCAGCCCCGTGGCCTTCCCCTCGGACGACATCCTTCGCGAGATCGCCAGGCACAATTCCCCTGGCGCTCCAATAGGTCACCTGGCGTATGGGGAGTACATCTACGCCGAAGGCAGCAGCAACTTGGACAGAAAGGATTGGATGCAGATCCAATCTCCCGAGATACTGGTGAAATTCCCTATTGAAGATATCGTGTCGCGGAGGACCTTTGTGTTCGCTCGCGCGGGTTTTGGCAAGTCCAACCTGATGAAGCTCCTCTTCAGCCTGCTCTATAAGCAGACTCCTACCACTGCAAAACGTGGACACGTCCTCGTACCAGTTGGTACCATCTTATTCGACCCAGATGGTGAGTACTTCTGGCCCGATGACAAGGGCAGGCCAGGACTTTGCGACGTGCCGGACCTGAAGGACAAGATAGTCGTCTTTACTCCTAGGCAGGCTCCAAGCCCGTTCTATGGCTCCTTCGTGGCTGGAGGCATCAAGCTGAACATCAAGCGGCTGCGCCCGGCGGACGTGATCAGCATAGCGCTGTCGGCGGACCGGCAGGACCAGCAGAACGTCCGCAAGCTCAAGGGGATGCCTCAGGATAAATGGGAGCAGCTGGTGGACATCATCCACAGGGATGGCAACCAGGCCAGCCTCAAGGAGATCTCTGGCCTACTGTCGCTGGATAAGGAGCTGCGCAACCAGGACGTTGAGGCAATCGCGGCCAGGTCGAACATGACCAACATCGTCAGGACGCTGCACGACCCCAACAGCCTGCTCCTCGAGAAGCTCGATTACTCCCTCAAGATGGGCAAGATCTGCATCATCGACATCTCCCAGATGAGCTCCGAGCAGTCGTTGAAGCTCTCCGGCCTCATCCTGCGCACGATCTTCAACCACAACCAAGAGGAGTTCACCAAGGCCAATCCTCAGACGATCCCCACTATAGCGGTTATAGAGGAAGCTCAGTCCGTGTTGGACAACTCCATCTCGGGCATCAACCCCTACATAGAGTGGGTGAAGGAGGGCAGAAAGTACGATCTCGGAGCGGTGCTCATAACCCAGCAGCCCGGGAGCATCCCGATGGAGATCCTCAGCCAGGGAGACAACTGGTTCATCTTCCACCTGCTGTCGGCCACCGACCTGATCAATCTCAAGAAGGCCAACGCCCACTTCAGCGATGACCTGCTGAGCTCCCTGCTGAACGAGCCCATCCCCGGCCACGGCATCTTCTGGAGCTCAGTGGCGGGCATGTCCTACCCGCTGCCCATCAGGGTGCTCTCGTTCGAGCGCATGTATTCTCCGCAGGATCCCGACTACAATAGGCCCGCGGAGAGGACGTTTGCAAGCCAAGTTAATGCCCAGTTCGAACAGGAGATAATGCAGGTGACGGCAGCGTACAGCGAGAACGGGGCAAAGACGGCGGCGGACCTGGCATCCATCGAGGATCCCATAGCAAAGCTGGAGCAATTGCTGATAGAAAAATTCTGCAACGACCTATCACTTCAGCGAAATCTAGTGTACGGAAAGGTTCCTTGGGGCAAATTGAATGAGTACTTCCGCGAACAGATACCGGACCATCTCTACATGGAGAACATGGACTACAACTTGGTAAAAAAGGCCCTAAGGGCAAAGTTTGGGGAAAGTGGGGAGGGTTGGGACACATACAAGACACAAGACGGAATCACCTACATCCGTATCCTCAAGATCCCTGAGGGACAGTTGGCAGGGAAAGGTGACTCACGCTAGCACTGCCGCAGGGCTCAGGTCGACCCCCTGGGCCCTCAACGCCATATGCCCCTACTTCACGATGTTCCCGCTCGACTTTCCCCTGTCGGTGCTCGCGGGCGCGGAGGCTGGGCTGGTGCTCGACCCCTTCGTGGGCAGGGGCACGACCCTGTACGCCGCTCGCCTGAGGGGGCTGCCCGCGGCCGGCATAGACAGCAACCCAGTGGCCGTGGCGATCTCGCAGGCCAAGCTGGTCGCCGTCACCCCGGATGAGGTTGTGTCGACGGCCCGCGAGGTACTGCAGGAGGTCGCCGCGCCCGCGTGCGTGCCCGAGGGCGAGTTCTGGAGGTTAGCCTATCACCCAGACGTGCTGTATGACCTGTGCAGGCTGCGGGAGGGACTCCTGCGGGACGCATCCACCCCTGCCAGAAGGGCGTTGCGGGCGGTCGTCCTGGGAGCCCTGCATGGTCCCCTCACGAGGACCGCGCCTTCCTATCTATCCAATCAGTGCCCCAGAACCTACGCCCCCAAGCCGGGCTACGCCGTGCAGTTCTGGACCGGGCGAGGCATGTATCCGCCCAGGGTGGAGGTCCTGGAGGTGATAGGCAGGAGAGCTCACAGGTACTACGGCCACAGCTTGCCCCCCGTGGCATCGGCCGCGATCCAGGCGGACAGCAGGCTCCCGGACAGCTACGGGTTCGTGCGGGCCATGGGCCAAGTAAGCTGGGTGATAACCTCGCCTCCGTACCTGGGCATGAGAACCTACATGCAGGATCAATGGCTGCGGCTCTGGTTCCTGGGAGGCCCCGACAGCCCTGACTATCGGGTCGAGGGGCAGCTGAGCCACACAAGCCCGGAAGCGTTTGCCGACGACCTGCGGCAGGTCTGGAGGCACGTGGCCGGCGTATGCCGCGAGGACGCTCGGCTGGTGATAAGGTTTGGAGCGATCAACAGCCGCAGGGTCGACCCCGCGGAGCTGTTGGAGGCCTCACTAAGATATACCCCCTGGGTCGTGGAGAGAGTGCTCCCGGCCTACTCAGCGCACAACGGCAAGAGGCAAGCAGACCACTTCGTGCGCTCCCCAAAGGCGCTGGACGAGGTGGATATCTGGGCAAAGCTTGAGGACTAAAGATACCACGTCAGCACTGCGGAGCCTCTGCCGCCGAAACATTCCTTGTGCCCGCCGTGCATGTCTGCAGGAGCCTGGGCAGCTGACGCCCATATAAACAGCTATCATGGCTTGGTCGGCCTGGTGAATGGTTCCGCACCAGAGGCACCCCCGCCACGAAGGGCGCCATCGCCGCTTACTTCAGGTAGAAGCTCGCGGTGGCCCAGGACCCCATCCCGTAGCGGTCCTTCGCCCTGACCCTCCAGTAGTACTGCGTGCCCCGGGCAAGCGCTTGCGTAGAGGGAATCGTCCAGCTGGTGGCAGTTACTTCCCTCGTTAGCACCAGGGTTTCAAAGTTTGCAGCCCTCGACACCTGTACTTCGTAGGTCAGGGCCGCAGGAACTCCACCCCAGCGCAGTTCAGGCGTAGCATCGCTAATGGTCACCCCCGCGGGGGATAGATTGCTAGGCCTCCCAGGAGCAGCCGCCAAGGGCGCTCTTACCGTCCACTGCCTCACCTCTGTGCCTGTGGCAACACCTTCGCGTATGGCGACGTGCGTTAGAGTACCTTCAGCACTGCTGCCTCCAGAGAGACTGGCACCTAGATATATGTACTCCCCCACCCCGGAGAGCTTGCCTGTGCCGTTGCCCCCAGATAGCCCACCACGGACTCCATCCAGGTAGATCGCCAGCGCGCCGTTGCTCCATGTGGCCGCTATCTCGCTGTAGCCCGGCCAGTAGCGCTTGCCGGGCATGTTGGCATCTCCCACGTTCAACCCCACCCACTTCTCGCGACCGTACCCATCGGTGATGACCAGACGTAACACGTTGGTGGAGGTCTTCTCGATGCGCAGCCGGTTGCGGGTGGCCGAGACACCAGTATCCATCAGGATGTGCGTGCGGCCGTCGTTGCCTGGCCATTGGTGCCCCAATGCCAGGGTTATGGTGCCGGCAGAGAGGTTTATATGCCCGCTGCTGCGCACTCGCAGGTAGCTCCCGGGCGCAAACATCAGCTCTGGAGCATACGGCAGATCATGAGAGATGAAATAGCTAGCCTTCAGCTGCTGGCCTATCAGCCTGGCCATCTCCCTGTTGAATGGCACATCCTCCAGATCCATGTGCGACTGCTCCCGTCCAGAGGTGAAGTGCCAGGAATACCAGATAAGCCCATCCACGCCGCGAAGCCCCGCCTCAGGCCCTGCCCTCAACCAGTCGTTGACCTGACGGTACAGCTGGTGAGGCTCTGGGCGGTCGTTGGGATCGATGTTGAGGGCGTGGGCCTGTGCGAAGGCCCAGATAGGCGTCCGCTTGCCCGTCTGAGCGTCCACTCGGTCGACCACTCGGCGAGCATGCACGTACTGCCGGCTGATGGTGTCGTAGCCGTAGGAGTCCGGCAGCACGGGGTAGACGTCCAATGCAACTATATCGGCCACTCCGGGACCATACGGGTTCAGGGGCTGACCCAGCGCACCATCGCTGATGCCATCGCCGTTGCTATCGGCCATGTTGAACCTTTGGTTGAAGACGACCATCACGGGGATATTGGGAAAGACAGATGTATGTAATCTGTATGCAGCCTGCAGATCAGACAGCGGCACCCGGCTGCCCATCGGCTCCAGGTAGGTGATGAAGGCATATACCTGGGCTCGCAGCTCGGGATGCTCCTTGAAGACCTGCTGGAAGCGCCCAAGCGACCCCCTGGTGCGGGTAGTATCTATCTTGCCGGTGGAAGGATCTACCGCCAGCGAGCGCACGATGAGCTTCAGGCCATACTTACGGGCGTAGGTCAGGTTGCGGGTGATCTTGTCGACTCCCACCTTGCCGGTGCTCAGCGACACCCCCACGTTATACACCCCCTCGCTGGCGATGTCGGCCATGAGCGCTGCGGGATCAACATCGCCTGCATCTGTGTAGTTCATGTCGCGGTCAGGATCGGTCTCATCGATGCCGTACACCCCATAGGGGAATCCCCCGAGACGTGGGTCGTTCCTGCCCTCAACGGAGGTGAGGATCCTGCGACCGAACGCTACCGCCCACCTGCTGGTGAGCTCGGCGTTGCCCAGTAGGTAGCCCGAGCCACGGGTATCAACGTACCTCTTGCTGCCGCCATACATGACAAGAAGCACGTCTCCGGACGCCGCGGACGTCCCCCTGCTCCATAGGGGCAAGCACAGCAGCGCAAGCAGTACCGGGATTAGTTTATAGAGATTCAGGCTATATCCTCCGAAGCTTCCTGGGAAGAGGTTCTATGCCATCGTAAGTTATCCTTAGGTGGTTGACCATAGTCAATAGGTACTACATCTCATGCGCCCAAGTACTATTGGGGCTGGAACCTCATCAAGAGCTGATGCGTCAGGGTATCAGATGGTTGCTGGCTGCGAGGACAACGCTTGATGTTTAGGCGCGTATTAGGTTGGTTGCTATTGGCCTCTATCCTGTGTCTTGGGGCGTGGGTGCTCTGGCTGCTTGGGGGATGCAATGGGAGAGCCTTGACATGGAGCAACCCATCAGCAGGCACTTTCCTGGAGAACTCCCCCCTGCAGGTAATGGCACCGGTAGGCACGTACAGCGTGACCTTCAAGGTGGATGGACGAACTGTAGGGGTCTCAGAGCAGCGGGATGCTATAGGCAGGTTCATCTTGTGTTGGCATCAAGCAGGTAACTTTGGAGAGCATCGCTACGAGGCCATAGCTAGGAACGCTGAGGGTCGTGTGTTGGGGTATACTACCACTACCGCAGCCTCAAAGGTCACCACAGGCCACATCCCGCACCTCCAACACGTGTACCTGATAGTGTTCGAGAACAGGAACTTTGGAGACATCATCGGCAACCCAAGGCTGCCGTACCTCAACTCGCTGGCGGCCCACTACGGCCTGGCGGTGAACTACTACGCCGTGGCCCACCCCTCGGAGCCCAACTACCTAGCGCTGTGGTCGGGCTCCACGCAGGGGGTGCATAACGACCTCAACTATACGTTCCACTCCTCCCATCTGGGAGATCAGCTTGAGGCCTCGGGCAGGACTTGGAGGGTATTTGCTGAGAACCTTAGGGTGAAGGATCCCAGGACCGACAGGCTCATGTGCGGGAAAGCGCCTTTCTACCACGACCCCGATGATGAGCCCGGGCTGTACGTGCGGTCGCACGAGCCAGCGATCTCCTTTGCGGACGTAGCCGACAACCCCACCAGGTGCGTCTCGCACATCACGGACTTCCGGCGCTTTGACCCCTCAGCGGCCAGCCTGGAGCTGATAGTGCCCAACATGTGCAACGACATGCACAGCTGCTCCGAGATGCATGGCGATGCCTGGCTGAGAGGGTGGCTGCCTTCGCATATACTGAACACCTCCACCTGGCAGAGGACCAACTCGGTGATCTTCATCACCTGGGATGAGGGCACTACCTCCGCGCACGGAGGCGGGCAGGTCCCCTTGATAGTGATCTCCCATCGCACACCAGCGGGGTACGAGTCCTGCAAGTACTACGATCACTACTCGGTGCTCAGGACGATAGAGCAGGCCTGGGGCATGCCCTGTCTGGGGAACGCCTGCAGGGCAAGGAGCCTAGCGGAGTTCTTCCGATAGCCTGAGCTGCAAGCCTTCGTGGTGACGTGTTCTTTCGCCGTCAATGCAATTTGAGACCTTCGGATGGCTGGGTCGGGATCACCTGCCCCAGCCATCTGCTAGCGTGAGGCCATTCCGCCACCCCCCGCATTGGGCATGTGCGGGAGTTCAGCTCTATCCGCCCCCTTGTAGATCGTGAGAGCGATCCTACTCTCGAGTTTAGGTTCCTCCTTGAGCACCCTTGTCCAGATCTCGTTGTAACCGTCAGCGTACACTTCACCGTTCTTGTCGGTTGCATCTGCTATAACTATCTTGCCTGTACGCAGATCGTAGTACACATGGTGGAAGTTGCACTGCTGGTCCCAGGTTACAGCTCTCAACCCCACGAAGGGCCAGGTCGCCTGACTTCTGTTATATCTACCCAGAGGATCTAAGCAGTGTTGATCCAACAGCTTAGACCTGCCAGTAGCCAGGTCATACACTACCACCCTGCCTGGGACTAGAAAGCCGCCGGACCTGATCCAAGCGACGTATCTGCCGCCTATATCCGGGAGCCATTCGTATCCGGTGGTGGTAAGCAACTTTCCTCTACCAGTGCTGAGGTCATAGAAGTAAACCTCCCCCAAGGCAGCCTTCTGCTTGCCATGCGGGGCCATAATCAGGGACCACACCGCTCTATGGCCGTCGATCGCGACTCGTTGGGCATAGCGAGGCCAGGTGTAGCTTCGTATAAGCTGGTCACGACCGCTTGCTAGATCGACTATGTGGACCTCGCTACTGGGCGCGTTGGGGTTACCCTTGACAAGCCTGTATATAGCCTTGCCCTGGGAGATGTCATATTCTATGGAAACTATTTGGGGATAGCCCTCCACATGGCTTGCAGCAAGGAGCCTCTTCTGCCCCGTCAGGAGGTCTACTACGTAGAGCCTGGGCTCCCTAGGGAGTCCCTCTCCGCTCGGGTGGGGATTGAGTACATCCTCTCTGTAGAGGACCCAGCGGCCGTCAGACTTAGGATAGCCAAACACACCCCAGCGCCGTGTTGCCAAGGCAATTATGTACTCTCTCTCGGATCTAAGGTCATAGAGCTTGATAGCGGAATCTCCTGGGCTGTCGGTCTCATAGAGTGCGAAAGCACCCCAAGTTGCCTTTTCGTCCCAGCGTCCTGCTGCCAACCACAAGGTGATATGATCACAGGTGACCTGTTTCACCTTGGCTATATGCTTGACGGTCGAGGGGAACTTCGAGGATGGCCTAACACCGGGCAGCCTCGAGATATCTACAGGTGGGCGTCCTTGGCAGGAGTTGCTCTTGGCTATACCAGCCCTAGGGGCTGCCAGCCCACAACCCAGCATCAACACTACTAGCACCGTAAGAAGCCTTTTCATGGCAGCACCTACCATATCAGATCGTAGTTGTAGGGCGAGCAGCTCCCCACACCGTTCTTGTAGCGGATGAGATAGGCAAACCCACGCAGGGTGTAGCTGAACTGCTTGGTGTTATCCGGCAATAGGTGGAAGGTATCCCTGTAGTACAGGCTCGCTGAGCCATCGGTGCCATCGAATGTGCCCTCATAGCCGTTGATGGTGATGTAGTGACCGGTAGAATCAAAACCATTCCAAGTTGGTAGCGTATAGCGATCACCATCCTCGCCATCGGGATCCAGCAACACCATCACCGGCAGGTTGTGGCCGGCAACGTCGTACTTCACTCGGGGCTCAAGGTCCCTCGCCGTGGCGTTGATGGTGTCGTCATCGAGGTGATAGGCCACGTAGTAGTTGTCATAGGGCAGGTTGGGTATGCGATCGTTGAGCACGTTTCTTATCGGGACCAGGCAGGTGCCCGAGCTGCTGTTGCACGCACCTGTGCCCTCCCAATCAGCTATGGTGTACTGGCTTACATTCACACCCTTGTAGCGTAGGATCTCCTGAGTGGCCGCGGGTCCACAGTAGTTGCTGCACACTTGCCTGATCCCCGGCACGCCACTGAGCACCTTGCTGGAAGGGTAGCCTCCACCTCCACCTCCCCCAACGGCCTGCAGATCCACCTCCTTGCGACTGGCTACCTGGCGCTGGATGGATTCTCTCGGGTCTTGGATGGTTATCTTGCCTCCATCCCCCGAAAAGTCCTCGCCGGCCGCATGCACGCTCGACATCTTACCAACCCCTAACAGCAACGCACACACGAACAACGCAACCGACAAACACCTTACAAGGGGGGGGTAGAAATTGACCTGCACATAGTTTTAGCCTCCTACATGAGTATTTTGACTATCGAGCTAGTAGGATAGATTATATTAAGCACTCGACCCATAGTCAATATTTTGTTACTAAATCGCCTATATGCATTTACAGCTTGGGTAGCCTATTGTTATGACAATAGTTGTCTCCTTCTTTACAGGCCACCGTCCAGGTGGAGAGAATTAGTCGGGAATAGCCCCTAGGAGCTACCCGGTAGTTCACGGCGACTCAATCAGGAGCCGCGGGCTACGGCTCCATCTCTTCGGCCTGATAGGGCCCAGCGGGCGGTCATCTGTCTAGCTGGTGGGACCTAGGAAGCTGAGCCCTATCGGACTGAGCTGCCGCGATCCATCAACTCTCCGCTATGCGCTCATCTAGCCGCGAGAGTATTGCGGGCCAAGCCTGCTGGTGAAGGTCCCTAGAATCCGCGTCTGGGAAGCCTGAGTGTGTGAGCTGCAGCAATGTGCCTTCGCCACGTGGAATAAGCTCGACCGTGACCACTGTTTCTGCTCCCCTGGTACCTCCTTCTCCTGTAACCCATGTAAGCTCGATGAGCCGGTCGCGTTGGAGGCGAAGGAACCGCCCATAGTGAGGGTATCGCTGCCCTTCAGCATGCACCTCGAAGAAGAACGCTGAGTTGACCTCGGGCTTCATCAGGAGCGTTCCCGGCGCCGCAAACCAGAGGTCGAACTGCTCAGTCCAGGCCTTAAAGAGTGCACCAGGTGGTGCGCTCATGATGCGCTGGATGGTGAGTTGGTAAGGTCTAGCTGAGATATCCGGGAACAGCCTGAGAGCTCTCTGATATGTGCCCTTGGCTTCAGGCTGGCGACGAGCAAACATCTCCTGTTCCAAGCGCCAGGTACACCCCTGATCGGTCGATACCACTGCACGCCAGTGGAAGGACTCCTGCTCTATCTCGCTGAATATCCAGCGGGTAAGGCTACCGTCTTCCTGGGTGCGCTCCAGGACGAGCTCATCGCCGACTTGGCGCGCAAGGAAGGGCCAGACGATACCGTTCACAGGGCCGTGCCAGGTAGAGCGCCAGGCATCGATCCTGGGGTCGTAGAAGCGCAAAGTGACGCCATATTCCCCCGGCGCAGGGCCTTTGGTCGACCTTTGCCTAATCGGGGGAACGATCCATACATCTTCGACGGCGCGCCCCTCGAGCACCCAACCGAAGTGCCATTCTCCTGGAGTTCGGCGCTTAACCCTCCCCAACTCATCGTAGTAAACAACATCGAGGTCCCAGCTGCCGATCAGAGGAGCAAACTGCATCAGCTTCTCCCTGTGCTCGGCGTTAGGCTCAGGAGACCACAGCACCCTCAACATAGAGTCGACTGAATCCGTAGACATCTTCAAAACTCCAATCAGTGAACCTTACTATTCCAGCTTTTGAACTTCGGCCTGCCCGAAGCCACCTACGGGAGAATGGTTTACCTCGAGGAATTCCAGCTCACTCCCATCGGAAGGTCTTAGCAGAGATGAGGCCGACAATGAGGGCGAACCCAGCCAACACAGCCAGTTGCTGGCCCCGGAGAGGGCTACCCTGCCAAGTAGCCTGCAAGGAGTCCATCGTAGCGCTTAGGGGCGTGAACTCAGAGAAACGCGCTAGCACCTTAGGCATCCGCTCCTTGGGCATCCACGCGCCAGCAAAGAAGAGCAGTGGAAAGAAGATCAGTGGCCCGATCCCTCCAGCTGCCCGACCGCTCGGGGCTACCGCGGCGATGAGCAGGCCGAGCGCAAAGAGCGCCGAGGTACCAAGCAAGAAGGCAACTAGAAAGCCAAGCAAGTTCCTAGGAACACCCACCCCTAGCAGGACGCCGCCGACAGCGATCACCAGCGTCGTTCCCACCAACGCCATCGTCGCATGGACCAACAGCTGAGCAACCAACAGTGATCCCGGACTGACAGGGGTCACGGACAAGCGGCGCAGAATGCCCTTCTCTCGATACGTACCCAGGTAGGTAGGTATAGTGAACAGAGCTAGCATGCCCAATGAGAGGGACACGGCCATCGCAGAGAAGAACTCCTTGTTGGCACGAGGATCAGCGCTCGGGATATTTCCCTCAGGTCCTCCAGCTACCATGCTGCCGAATATAAGTAGGAATCCTATGGGTAGCGCGAGGATGACGAACAGAGCCGTGGCATCACGCAGCAGCAGTTTGAGTTCCGTGGAAGTAAGCCTTATAAGTCCCTTCATGTACCTCTCCTTTGGCATGCAGCATCCCAGCTGCGCCGGCAAACGATCGACAAAGATGTTAGAGGGCTTTTGCAGCAAGCCCTCTTGGTTGGAAGGCCGTAGATCATACGGCATCCAGACCCACTGCGAAGCTCTAGATGACAGATCAAGTGCGATCGCGGGAGCGGCTCCATGATCCCACTCCCTTGATGTTGGAGTCCCCAGCCGCCAAAGCGGTCTCGATTTGGGCGCTCCTGGAGGGCAAACAGGTAGCCTCTGACCACCCCTAGAGGTCCAGGACCAAGAGGTGAGCAGCGGCCCTCGTCCCTACAGAACATTATCTGCTGTCCTGCGCGTGGTGAGAGCCATGAACGCATCTTCCATGGTCGCACGCTCGTGAACAAGGCCCACGGGCGCGACGCCTTGCCTAGCTAGCGCGGTCGTAATGGCCCCCAGGAGGTCGCCATTGCCCTGCACCAGCAGCTCTCCCAGATGCTCACTGACGCTACGGACCTCGGGCAAAGCCTCCAGCAGCTCCAAATCTATTGGCTTGGAGGGCCTAAACCGGACGCACTGTGCCAGGTTGAGCTGAGATATAAGGGCTGCAGGAGCATCCAAGGCGATCACCCTGCCCCTGTCGATCACGGCGACACGATCACATAGGCACTCGACCTCGTCCATGAAGTGCGTGACCAAGAGCACGGTAACACCCCTATCCCTGATCCTCTTGACCAGCTGCCAGGTTTCAAGCCGGGCCTGAGGGTCAAGGCCAGTGGTCAGCTCATCCAGCACTACCACCTCTGGGTTACCAACTAACGCTAGAGCTATAGACAGCCGCTGCTTCTGCCCGCCGGATAGCTTGCTAAAGGGAGTATGGCTTTTCTGATGGATGTCCAGATCTACCATTAGCTGGTTGATATCCGCAGGCCTACGGTAGAACGAGCTATAGAGTGCCAGGGCCTCACCCACCCTTAGCTTCTCGGGCAGCTCGCTCTTCTGAAGCTGCCCCCCCACTCTATGGCGCAGCTCACTCCCACCCTCATGGGGATTGATCCCAAGCACGCGTACGGTGCCGCTATCAGGCTTCCTAAGGCCCACTACGCACTCGATCGTAGTGGTCTTGCCGGCACCATTGGGCCCTACGATCCCGAATATCTCCCCCTCCTCCACAGAGAAGGATACATCCATGACTGCATGACAACCGCGGTATATCTTATGTAAATTCCGGACCTCAATGACCGACATCACAACCATCCTCATCTCTTACCTGCCCAGGCAGGTCTATGCTTCTAGCGGCATGCTCGAAGATGGACGCCATCTGGCGAGCGTATTCCCTCCAATCTAGGTCCGGATGTGCGGCGAGATAAGCCGCCGAGCGGTCAATGGCTGCCCGGATGGCCAGAGCCATCACACGGGTGTCGAAAGGACGGAACTCCCCATCCTGCTGGCCTTTCTTGAGGATCCACTCGGTACCGCTGATCTGCGGCTCGTCGGAGCTCAAGTCAAAGCGCGGGCTCCCGTCCGGATTCCTGAGGTTGGAGACGATCTCCATTACAGCCACCATGGCCGCCCTGTTGTTGGCTATGAACTCCAGGTTAGCCTCTATGTAAGCTCGCAGCATCTCGGTCGCGCTGGATTTGGACTGGATACGAGGCAAGATGAAGCGGGCCCCCTCGGCGTACACCTCGAATACTATCTGCTGCATGAGTTCCTCCTTGCTGGCGAAGTGGTAGGAGATAAGCCCAGTGCTCGATAGCCCCGCCCTCTCGGCGATCCTGGCGAACGATGCCCTGGTATAGCCCAGCTCCGCTATTACCTCTATAGCTGCCCTCACGATCTGCGCTCTTCGGGCGGCCTCGGTAAAGGTCAAGCGATCTTCACCTTTATCTTTACTTCTTGCTTGCATAAGCAAATATTAGCTTACACATGCAAGAAAGTCAAGCCCTCTCCCAAACCTGACTCCTTGCAGGGGGATAAGCACGGCCCCGAGCTCAGCGTAGTTTCACAAGCGACGACGCCAAGAGGATGCCAGGCCCCCTAAGCACTACGTCCCAAAAGAAAGCAGTTTTCGGGCTCCCATCACCACTACCCGGAGATAGGGCATACGCAGTCGAAGGTTGAGCCCTAGCTGCCTGGGAGGAAGCGGGCCACCCCCAACGCGGCCCTAGAAGCCCTTCAGGCTGCAGGCACTCCGACGCAAGGGCTTCTCCCCTCAGGAGCTCAGCCAGGAAGCTAGCCGAGAGCGTAGTTGGCCGGAGAGCTGCGACTCCCTGACCTTGCCGCGCTCCAGCAGGCTGAGGTAGCCCTGGGAGATGCCCAACTCCTCTGCAGCCTGCATCTGCGACAGCCCCTTGGCCTTCCTGGCGCGCTTGATGCGCTCGCCCAGGGAGTCGGGCAAAGGCTCCTGCTCGAGCACGCGCCTGCGCTCTAGGGGCTGATAGGTATCCTTGACCGGGTCGGGCGGCTCGATGAGGACGGTCGCCTGCAGCCAATCGAGGATCCAGCCCTTCCGACCCGCCAGCTGCTCGTCCCAGCGGTCGTACTGCCAGGCGGCGATCACCGCGTCGCGCTGGAGGGTGTCCAGGCATTTTTCGAGGCGATCGCGTGTCCGAGCGGGGTTGCGGGTGTCCACCCGCTCGCCCACGGCCTCGATGAGCGTCTCGACCTTGTAGGGCCTAAGGTAGTCGGCGTTGCGGGCCTTGACGCGCCACTGCCAGGAGAGGTAGCGCGCCAGCCTCTTCTCCCACCGCTGTCTGTAAGGGTCGTACTTCAGCGCCTTGGCCGACAGCAGCGCGGTCTGCTGCCCCGGCCCCATCAGGAAGTGGGCGAACACCTTCCCGGGCCGGAAGATGAACTTGCGGACGTCCATGTACCCATCGAGACGGACCTGCCCCATGCGATCAGTGATAACAAACGGACGGCTCTGGATGGTCTGCTTGACGGTACGGCTGCGCCCGCTGGATCCAGCATCCTCGTACACCTCGATCTCGGCCATATCCAGCCAGAGGTTCTGGATGTGAGAGAGCGCCTTGAGCATCTCGGCGCGCTGCTCGGGCTCGTAGCCTCCTCGCCTGCCCTGGCCGTTGCGCTTGGGCTTGATGCCCCTCATGGCCAGCAGGCCATCTATGTCGGCTACCGCATCGTCCTGTGGGGACCGCGCCTGGTAGAGCCACAGAGCGGATAGCGCGTCCAGCACATCGGCATCGAGGTCCGAGAGCTCCTCCCGCTGCCTCCACATCGCCTTCGTCCAGGCCTCCTCTTCCTCAGGCGGCAGCAGCGGCTGCTGGTCGATCACCGTGGGCCGGAGCTGCGCCAGGCCGCGAGCGTTGCCCTTCTCCAGAGAGGCCGTCGGCCAGGGCGTGCCCTCGGCCCGGCGGAAGGTGTTCTTGTAGAGCGCCTCGCGCAGGGCCTGGTAGTGCGCCGCGCTGAGGACAGTCAAATGGCCGTCCTTGAGCATCGGCGCCAGGGCATCACGCACCTCCCTAGCGGACACTCCCATCTTGATCACCCTCTCGGGATTCTCACCCTCACCGGATCTGCTCATAGCACCTCCATTATTAAAAGGTAAGAGGGAGACGGACCATTATCAAGCCAAGCCCCGGTCCCCGGCGCGCAGCATCTAGCATGCAAGCTTGCTAGCATGCTAGATATCACCTCGTCGCAGCTGTTGCTTACGGTGCGCATATCGGGCCAGCAGGCTATCTTGCCTCTCCCGTTCATACTCCAGAAGCAGGGCACGCAGCGCCAAGCGCACGACCTCCTGTTTAGAGACCTTGATGCCGAACTCCTTCCCGAGGGAGTAAGTAGCATCGGTGAGGAGCTGCATGTCGGTCTCGGTGAACCTGAAGGCGTTGGTGATCGTGGCAGGCTCAGAGAGATCCTTCCACAAGCTATGCAGCACGTCGAGATGGTCTGTGCCGGGCTTGCTAGGCTGCAAGCTTGCTTGCATACTTAATTGCTCGCTCGCTGGCATGCTCGCTTGCATAGCAGCTTGATCCTGGTCAGTAACGGCCCCTAGCTGAGCCGCGGCATTAGCGGGCCGAACGCCTGGACTCTCAAGCGAGTCCGGCACGTTTTCAGGTCCTGACGCAGGGTGGTCGAGGCCCAGCAAGCTAGCATGCTTGCTTGCTCGCTGGTCTGCATGTAAGTCAGCACGGTCGCCAGCCAGCATGCTTGCGTTGGCGCTTGCTTGCTCGCCTGCTGATGCTCCCGCTTGCATGTTAGATTGCTCGCTTGTCTGTGAGCTAGCATGCTTGCTTGCAAGCTCACTATCTTCCTTGCTTGCCTGCGTGCTAGCTTGCTGCCAAGGATCAGCAGGCCTAGAAGAAGGAGAGGCAGCTTCTGGATCGTCTGCGATGGAGGCCTCCTGAGCGGGGTCGGAAGCAGGCCCTTGCTGGGTACCGGCGGCGCCAAGCTCAGGGTAGCGGGATGGTTTGGCGTCAGCAGGCACACCCACTTGCTTGCGCGCATCATCGCTTGCCTGCATGCTAGCTTGCTCGTCCGTATGGTTGCTTGCCTGCTCGACTGCTTGTATGCTAGCAAGCTTGCTAGCATCTATGCTTTCTGGCTTGGACTCTGGTTCCGTCGATTGGGGCTGCAGGTGCTCGAAGAAGATGTCTGAGCCCTTGCCTCTGATGGATACTCGCTGGTTTCTAGGCATCGGCTATCTCCTTTGCTAGCTTCATATAAGATTGTGCGGCATCATGCGAAGGGTCGTACTCCACAACTGAGAGCCCCGCCGCAGGGGACTCCTTCAAGCGGACGCTATCCTTGATCACTATGTCGAACACTTGCCCAGGGAAGTTCTCCTGCAACTCAGCCAGCACCTCCCGCGCGTGCAGGGTGCGGGCATCGTACATCGTGGGAAGGATCCCTGCGATCCTCAGCCCCGGGTTCAACCTCTCCTGCACCCTTGACAGGGTGCGCAGCAGGAGCGCCAATCCCCTAGTAGCCAGGTACTCGCACTGGAGGGGGATCAGCACCTCATCGGCTGCGGCCAGCGCGTTGATCGTGAGCAGCCCCAGGCTAGGTGGGCAGTCTATCAGGATGTAGCTGTAGCGATCCCGAAGGGGCGTGAGGATATCCCGCAGGATGAGCTCGCGGAGGGTCATGTTCACCAGCTCGATCTCCGCCGCGGAGAGGTCTATGTTGGCCGGCAGCAGGTCCACCCCAGAGCGGGTATGCTGCAGGACGGTATCAGGATCCAGCTTGGGATCAAGCAAGAGGTCGTAGATGCTGGCCTCCAGCTGCGCCACGGGCACCCCTGTGCTCGCGGTGAGCGCCGCCTGTGGGTCCATGTCCACCAGCAGCACCTGGTGGCCCAGCCGGGAGAGGGCTACCCCAAGGTTGAAGGTCGTAGTGGTCTTGCCGACCCCTCCCTTCTGGTTGGCCACAGCGATCACTCTGGCCAGGACCTGGCGGGGAGGGGAGGCATTGCTTGCGCTCATGGTCACCGTCATGCAAGCCTCCTGTGTTGCTTTTGAATAAGAGCGTCAGATGTAAGTCTGCTTACAGGCAACACAGAATGCAAGCATGCTAGCATGCTTGTAAAATAGCTTTAACTTCGCGCCTAGGAGAAAAACGCTCGCAGGGACTGGGCAAAGGAGCTTAGGCCGTTGAGGATGTACTGGATGGCGATGGCGGCCAAGAGCATGCCCAACACCCGGGAGAGCACGAGCGTGCCGGTAGTGCCCATGCGCTTCTGTATGGGGAACGCCAGGCTCATCGACACCCAGGTGCAGCACATGACTATCGCCACGGCAGCAGCGACCGCCAGCTGCCTGGAGGGGTGACCTTGGGCACTGTCCATCAGCAGGATCACCGTGGTGATCGTCCCGGGCCCGGCTATGAGGGGGATGGCCAAGGGGAAGACGCTTATATCCTCGCGGGTTTTGGCCTCTCGGGCCTCTCTTCCTGTCTCCCTGGCGCCCGATTCCCGCCCAAACAGCATGTCGATCGACACCAGGAAGAGCAGGGCACCTCCAGCAATGCTGAAAGCCTCCGGAGTTATCCCCAGGAACCCCAGCAGCGGCTTGCCGAACAGCGCGAACACTGCGACTATCCCAGTGGCTATGAGCGTCGCTCGGGTGACCACCCTGCGCCTGGCAGCAGGGCTCAGGTGAGCGGTGAGCCCGACCACGATGGGCGCCATGCCTATAGGATCAACTATGGTGAAGAGCGCTACCAACGCCTTGAGAAAGAAGTTCATGGGCCTCCAACGCCTGCTTTATCCTACAAAGTATACAGCCTGACCGAGATCTAGCGGGAAGTTCGTTAAGTAGTGAAACTTTTTGATCCCTAAAGTGTTATCCTGTATGTGACAACATGCAGACTGCAGCTCCGAGGAGAGGATCGTTGAGAGTTACCAGCATAGGCCATGCGGGCTTCTTTATAGAGACCAGGCACGGGACCATCCTGACCGACCCATGGTTCAACCCGGCGTACTTCGCCTCGTGGTTTCCCTTTCCCAGCAACGAGCACATAGACCCTGAGACGATAGGTAGTCCGGACTACCTATATATCTCGCACATGCACCATGACCACATGGACCCTGAGTTCCTCAGGTCACATGTGTCCAAGGATGCCGTGGTGCTGCTGCCCGACTACCCGCTGGACCTGCTGGAGCGAGAGCTGCAAGCGATGGGCTTTCGGCGCTTCGTGCACACGAAGAACTACGAGCCCGTGGAGCTCGACGGCCTGCGGATCATGATAGCCGCCGCAGTGGCGCCCACAGACGGTCCGCTGGGTGACTCGGCCCTCATGGTCGACGACGGAGAGGTGCGCATCCTGGACCAGAACGATTCCCGCCCGCTGGACCTGGAGAGGCTGGCTATCTTCGGCCCCTACGACCTACACATGCTCCAGTTCTCGGGCGCCATATGGTATCCCATGGTCTATAAGATGCCGCCAAAGATGAAGGAGGCACTCGGACGCAAGAAGCGCATCAACGGCATGGACAGGGCGCTGCGGTACATCGAGCTCATGCAGGCCAAATGGGTGGTGCCCTCAGCTGGACCGCCATGCTTTCTGGACGACGACCTGTTTGCCCTCAACGACTTCGACCGCGATCCCACCAACACTTTCCCCGATGCGGCGGCCTTCCTCGACTACATGGCGGAGCACGGCCACAACAACGGCCTGCTGATGGTCCCAGGCAGCACGGTCGAGATATCGCCCAAAAGCTGCACTCTGAAGCACCCGTTTCTGGAGGACGAGGTTAGGGCGATATTCGAGCACAAGCGGCGGTACCTGGAGGCATACAAGGCCAGGCAACAGCCCAGGATAGACGCCATCAAGGCCTCCTGGAGGAGGGGAGAACTGGATCTGGTGAAGGAGCTGCGCGAGTGGTTCGAGCCGCTGATGGAGCAGGCCGACATGACCTGCGTGGGCATAAACGGCCGGGTGCTGCTGGACTTGGGCGAAGAGGGCATCGTGCTGGACTTCCAGCACCGGAAGGTCTATAAGTGGAACGGCGAGGAATGGGAGTACCGCATGGCGTTCGACCGATCGTTGGTGGAAGAGTGCGTACGCCAGCACTACGAGGACTGGGTCAACGAGCTCTTCCTCTCCTGCAGGTTCGAGGCCGAGCGCAAGGGCCCCTACAACGAGTACGTATACAACTTCTTCAAGTGCCTCAGCCAGGAGAGGTTGCAGTACGCGGAGGGCTGGTACGCCGAGCAGACGCAGGACCAGCAGCTGTGGGAGTGCCAAGGGTACCTCGTCCAGCGGCGATGCCCCCACCTCAAGGCCGACCTCACTCGCTTCGGCGAGGTGCACGATGGCATACTCACCTGCAGGCTCCACGGCTGGCAGTTCGACCTGGCGACCGGCCGGTGCCTGACATCCCCCGACAGACACCTCTTCACACAGCCGATCGAGAGGGAGGAGGTAGCCCAGGGTGGAGTGCAGCGACCAGCTGAACATAAAGCTGGCTGAGTGGGTGATAGCCTCCCTACGCCCCCTCAGGGAGCCCAACGCGATCACGGCCATCTCCGTGCGGGCCTTCTGGGGCAAGCGCAGGTTCGAGCTCACCGTCCGCAGGCATGGCTCCCAGAACCGCACCGTCTACACCTGGAGCGTGGTGGAGGTGGACGCCGAGGGCACTCCCCTGGAGCACGGGCTGGTAGCCAGCTCGGCACCACAGGCGTTCAGCTCCCCAGAGGATGCCTACTGGCACGCATCGGAGACCGTACAGGCGCTGCTTGCCAACCCATAGCAGGAAGATCGGCCATCCCGGGCTCTAGACCTACATCAAGCACGTCGTGAGCTTGCCCCAAAGATAGGGCCAACCAAGCCGTAGCTAGGGAGTTCATAGCTGGAGTGAATACCCAGCACTTCCAGCGCTCAGGGTGACAAGCGCCCATAGCAGTGTTGCAGGGCTCGATCCTCGCGCCCACCGCACCAGGGGCATCCCGCCCGTTCACGCCGCTCCGTAAGCAGCGCGGGAGCGGCGCACGGCACAACCACAGAGCTGGGAGGGTTGTCATCCAATAGCTGTATGACGGGGGTTAAGGCTCGCTCAGCAAGACGCCC
Organism: Thermobaculum sp. T2p; assembly: GCF_059335935.1. Classification (NCBI taxonomy): domain Bacteria; kingdom Bacillati; phylum Chloroflexota; class Chloroflexia; order Thermobaculales (SeqCode); family Thermobaculaceae (SeqCode); genus Thermobaculum (SeqCode); species Thermobaculum sp. T2p. The sequence goes on from NZ_JANZYQ010000022.1 coordinate 41,188, forward strand.
AGAGCTCCGAGCCTGAGCCAAGGGAACAGTGCGCCGTTCTCCTTTCTCGACCACTATATCCCGGCGAGTCCCTCGGGTGTGCCGCATCCACCCACCTTAGTGGATAAACACGGCGCAAGCTTGCAGCCCTCTCTGTAGGGAGACATGCAGCAAGCTCGGCACCCTACATAAAGCCTCAAAGCGTACAAGTCCCCCGCCGGCTACAGCAACACCTTCGCTACCGCCCGCAAGCTAACAACCCCTTAGCAGGATGCTGCACTTTATTATGCAGCTAGCAGACCGGCAAGCCCCCACGGCCCCGCCATGGCGGTCCCACACCAACGGAGGAACTACAACTACCCCCAGCCGGTACGCGCCGAAGCTTGCGCACCCCTCGATGAGTAGGCGAGGTGCCGAGCGGTGTCCTCATAACCCTCTGGGATATAGAAGTTGCTCGTCGCCAGGAAGAGGACGGCCCGCGATCTCGCGGCACCGCAGATCATCTTGGGCGAAAGCATCTGCAAGAGGGGAGTCTCGCTCTTACCCAGAGGCACCGTGCAGGATGCTCCAAGCCGGGTAGGAATGCCTATGAGCCCTACCTGCACGCAGCATGGGCAGTGATCTATATGATAGCAGCACTCGCATAAATCCCCCAGAGTAGCGATACATCCGCCCAGAGCTAGAAAACAGGGTCGATATCAACCTACATGCGCCAGAAAGAGGGCCAAAAGCTCATACCTCCTGCAAGGCTTCGCACTCCCTACGGCAGTATCTCTTCCAGCGCCTGATGCACCTTTTGGGTGTAGTGGGGGCAAGTGCTCCACCTAACGCGGCTTTCTCAAACGATTTTGTCGCACGAGCGTTAGGGTGTTCCTCCAGCACCTAAAAGCAACACCAACTAAAACTACACTTCCGGAGAGTACCCTTCTCAACCCCCAAGGCCTATAGTTGTAGGAGGGAAAAGAGGAGGTGTGTGGTGTACGAGTGCCCAATATGCCTGGATCATGGCATCATCGGAGGAGATATCCCCTGCAACTGCGAGCAAGGGCAAAGGTACCTGAGGCCAAGGCATGACCAGCCCCTTCCCAAAGAGGAACCTCCACCGATCTTCCCCAACCCAGAAGATTCAGAGGCCCTACTGAGGAGGGTAGGGAGTTGGAGTGGCTAGGTCGATCTGCGAAGCGAACTTGTTATCTATCGCCAGGCGTATCTGCCTGGGAGTCATGCCCTGATCAAGCATCTGCATCACGTCACGCGTGACCTCTAAGCACACCCCTCAGGTAGGTGCCATGCTATCGAACACTACTGTACCATCAGGGTTAACCGCCTGGATGTAGCAGTCGCGGTTGTTCATGTGACCGTCCGACTGCCCACAGCCACAGAAGCACGGCATGTAGCGCATGATCTCCCCGTGCTGCACCTGGAACTCATACAGCTTGCGGACCTCGGGCCCCGCTGCGAGCACGAAGTCGGGCCACACCACCTTGGAGAGATCGCCGTTGGGCTCGTTGGCAGGCTGATAGGCCGCAAAGCGCGAGGAGAAATCCTTCTGGCCACCGCCTCCACATGCTGCCAGCCCCAAACCCGCAGCACCCAACAGCATCAGCTTTATAGCTTGCCTTCTGTTTACCCTCACTTCAACACCCACAAAGCCAAGTCCAACCAGTTGAGCCAACTAGTAACACTTAAGGCTACCAGCCCCGGGCTAGTCCTGCAAGCTTACCCACAAACAGTCTAAGCAGACTATTATGCGGCCTAACAGTCTAATTAGACTAATCAATTGCCTTATAACCGTTGAATAAACAGTCCAGACGGACTATAATTTGGGGCATGAGGAGCACCAAGGCGGAGCGCACTCGTCACAAGATACTGAGCGCAGCCAAGGAGTTCGTCCTACGCGAGGGCGCCCACAAGCTCACGCTGGATGCCGTGGTGCAGCAGGCGGGGGTGAGCAAGGGCAGCCTGCTGTACCACTTTCCCACGAAGGAGGTCCTGATAGAGGCCATGCTCCGGGCCATGCTCGAGGAGCTGGCAGAGGACATAATCAGCAGGACCCCCAACAGCGCCGACCCCGAGAGCCTGCTAGAGGCCTATGTTGACGCGCTCTTTGCTGCGGCAGAGCCGGCACATAGAGAACGCTCCGTCGCCCTGCTGGCCGCAGCGGCCAACGCCCCAGAACTGCTGGAGCTGGTCAGGGATTGGCTGCAGGAGTGGGAGCAGAAGCTATCCACCAGCGGGCAGCTCCCTGGAGCATCAAGGCTAGCCATATACGCTGCCTACGGCGCATGGTTGGCATCCACACTGGGACTGGGCGCAAGACCGTCAACCCTGCCAGGAGCGGCAAAGGCCCTTGCAGCGCTCTCTCGCAGATCATAGCAGTTTCACATGAAACCAGCAGACGGTGATGCTCGCGAGCCCCGAACGCTGGTAATAATTATTAGTAATAGCTTCTTGTCGGGGTTATATTGTGAGCATATCGGGGTTATATCGTGCATATGTCGGGGTTATCTGGCGCAGAGGAATGGTTGGGGCTAGCGCAAGGACTTGATGGGGGCGCTCCACGATGGCTGCCCAGCTTGCGATCATCCTTAAGTAATTAAAGATTTAAGCCTGTCAAGCTCCGCTGGCCCACAAGCGCCCAAATGGTAACATCTATTGTGTAGTGGAGTAATCGCTAGGAGTGCACTAAGGGGGTCAGATGCCTAAGAAACAAGACAACAACGGCCTGCCGGAGATCGATTGGTCCAGGTTCGAGGGAATAAGCGCCCCTACCTACACTCAGACACCCGATGCGGTGTTCGACTGGATCATGCCCTATCTGACCGGAGCCGAGCTCAAGGTATTGCTTTACATAATCAGAAGAACTTTCGGCTTCAAGAAGGAGGCCGACGCCATCAGCATCGAGCAGCTGTGCAACGGCATAGTCACTCGCGACGGCAGAAGGCTCGATCTCGGCACGGGCCTCAAGAGGGCCACGGTGCTTGAGGCCCTGAGATCCCTTCGCGAGAAGAACCTTATAGTAGCTCAACAGCAGCGCGATCCCCTCACAGGCTCCAAGCCCACGGTGTACAGCCTCAACCTAAGGCAGGATCACCCACAGGGAGTGTACTCTAGCATACCCCGGAGTACGGAAGAGCATACCCCTACGTCCACTCAGGCACACCCGGGCATCCAAAGGGACGTACCCCGGAGTGTGGATGACCACGATAGGGGGGTACGCCAGGAGGGGCCAAACGGGTATGCCCCAGCATACCCACAACAAACAGTACAAGACACAGCTAAACAAAAAACAGCAGAAGAATTAAGGCTCTTATCCGAGCTTGTCAAACACGGGGTCTCTACCTCTGTAGCCCAGGAGCTTGTGGAGGAATTTGATGCTGAACATATAGCCCGCCAGATAGAGATGTTGCCCTACCGACATCCAAAGGATCCAGCTGCAGTGCTGGTGAAGTCCATCAGGGATGCCTGGGGGGCACCCGGTGGGTACGTCCAGGATACCTCTAGGGAAGGAGGAGCCTCTGAAGAAGACCCCAGCGCACCCAAGCAGTCAGGGACTCAGAGTGTTGCTCCTGAGGGGAGCGAGTACGATGCGCTTTGGTCCAGGGCGAAGGACCTGCTGGCGCAACATCTTGGTCGACCAACGTGCAACATGCTGTTCTCGAAGGCTCGCATCCTCTCCATGGAGGGCGATCGGATATGCGTCCTGCTGGCCGAGCCCTGGCACCGTACCCAGATCAAGCCTGAGCATGTGGTGGCCGTGGAGACGGTGCTCGCGATGCTGCTGGGCAGAAGGGTGAGGGTGGAGTTCACGGCCTAGGAGCTAGCCTTGCGGTGCTCCGCGACCGATCCCTCAAGATGGCAACTGCTGAGGCGTTGAACCTGCTTGGGTTTGGGTCGGGATTCACGCCCTTTGCTATATTGCAAGCTTGCAAGCTAGCATATCCATGTGCAAGATACGCCAACAGGGAGGCATCCCAAAGCATCCCTGTTGTGGTCGTGGTACTCTCCTGCTGGTTGGTCTGCCCTAGTCGCCCACCGCCCAGAAGCCGTTCTCGAGGTTGTGCTCCCTGTCTTGCACCTTCTCACGGTACATGTGCAGGTCGGCCCGACGCACAAGCTCCTCGGCGGAAACCTCCGTGGGCGAGCCCAGGGCGTAGCCTATGCTTGCGCTCAGAGCCACGTCCCGATCGTGGAGCCTGATGGGGGCGCTGAGCCTGCGCACCAGCCTCTGGGAGATCTCCGCCAGCTGCTCCTCGCTCGTGATGTCGCTGAGGAGAATAGCGAACTCATCGCCACCGTACCGAGAGACCATGTCCTCTGGGCGCACCGACAGCCTCAGCCTCTCCGCAGCCACCCTCAGTACTTGGTCTCCGGTCTCGTGACCGTACATGTCGTTGACCTGCTTGAAGCCGTTGAGGTCGAGAAAGAGGATGCCAACGGGGTGACCATGCCTGCGGCCGTGCGAGAGCGCTCTGTTGAGGCTGTCCATGAACATCGCCCTGTTGGGCAGGTCCGTCAGGGGGTCGTGCAGCGCCTGGTGCTCCAGGATGTGCTCGGACTCCCTTAGGCTCTGCACCTCCCGACGGAGCTTGAGGTTGTCCCTCCACAGGAGCGCGCAGCCCGCAAGCGACAGGGCCGCCATGAGCGTGCGGGCGCTTTCCGATGGGGTCTTGCCAAGTACCAACTCTCTAAGGTTTCTCAAATCCTTGCTCATGTCCATAACCTAAATGATACCCCTTATGATCTTGTTTTGCATTAGTGGATTATTTGTGGATGCCTCTAGATGCTTTCTCAACCTTCCGCATACATCATAAATACTCCCCGTTAGGAAAATATAGATAGTACTTACCTGGAGGTACAGCTTTGCGCGTGCTCGTTACCGGTTGTGCTGGCTTCATCGGCTCCCACCTGTGCAGGCGGCTGCTCGCTGATGGTCATGAGGTTGTGGGCGTGGACTGCTTCACCCCCTACTACCCGCGGGCCATCAAGGAGGCCAACGTAGCCGACCTGCTGCCTGACCCCAACTTCACTCTGCTCGAGCTGGACCTGGCTACGGCCGACCTGCGTCCCTTGTTGGATGGTGTTGAGATAGTTTACCACCAAGCTGCACAGGCTGGGGTGCGCGCTAGCTGGGGCACGCAATTTGAATCTTACATCAGGCACAACGTCTTGGCTACCCAAAGGCTGCTCGAGGCGGCGAAGGCCTCCCGGCTGCGAAAGTTCGTGTATGCTTCCTCCTCATCCATATACGGGGATGCGGAGTGCTACCCAACCAGTGAGGATGTGGTGCCCAGGCCCGTCTCCCCCTATGGTGTGACCAAGCTTGCTGCCGAGCAGCTCACATACCTATATTGGAAGAACTACGGCGTGCCCACCATAGCCCTCAGGTACTTTACAGTGTACGGCCCCGGCCAGCGTCCCGACATGGCATTCCATAAGTTCATATTGGCTGCCCTACAGGGCAGGCCAATCCAGGTCTATGGGGACGGCAACCAGACTCGGGACTTCACCTTCGTAGAGGATGCCGTGGAAGCCAACATCTCTGCCGGCCAGTGCGAGGCCTCAGGCGTGGCCCTGAACGTGGGGGGTGGTAGTAGGGTTACCGTGAACGAGGTGCTGCAGATGCTGGGAGAGATCTTGCAGATGGAGCTTGTGGTGGAGCACCTGCCTCCCCAGAAGGGCGACGTCCGCCACACGTCGGCAGATATCACCCTGGCGTCGCGGTTACTGGGCTACGAGCCCAAGGTGGACATCAAGACCGGGCTCGAGCTGGAGGCCGCATGGCTGCAACAACTGTTGGTGGCCAGGGCCGCCTAGAGGGGATCGCATGAAGCCGGACGTAGAGCACATGAGCGATGGTAGTCCTGCCTGTGAGCTGCCCAAGCCCAGCTGGATCAAGGCCAAGATACCCAGTGGTCCCAACTACCAGGAGCTCAAG
>NZ_JANZYQ010000023.1:0-48550 GCF_059335935.1 Thermobaculum sp. T2p
CCTGCACTGGTTCCAGGCAGGACCCGAGGGGGCAATAGTCTCGGAGTTCTCCACACACAGCAGGGACGAGACCGACATCTTCACCGATCCCCACATCCAACGCACTACCGTGATCGGCGACTAACTACTTTTGCAGCCTTACAATGTAAGTCGACTATCACCAGACAGCAAGCGTATTACGACCACGCTGCGATTAATTCATGTGGTTTGTAAACCCAACTTATCACAAACACAAAGAATGCCCAACAAGTGAGGTCACTGTGAGTAAAGGTGCTAGAACATGCTCCTTTCCAGAGAATCTAGTGATATTTGACTGGGGATATGCCTGAGGAATAACCTTGCCCAAGATCTAGAGCAATACGCCAGCTGATCAAGTTCCCTAAACCTTGGACCTAGGACTGGGTGCAGTCACTATTCTTTCTTTTCTGTGTTCCCCTAATAGGGGTATCTTCTCACAACTGGCGCATTGCCCCGTACCTTAGCCTAACGGCCCCTAGATAGTTATAGGTTATAAATAACAGCAAATCCTATAGCATACAAACCAGCAGCGTACGATAACTCCCATCCACTACCCGTATCTCCTGAGTGGATCATGTAGAAACAGTAATATGGCCCCCTGCTAATTGCATCCTATCATAGAGGCTAGAGCCTTACAGCATCTCCCCTAGAGATTTAATCTAACGGAATGAGATCAGAGGCTAATAGACTTAAATTATTCCTGCCCTGCAATCTCTTGCAGGGGAGTTACCCTGATCCATTGAGCCGAAACCGTGCCTTCCTGGCATAGCAAGCCCATAGCACCTCCTGGAAGCGGATGGTCATCCGTTGCCTCCACCACGAGATTCCCGTCCACCCAACCTCGCAGTTCGCTCCCATCCACCTCCAGCGCCAGCTCATGCAGCTCATATGTCCTAAACTGTACTGATGCCTCACTGAGCGTCTTGCATTGATCTACACACTTCACCAGTCGAGCCCAGCCATCGTCACACAGTAGCAGTGCGTAGTATCGCCTCATGCCTCCTACGCGGGCAGCTATCCCTGCAGCTTTAGCCATATGCACCATAACCTGAGCCTGTACCTTGTAGTTTCGCCATCCCCCCGTACCTTGGATGACCAACCCCACTCCCCTGGATTGACTGATCCGAAACGGGTGATCCCACCAGCGGCCAAACTGCTCAGCACCATCAACCCAAGCTCGCCTCCACATTGTTCCCTCACTAGCAGGCAGACGCAAGAGAAAATCCGGTTCTCCATCCCAGGTCATGTAGTCGAGATACACCGCACCTTGACATGGGAAATCTGCTCTCACCTCCAAACCAACCTGCGCTATGGGTTGACCATCTGTGGAAGGAACACGCCATGCAATCTCACCCACCTCTCCAGGCCCTAGGCAGATAGGATCACCATATAACCTGCGAAGAGTGTCATTCGCCCCATAGCAGCTCACCAGTGGACGAATAAAGACTTGGTGATCATTATGTGGGTCAGCTTCAAGACGAGCATGCAGTAGCTGTCCTGAATAGATAGTCGGGCAGGCAACCAAATTGTATCCTGGCATAGCAGCTTCTTCGGGTTGGATAAAAGTAGGAGAAAACACACGAGCAGCTCTGCCAGGTGCCAAGTGGTTAAATCTGATGGAGAGGCTCCTACGACCAAGGGCACTGTGCCCAATAACGTTTTCGAGACTAGCTACTCCTCGCGAGTCCTCGGAATCATCAGATCGAAAGCCCTGCACGGCGCCAGGTAGATCAAAGTGAAATCTAGCTCCCCGCTTGGGTTCCGAGTGCGGCAATCCAGCTAGCTTTCTTCCCAGATTGGCCAGCCTGCAGGCTTCACGTACAGCATCCGTGATAACCTCGCCTCCCGCGGCACTTACCACGAAGAGACGATCGGCGACCGGTCCACGCCAGTCCGGTCCGGCATCTATTCCTGCTAGGCCGTTCTTAATCCCGAGGATGCAGCCAACGTTGCCCGAGTTGCAGTCCGTGTCCCAGCCAGAAGTATTCGCTATCATGAGGGATCTTTGAAAGTCATCCTCACCATAGAGCAGCGCTAGGATCACCAGAGCGTGGTTGGGCACCACATGGCAGTTGCCTGGGAAGCGATCGTAACCGTACCTAGAGGCGACCAGCTCTCTAGCTCGGCGCCAATCCGGCTCGCGCTCCCGCCACTCACGCAATTCCCAATGTACTCTAGCCACGGTGGAGTCCGGAGGAATAAAGCGCGATGCTACTTCCAATAGCATCTGAAGATCATGTTCGACGAAAGCTTGGGCCTCGATAGCCGCGATCGCCGCAGCGGCGTGCAGCGCCTCCCCATCGTGGCTTACACTAGCCGCCCTACGAGCCAGCGACGCAGCCTTCTCAGGATCACCAGGACAGACTAAGCCCCAGCCGTCCACAAAGATTTGTGCTCCTATCTGCTCGGCCACCACCCTGCCATTGGTCTCTATACTCCCACTGCTCGGTGCCGGTATACCCGAGGCTAAGCGTATAAAGGCCGTATGTTCGGTGGAGTTACCCATACCCCCCCACCATAGAGTCGTACGATGCTCAACGATGTAGTTGAGCCAAGTCTTGCCAACATCTTCAGGTGTGAAGTCAGCACCATAGTCTTTCAGTGCACGTACGAAGGTGAAAGTGCCAGATAGGTCATCATCTGTAACCACTAGCGGTTTACCAAGTCGCTCATGCACATAGTAGAGGACTTCCCCCAGCTCCCTCATAATACGATCATAAGTCCAACCTTCGAAAGGTCTGCCAAGATACACTCCTATGATCTTCCCTAACACGCCAGCATAAACACGCTCCAGGTAATCCTCGGGTATCACCATTACTAGAGCCTCCTTTCTACAGCACATGTTGAACTGAACGGACAATCCAAACGACACCTACATCTTCAACCCTCCAGATGTTAGCCCCTCCACAAACCTCCGCTGCAGCAGCAGAAATGTCACTACTATAGGGAAGATCATCATTACAGCCGCAGCGCTAGTCAGGCTCCAATCCCGACTGAACTGGGTGGTAAAGTTGTAATAGCTGGTAACGACCGTGAAGTGGTCTTCGTCAGTGAGAAAGGTGAGTGCTAGGAGGAACTCATTCCAGACGGACAATGCTACCACCAGCCCCACTGTCAGAAAACCTGGCCAAGATAGGGGTACTATTACCCTAGTAAATACCTGCCATTCCCCAGCCCCATCTACTCTAGCCGCATCCTCAAAGTCCGATGGAATATGCAGCATATAGGATCGCAGAAGGAAAATAGCAAACGGTGAGTTAAGAGCTACATAGATGATGATGAGCCCGAATAGGTTGTCCACCAGTCCCAAATGTCTCCATAAGAAGAACAAGGGCACCAAAAACAGCTGAATCGGCAAGGTAGTTGCAACAAGCAGGTAAAGCATCACTATCCCGCCACCCTTAAGGTGTAACCGAGCCAAACTGTAAGCGGCCATACCCCCCAGGATCAGAACTCCCACAACAGTACCAGCTACCAAGATTAAGCTGTTACGAGTAGTAACACTGAACCTACCTATCTCCCAGGCCCGCAGGTAGTTGCTCCAGAGGGCTTGAGTAGGGGGGCCAAGCGGGTCTCGGCCGATCTCCGCAGCAGATTTCAGGGAGTTGAACACAAGTACTACTAGGGGACCAAGCGCAAAAACCAGAAGCAGGGTAAGTATAACATAGTTGGGCAGCAACCTAAGGTGCTTGCTTTGCAAAGTTCTAAGCATAGGGCCACTCCTTTTATTATTAACTTCATTAACTTCTATATCTCCCAACCTCGCCAGCGTAGTACGACGAAGATCGCGATGACTACGCCAGCCAGCAAGCTCATGGTAAGTCCTATAGCTGCAGCGTACCCTGCCTGGAAGTTCTGGAAGGCCGCCTTGTATACCAACGTGGCCAGCACCTCTGAGGCTCCGGCCGGTCCTCCCTGTGTGAGAATCCAGATGTAGTCGAAGACCAGAAATGACCAGATCGACGTCATGAGAATCATAATTGCTACTGTCGGCCTAATACCTGGCAGTGTCACATACCAGAACTCTTGCCAACGGCTAGCTCCCTCGATCTTGGCGGTCTCATAGAGATCCGTGGGGATACCCTGCATTGCCGTCAAGAACAACACCATGAGAAAGCCCCACCAGTGCCAGTTGTCAACGAAGGCTATCGCCGGCAGAGCGGTATGGGGCTGACCCAGGAAAGGCTGAGCCAGCCCTCTGAACCCAGTCCACCTGGCTATAAGGGATCCCAGACCAAGATCTGGATCCATTAGTGACTGCCAAATGAAGGCTGTGACCACACTGGGTAATACGTAAGGCAGGAATAGCCCCATACGGTAGAGCATTGCTCCTCTACGTATAGGCGCAAGCAGGCTGGAGGCTAGCAGGGCCATTGCCATCGGCACCGTTAGAAAGAAGCACATGTATAGAAGATTATGTGCCAGTGCCGACCAGAACCCTGAGGAGCTTTGCAGCATCTGCCGGTAGTTATCTAGCCCCACAAATGTCGCCTTGCCTACACCTGACCAATCAGTAAAAGAATAGTATATAGCGCCCACTGCTGGACCTATCGTCACCACCAAGTTCAGCCCAAGGGCTGGCAGCACAAAGAGCCAAGGTAATACCAACTTACGCCGCTTCCAAGATGACCCACCTAATCCGACAATATGCTCTGCACCCAGTGTCCTCTCCTGTAGCTGACTTCGCATATCAGAATCTCCCCTTCTATTGACTTATAGAGCACAACCTAGCGCTTCGGAATGGGTGGCACCTTGCCTTCCTTCCTCTCTTGATCGAACACCTTCTGGTGCCCTTCCAGATACTCTTTGACAGTCATCTTGCCAGCCCAAACATCCTCGATCTTTTCTATCAGCCAGTTCTCGGCAGCGGGGGGCCAAAACGTCCATGTAGTGTAACCATAACTTCCTTCGTTGGACGCCTGCACAAGGTGCTCAAAGATCTGGATCTGCCTGGGATCCATCCCTTTAAGTTGGCTTGCGCTGATCTTGATGGGAGCAGGCTCAACTCCACAGTGGGTGATCACACGTGCATCCACATTGGGAGAGAAGAAGTAATCTAGGAAGTAGGCCGCTGCATCGGGGTTCTTGGAGTTGGCATTGATTGACATAGTGGAACCTATCGCCAGATCGAAGATCTCCTTGCCGGAGGAGGAGGGCATCGGCACCCAATCCCACTCGTTGTTATTGTGTGCAGCCTTGCCAAAGTAGTTCTTGAGGTTCGCAATGACCCAAGTCCCTTCTATGTCCATCGCAGCTTTGCCATCACCGAAGGCCGCTAGTCGAGTATTGGTGTTTGTCGTGTAGTAACGAGCAAGGCTACCCATAAACCAGCCGTTCTTCTGCATCTGGACAAGCAGGTCTATGGCGTGGATGAACTCTGGGCTGTCCCATCGCTTCTGCCCCATCAGCGCTTGATACACTGCGTCCGGCCCCGCTACATGATTGAGGAACTCGCCTACAAACCACTCGTTGGCCGGTCTCCAGTCCGCGTTGCCATGAGCAAACGGGATGATGCCCGCAGCATCTATCTGTGCTGCCAGCTTCATCAGGTCATCCATAGTCCGTGGCGGCTTCCAGCCATGCTGTTGGAAGAGAGTCTTGTTGTAGTACAGGACCAAAGTTTCCATCTCATTGGGTAAGCTGTAGATCTTGCCGTTGACCAAACCTAGGGGAAGCGCCCATGAAAGGTAGCGCTCCTTCCATCCATAACGCGCTATATACTCATCTAGAGGAGCTAACTGGTTAGCTGTAGCCAAAGCCACTGCGAAAGAAGGTCCCGGAGTACCCACCAAATCCGGACCGCCACCTCCAGCCAATGCGGTCCTTGTCGCATCCCAGGCATTGGCTCGAAACGTAGGATCCACCTTGACTTTGGACTGCATGCTATTGAAGGGAGTGATGGCTGCATCAACGACACATTTGGCTCCCTGTGCGCCACCAGTAGTGTCAAACCACATGGAGAGTGTGGCGTTGGGACCACTGTAGCCTACAGGCTGAGTGCCCACTGGGACAGCCCCAGTCGGTGATGCCGCCGTAGCGGGAGATGCACTAGGGGTGACAACCTGGGATGGAGAGGATGATGTCTTGACGCTACTGGTCGGCGTGCTGCCTTCACTGCCACAGGCCTGAGCTAATCCGCCAATGGCCAATAGCCCCACGCCAACTCCCATTCCCCTAAGCAACTGCCGTCGAGTGATCCTAGTATGATTTAACCCTTTCTGCATAGCTGACACCTCCTGCACCTATAATGTCTTGCGATTAAGGCTCAAAATCAGATAACTACTTCTCGATACTATCACCTCCCCAACAGGACTTAAGCAGAATCCCTAGTGATGACCTCAAAGGGCATAGCTTCAGAGCGCCCCCATGAAGGCGCTTTGCCTGCCAGCCGCTCAAATAGCATCTCTGCAGCCCTCCTGCCGAGATGCTTTTGGTGGAGACGTACGGTCGTCAGAGGCGGCTGCACGAGCTTGGCAGCGGGTATGTCATCGAAGCCCATTACTGCCACATCATTGGGCACCCTCAGACCACTCTCCCTGAGTGCCAGGAGAGCCCCCATGGCCATTAGATCGTTGGCCGCAAAGATCGCCCTCGGTTTGCGTCTCTCTAGTAGTGTCTGGGCAGCCAGGTAGCCACCATGTTCCGTGAAGTCAGCATCGACCACAAGATCCTCTTCCACCGACAAGCCGTGCTCGGCAAGCGCAGTCATATAACCCTGCAGCCGCAAGGGACCCGGACCTGTTTTGGATGCAATGATCGCCAGTGGCCAGTATCCACGATCCAGCAGGTAGCTCGTGGCATCTCGCGCAGCCGATATACTATCCACATAGAGGTTATCTAGAGGTAGAGGGCCGGTCTCCTGGGGACGCGACTCTAGGCGCACGACAGGCACACCGCGCTCGAGTAGAGGGCGCAGATCGGGCACCCTTAGGTGGAAGAGAGAAGCTACCACACCATCTACCCGACGCTGCATGACCGACAAGAGACATTGCCTCTCCTTCTCCTCTAGTCCGTCTGTGTTGTACACGATAAGATCGTAGCCGTGCTGATCAGCGATGTCCTGTAGTCCTCTCTCCACCTCAGGGTAGAAGGGATTGGTAATGTCAGGGATGATGCTGGCTATAGTGTACGTCTTACGGGTGCGCAGGCTACGAGCGTTAGTGTCCGGCACATATCCTAGCTGTTCGGCAGCCTCCAGCACCCTGCGGCGTGTCTCCTCAGGCACGGCCAAGTGACCTCTATTATTCAGCACCATTGACACAGTTGTTTGTGATACCCCAGCTAATCGGGCCACATCCTCCTGTGTGGGTCGCCTAGTCATACCACCTTCAGAATTCATTTCTCCATTTACCATTTATCACGAGATAATACGTATTACTAATACGTATTATAAGCTATCGCACTCAGATGTCAACAGAGTCTCAAGAGTTTTTAGCTATTAGCACGTTGATAGCTGCAGCGGTCTGATGAGAGTAATTTACTATCTATGTAAATAATATAAGGTACCTTGTTATAAAGCAGGACTTAGTCATGCTAGAATGAGTTTGTCAGGGGGAGATCAGGGAAGCTGTTGAGATAACCTTCTGTAACTCCCGGGCGCTAACCCTACCTGTTGCTTGAAGACCTTGGTGAAATGTGCTTGATCGTGAAACCGCAGCATCGCAGCTATATCCACCAGAGAGTTGTTCGTCAGGGCGATCAATCTTTTGGCCTCCTCAATCCGCATCCAACGAACGTACCGTATAGGAGATAGTCCCACCTCCCTGGTGAACATCCGCGACAAATGACCAGAACTAACCCCCACAAGATTCGCAAGCTGCTCCAAGGTGATCTCCTCGTACAGGTGATCGCAGATGAAGTCCCTGCAGGTCCGCACGATGGGAGATAGCTCCTTCTCTCCCGTCCGTTGAACCCTGGTAGCAAGCTCCAGGAAAGCTCTGTACGCAGCGTCTTCCACGGTCCTCACGTCCGGCAGGTCCTCTATCTCACGAATATATAAGTCTGTCACGGTATAAGACTCTTCCCTGGGCAGCTGTCCCTCTACGGCTGCCCGCGCGCAGGCCCCCAGGAAAGCGATAAACATGTTCTTTAAGCTCCTCAGGTAGCTATGGCTCGCCAAGGATACAGTCTTCAATCCCCCCTTAGGTGTAAGTTTGGCTAGGTCCCTAAGACCCTCGGGGTAGCCCTCACGGATGCAGGCCAATATCCAGCCCTCCACGTCTGCCGCCGGATGTAAGTCCACAAGCATGCGCCGTTGCAGCAAGTTAGTATCCGCGGCGGTAGTAGCGATGCACCGGGGAACAATCATGTCCCGCTGGCAGATAGCCCCCATCTCCAGCTTCTCGCCGCTCAGCAACCAGTGCAGCAATATCCCGAGATGCAGCAACTGATGTCTACCCAGCACCGGCAACGAGCGGTAGTAATCCAGCCACGCACGTCTGTTGTGAGGATCCACACCTAGGTCCCGGCACATCCCAAGCACTGCATCGTCATCAAGCAAGTAGCTTAGCACTGGCCCCACGCACAATAACCCCTGACATGACTCTAGCTCGACGCTTAGCAGCAGATACTGCTCCAGGCGATGGTTCACGCGCACCTCTGGTGGGCAGGGCTTATAGTGCATCTCCAGCACGGCGCGGAAGAGATCTGCTGGCCCTGCACAGCATGGTGGGAGCCGGCCATCGCAGCCCCAAAAAGACCCATTATGGGGATCGCCCTCAGGCAGGTATGCTATGGGCACCTCCAAAACCTCCTCGAGGTGCGTGCATAGGTAATGAAGATCGATCTCATGAACAACCATATCACTAATATACAAATACCATCGTTATCTTACAATAACTTCTCCCATAGGGTGCATCATCTTGAAGAAAAACTGGAGGAGTAGTGTCATGAGTCAAAAGCAGGATGCGGTGGGCATCGATAGACCCATCCCGTTCACTGAGAAGCTGATGTTCTCATCCACCAATGGCATAGGGACCTTCTACCTATTAATGTTTAATGTCCTCGATGTTCCTGATGTTCTTCTATACAGACGTGATGAAGCTCAGCGTAGCTTACGTTAGCACCTTGTTCGTCGTCGTGCGAGTCCTGGACGCCCTGGCTGCTCCGCTGTTCGGAGCCTACATAGACCGAAGTCATCCCACCAAGTGGGGAAGGTACAAGCCCTGGGTCATCTTGACACTACTGGCAACAACCATGTTAGGCCTGCTGACTTTCAGCCCCGTGGGCACCGGATCATCCCTAGGAATCTTCTATGCCACATGCACGTACGTCGCATTCAGTCTATGCCTATCACTAGGTGGCGGGCCAGGCATGGGCTTGGCAGCCGCCATCAGCAAACGGCAGGATGATAGGATGCAGATAGCCATGATGGGGTTCGTATGGGTGATGGTATTCTCCTCTCTAGTGGCCATCGCGGGATGGCCACTCATCAACCTGCTCGGCAGAGGGGATCAAGGGCAGGGGTTCATGCGCTATGCGCTAGTTTGCACTTGTATTAACCTGGTGCTGATAGGGCTCATCGCCGGCATAGTCAAGGAGAGGTTCCTGCTATCCGAGCAGCAATCTGTACGTAGCTGGCGCGAGATGATACCCTTTGTGGTGGGCAACAAGTACGCCCTCATAACGTTAATCTACATCCTGGTGATCAACCTGACTAGCGGCATAAAGACCGCAGTCATTATCTACTACCTGCGATACTACTTCAAAGATACAGCTATGCTATCGATGATCAATGCGCTGAGCCTCCTTGCCACTTTGATAGGTGTGCTGCTTAGTTCTTGGCTCACGCGTCGCATCGGACTTAGGCACAACCTACTGCTGATGCTGGTCATCAACTTCACGACTTGTATCCTAACTTTCTTCTTGCCAGCGACAAGATATGGACTGGTGGGGCTGATCTTCCTTAGTCTGGTGGCCAATATCTTCTTGGGCCTAGCACAGCCTGCCCAGGGTATTATGATGCCCATGGCCATCGACTACGGAGAGTGGAGATTCAAGGCCAACACTGGAGCACTACTTGGGGCAGCTGCCAGCTTCACCCAGACGCTGGCCACAGCCCTGTCCGGGGGAATAGTTGGAGGTACGCTAATGTTATCTGGTTACATACCCGACGTACCACAGAGCTCAACAGCACTCCTTGGGATAAAGGCCCTGATGTCGGTGATACCGGCAGCGGTGCTCATTCTTGGAGCAGCACTCCTATGGTGGGACCTTACAGACGATAGACATCAACAGCTAGTGCAAGAGATGAGGAGCAGGAGGCAAACCCTGGTAGGCAGGGATACTGAGTTACAATCACTACCATCAGAGGGACTCACTACACCATAGAGAGGAGAGGTTCTATGCAACGTACTACGTTCAACAGCGGCTGGAAGGTGAGGCCAGCAAGACATCTGTTTGCGGAGCTCATGGGTCCCAAGGAGTCGGCCAAGGAGGTGAGGCTACCACACGATGCAATGTGGGACACACAGCAGCGATCACCCGAAGGCAACCCGGCCATAGCCTTCTTCCCAGAAGCTGAATACGACTACACCAAGAGCTTCTTCGTACCAGAAGAGCACAGAGGGAAGATTGTGTTCCTGGAGTTTGAAGGGGCCTATAGCAGAGCGGAGGTATTCATCAACGGTGAGCTGGCCGCAGAGCGTCCATACGGCTACAGCCACTTCTACGTAAAGGTAGATCGCTACCTTAATTACGGGAGCACCAACGAGGTGAAGGTCAGCGTCCGCAACTACAAGGACTCGCGCTGGTACTCCGGCGCTGGCCTCTACCGTCCCGTATGGCTGATCGTCGCCCATCCCGTGCACGTAGCTCCAGATGGGATTAGAGTTTCCACCCCCGACGTCGACGCAAGGCGAGCAGTAGTCTGCGTGGCGACCACGGTCCAGCACGATGGGACCGGCATTGCGACGGTCAGCGTCCGCACCGAGATCATCGACGCGAACGACCGTATCGTGGCGAGAGACGAGGCACCTCTGACCACCGTGGCCGGGGAGGACGCAACGCTCCATCAAAAGCTATACGTGCGGTCACCTAGCCTGTGGAGTGTGGATGCACCCTACCTCTACACCTGCCGCACCACTCTGTATGTAGGAGACGAGCAGATAGACGAGGAGTTCACCACCTTCGGTATACGGACGCTGTCTTTAGATCCAGAGGATGGCCTACTGATCAACGGAGAGATCGTCAAGCTTCGGGGAGCATGCATCCACCACGACAACGGCATCCTAGGTGCGGCGACCTTCGACCGAGCTGAGGAGAGGCGTGTAGAGACGCTCAAAGCGGCTGGCTTCAACGCCCTACGCAGCGCCCACCATCCCATGAGCAAGGCGTTGCTTGCTGCCTGCGATCGCTTAGGCATGCTTGTGATGGACGAGTGCTTCGACATGTGGACGATCGCGAAGAACCCTTATGACTACTCATTGGACTTCCCCGAGTGGTGGCAACGAGACGTGGAGGCCATGGTGGCCAAGGATTACAACCACCCATGTGTCATCATGTACTCAATTGGGAACGAGATACCGGAGACAGGGAGCCCAATAGGCACCATTTGGGGCAGAAGAATCGCCGAGCATATTCGTGCTCTCGATGACACCCGCTTCGTGACCATAGCGATCAACCCGCTGGTTTCCATCATGGATGAGCTGATCGAGCAACGGCGAGCCATGTCCTCAGGAGAGGAAGGGTCAGGGAGCATGACTTTTGACGCGGCCGAGATGATGGCCGGCATAGCTGTGAGTGAGTCGGCCACTCGGCGCACTGCCGAGGCGTTCGCCTGTGTCGACGTAGCGGGATACAACTATGCCTGGGTACGATATAAGATGGACTTGGAGCTCTTCCCGAACCGGATCATCGTGGGCACAGAGAGCTTTCCTGGTGAGATAGACCGCATCTGGCAGTTAGTACAAGAGCACTCGCACGTGATCGGTGACTTCACTTGGACGGGATGGGACTACCTGGGGGAGGTCGGCATCGGCAGGGTGATCTATGATCCCTCAGAGCTAGCCTCAGGCTTCCAAGCAGGATATCCCTGGCTGACCGCCTGGTGCGGCGACATCGACATCACCGGTTATAGGCGACCAGCATCCTACTACCGTGAGATCGTGTTTGGGCTGCGCCGCGAACCGTACATCGCAGTGGAGCGGCCCGAACACCACGGTAGACGTCCCTTACACATGGGCTGGGGCTGGCCAGACGTTGTGCCATCGTGGACGTGGCCAGGATGGGAAGGGAGGCCGATCCGGGTGGAGGTGTACGCAGATGCCGAGGAGGTCGAGCTCCTCCAAAACGGCAGGAGCCTTGGCAGGGTCCCTGCAGGGGAGACTCACCGCTATCGCGCGGAGTTCGACACGGTCTACGAGCCCGGAGAGCTGGTAGCAGTAGCGTACTCTCAAGGACAGGAGATCGGAAGAGCGGCGTTGAGGTCAGCGCACGGGCCAGTGAGGCTTCACGTCGAGGCCGACCGCCGCGAGATATCGGCACTGGATGGTGATCTGGCTTTCGTCACCATCGAGCTCGTGGACGAGGAGGGCAACCTGTACGGTTCAGCGGACCGCAGGGTGTGGGTGAGGGTCGAGGGCGCGGGCGTCCTGCAGGGCCTGGGAAGCGCCAACCCCATCACCGAGGAGAGCTTCCTGGATCCAGAGCACTCCACCTTCGACGGCCGAGCTCTGGCAGTGATACGTCCCACGAGCCCAGGCACCATCACAGTCACAGCCGGCGCGGAGGGCTGTGAGCCCAGGTCGCTGGAGATCACCGTGAAGGAGCTATAGCTGATACTTGCAATATTGTGTGCATAGATATTACAATTTGCGGAAATATTACACAAAACAACACTATAATGCACACCAAGTGGTGTGGGAAGCATGACAGGAGGAAACACATGCTGGCAGTCTATGCCCTACGCACCGAGCATCTGGAGAACCCCCTAGGGATCGGGGAGAGAAGGCCGCGGCTCTCCTGGAAGCTCCGTAGCGATCGCCAAGATGTCATGCAGGTGGCGTACCAGGTGCAGGCCTTTCCCTCAGAGGCCGCAAGCAGCCCCTTATGGGACACCGGTAGGGTGGAGTCCTCGAGATCCCATGGCCTGCGCTACGATGGTCCCGAGCTAAGATCCGGACAGCGCGTGTACTGGAGAGTGAGGGTGTGGGACAACCATGGACAGGTATCGGAATTCAGCGAGCCCGCATGGTTCGAGCTGGGTCTCCTAGAGGCCGGCGACTGGCAGGCCTCTTGGGTAGAGCCTGAGGAGGAGGTAGATCCGGACGCCTACAAGCCGGCGCCTTACCTACGCAAGGAGTTTGAGGTGGGACCAGGGCTTGTGAGGGCTCGCGCCTATCTCACCGCGAGGGGCCTCTACAGGTTCTACCTAAACGGCATAGAGGCTACGGATGAGCTGTTTGCGCCCGGCTTTACATCCTACTACCACAGGCTGCAGGTGCGCACCTACGACATCACTGCTCTATTGCGCGAAGGCACCAACGCCTGGGGAATCATCCTGGGCGATGGCTGGTGGCGAGGCTCCACCGGAGCGGGCAGCTTGCGCAACAACTTCGGCTACAAGCTAGCGTTGCTAGGTCAGCTGGTGTTGGAATATGCCGACGGCAGCACGCAGGTGGTCGGCACGGATGCCAGCTTCAAGACCAATCAGGGGCCGCTGCGCAAGTCGGACCTCAAGGCTGGCGAGGTGTACGACAACCGCATCGTCCTAGATGGATGGAGCGAACCCGGATACGACGACTCCACATGGCGGCCGGTAAGAGAGGTGCCGCTGGGGTTGAATAACCTGGTGGCATCTGCAGGCCCTAGGGTATGTAGGCACGAGCGCTTCCATCCACAGGTATTACGTACACCTAACGGAGAGACGGTGCTGGACTTCGGACAGAACATCGCCGGCTGGGTGGAGATGGAGGTCGAGGGGCCAACCGGGACAGAGGTGGTGTTGGTGCACGGTGAGGCGCTGGACCGCGACGGCAACTTCACGCTGCGCAACCTGGCGATGTTCACCCAAGATGTGAGTGACTTTCAGGAGGTGCGCTACATCCTTCGCGGCGAGGGCAGGGAGCGCTACGAGCCGCACTTTGCGTTCTTCGGGTTTCGCTACGTGCTCCTGCGGGGCTACCCTGGAGATGTGCGCCCGGAGGACTTCACCGCCATCGCCATATACTCTGACCTGGAGGGTGTTGGGACGTTCGAGTGCTCCCATCCCCTGATCAACCAGCTGGTCTCCAATGCCCGTTGGAGCCAGAAGAGCAACTTCCTGGATATCCCGACAGATTGCCCCACTAGGGAGCGCGCGGGCTGGACCGGAGATGCCCAGCTGTACTGTAAGACCGCTACGCTCTTCATGGATGTCTACGCCTTCTTCGAGAAGTGGCTAACAGATCTCTCGGTGGAACAATACCCCAACGGCTGCGTGGGCAACACGGTGCCCAACATCAACGGCCTGCACAACGTCGAGGAGTGGGAGCGGCTGCGAAGCACCGTGCAGGACCCTTTCATGTTGATGATGCTTCATCGTCCTGGCGAGCCCTCCCCAATAGACGGCTCAGCTGGCTGGGGCGACGCAGCCGTGATAATACCTTGGACGCTGTACCTGTGCTACGGCGATCGGGAGATCCTCGAGAGGCAGTACGCCTCCGCCAAGGCCTGGGTGGACTACATGGCCCAGAGGGCCAGAGAGTCCAACGAGCTGCATAGAGACAAGTCCTGGTACAGCTCGTACACCGATGGCGAGCTGGACGCTAACTACGTGTGGGACACTGGCTACCACTGGGGAGAGTGGCTGGAGGCCGACCTGGCGGGCGCGCAGGATGATGAGCTGCGCGAGGAGCTGGAGAGACGCTTCCGGGAAGGAGATCCACTGGTGGCCACAGCCTACCTGGCGCACTCGGCAGGGTTGCTAGGGCGCATCGCTGAGGTGCTAGGGAAAGTCGACGACGCCGAGCGGTACGCAGCGCTGTCGGAGAGGGTGAAGAAGGTATACGACAAGCACTTCGTGCCTCCAGACGGCAGGATACTGTTGGACAGGCAGGCCCCCAACGTGCGGACGCTGGCGTTCGACCTGGCTAGCGAGAGCAAGCGTGCGGCGGTGGCCGCCAGGCTCGACGAGCTGGTAAGGGAGAAAGGATACCACCTCAACACAGGATTCCTATCCACGCCCTTCCTGCTGCCGGTGCTGGTGGACTATGGGTACGCCGACACAGCCTTTCGGCTACTTGAGCAGGAGACGTGTCCCTCATGGCTGTACGCTATTACGAAGGGAGCAACCACTATCTGGGAGCAGTGGGATGCGGTATCTCCAGAGGGAGAGGTGTCGGGTTCCCTCAACCACTACGCCTACGGAGCGGTGTGTGACTTCCTCTTCTCCTACGTGGTGGGCATCCGTCCCCGCTGGGAGGCTCCAGGCTACCGGCGATTCATCCTCAGCCCGCTGCCGGGAGGCAGCTTGGAGTGGGCCAGGGCAACCTTTGAATCGCCCTACGGCACGATCCGCTCCAGCTGGGAGAGAGGCAGCGAGCACGTGACCTACCGCTTCTCCGTACCCGCCAACACACGGGCTGAGGTGAGGCTTCCAGCTCCCCCCAAAGCACTGGACGATGTAGCCACTCATCACCCAGATGCCCGCTACGAGGAGGGCAGGGTAGTGTTCGAGGTGGGCAGCGGGGAGTATGAGGTAACCATCTAGTTGGGCAAATATATACTACCTATAACAATATTTTGCTAGCAGTGATGTGCCGTAGACGTTTATCCTGAGCGCAACAAACTCAGGAGTCTTATTGAGTGCTGGAGGACGAGATGTCGAAGCAGGCTGCAAACCATCTGATCGAGGGCATAGGCGATGTGGATGTACACACCCTACAGCTGCCCAGTGACGTGCACGTGGAGAGCGGAACTTATACCTACTCCGGGAAGGTGCTAGTAGCCTACAGGACCACAGAGGACACGGCTGAAGACCACCATAGGTTGGCGGTGATGGAGGACGACGGGAACGGCTTTAGGCCGATCTTCGCCGGCAAGATCCCACAGCTACCCCGGGCCAACGGCGTGCGCTACCTACCATTCGAGGACAACCACCGGGTGCTGCTCGGAGACTACGTGCTGGAATGCAGCCCGGACATCGACACCTGTAGGCAGGCTGAGCTGGTACCGATCCGGTACCCAGCGCTGCTGTACAAGGATCCCAACATCACCCACCGTTGGTCGGAAGTGATCATCTCCCCAGACAACCGCCACATCAGCTGGACCATCCTGACCCAGGGCTACTCTGCAGTAGCCCTGGGAACGCTGAGGCGTGAGTCTGACGCCTATGAAGTTGACGACGTGCGGATCATCAGCACGCTCTCCGGCCTCCAGCCCGACCCCTCTAGGCCCGGTCATCTCCTGTCGCAGCCGGTGAGGGGCGGTGAGGTGAAGCAGTTCGTCCGTGGAGGTAAAGCCATATCGCTCGTGGGTGCACTGGACAACGCCACACCCGACTCAGTGGTGCTGGACCTACCATCTGGCAGCCTTACACAGGTCACGTGTACGCCGGGCTACAACGAGACGACTATCTTCTCACCGGACGAGCGGCTCGGTATGGTAATGAGCACGCGGTTCTCAACGCGCACGGATCCAGCGATCTTCGGTTTGGTGCCCAGGCCTTACGGTACCATAGCCCTAGCGGGCATGATCTGGTATCTGTACACCTACGCCGTGACGGGAGTGCGCAACCACAGGCGGGGCAACATCGGGCCCGCGCTGGTCGAAATAGAGCGCTCCATGCGTGATAGGAACTACCTAGGGGTGCAGCTCACCACCGATGAGGACTGGGTGTACTGCTCTCCCATGTCTTGGCACCCCGACGGCAAGCGCGCCATGTGGCCGGAGATGCGCAGGGGCAGTCGTGGCGCACATATGCGGCTACAGGTGGTTAGGCTGCTAGATTACGAGCCAGGGCCCTCGGTGCGCCCCACGACTACACCCATCGACCTGCCCTACGCCGTCCACGACCTCGAGGTGCTCTCGCAGCTGGGGCAACATAGCCTGAGCGGCAGGATAGAGAGTATCTCAGGGTACGTAGAGGTGGCCATGGAGGTGCACGGTCACTCAGGGCGCACGGAGATACGTTACCACTCGTTCAGCACCGATGGGATCAACTACTACAGCGGCTACGAGCGCAGCAGCTACGGCTTCACCCAAGAGAGCTACTACCAAGCGGAGCTGCAGCTATGGGGGCCTACCCCCGGAGAGATGCAGCTCCGCGCGACATTCTCCCCTATGCTAAGCCAAGAGCCGGTGAGGCTGCTGTTCGAGAGAGGCAGCGACGGCCTCCCCAAGAGCTATGGGTATGCAACTTACGGTGATAGGACGCTACACATCGAGGCGCTGGAGGAGTAGAGGTCTCATCACTTAGGAATCAAACCCTTCCTGTACTCTGAGGGAGGGGTCCCCACGAGCTTTCTGAACACTCTGGAGAAGTAGTTGGGGTCGTTGTAACCCACGCTCAGTGCCACCTCTGTGATGCTGAGCGTGGGATCCCGCAGCAGCTCGCGTGCATGCTGGATCCTTACGTAGTGTATATAGTCCACCAAGCTCCTTCCCGTCTCACGCTTGAACCTGCGAGATAGCGTGAAAGGGCTCACTCCCAGTGCACGTGCCACCTCCTCCAGGCGCACGTCGCGTACGAAGTGCACGCGCAGGTACTCGATCGCCCGCCTCACCAGATCGCTGTAGCCCTTGATGGACATCTGCAACACTAGCCGGCAATACTCTAGCTGCATCTCCTCAGTCAGGTCCCCAAGCTGTGCTAAAGTGGTACACCTCTCGATCAGCACCGAGTAGCGCCCGGAGATACTATCCAGGTACACGGGATGCACCCCACCGCTAGCGGCCGCTCTCCTCAGCAGTGTGTTCAACACCAGGCAGGCGTTCTTCATCGCGCGCAAGGGATCGCCCGGGGCCCTCGAGAGGAGCGGCAGGACATCCACCGACCGTTGCTCGGTAATGATGCGCTTGAGCCCCTCCAGGTCGCCTTCCGCTACGGCGCGCAGCATCTTCTCCTCAAGTCGGTAGTTGGCCTCCACTCTCTCGGCAGCCTCCTCTTGGCTAAGCAGCTGGGCCCCAAGATTGCGGCGCGGGAGCAGCGTGGTCATGCGCGGGGAATACTCTAGAGCGGGGCGGTCAACCTCCTGGGCGCTCACTAGCAGGGCTAGCAGGTCCATCACCAACCTCTCCCTGCCCAAGCTCATCACGGGCAGCGATAGATAATATTGCCGCAGCGCGTGCCGCAGCGACAGGGGTAGACCATGCCGTCGGAGCATGCGATCCACCCACTGCTGGGGGGGTGGATTCTGCAGGTAGGGTCCAACCACCAGCAGCTCAGCCGAAGGCATCGGCGCAGATAGATACCTTAGATCGAGGGGGCTAACGTGCACGAGGACCGCCTGGGCAACCGCTGGATCCTCAAGTGCCAGGCCGGCTGGTGGCTGGGGCAGGTTGTCGAACAGAGGCTCAGGAGGCCAGAGGACTAGCTGACGGAGGCTCACGTTTCCCCGAGAATCGATGACCCATAGGTTCATTCCCAGCAGGCGAGTTATGAAGCTAGCTATCCTATCCAGCTCGACCGTCATGACCTTAAGCAATATTGTACTATTATTTCCAATATATTGCTAGTAAGGCCGTCCCCTGACCGGTATATTCGAGCCCAAAGGAGTAGCTATAGTGCAGGAGGATTACAATGGCAACCACGGAGCAAACCACGTCCAGGACCGGTGACCGCCTGAGCCTAGCTGAGAGAGTGGCAGTGGTGATCAATGGAGGCACGGGCAGCTTCCACAACCAGATGATCCAGCTCTACCTAATGTTCTTCTACACCGACGTGCTGCAGCTGAGCGCCAAGTTCATCGCCCCCCTATTCTTGGTAGCACGGGTGGTGGACGCTTTCCTTGGTCCAGCGTTTGGGATATTCGTCGACCGCACGCGCACGCGGTGGGGCAAGTACAAGCCCTGGTATATACTGACCGGAGCGCTGATAGGGGTGTGCGGATGGCTGAGCTTCACGCGCCCACCCATAGGAGGGATGTTGCTGCTGGCCTACGTGGCGCTGACTTACTTCCTGTACAGCGGGCTCAAGCCCATGGAGCAAGCCCCAGCCGGCGCCTTGATGAGTACTACTACCAAGAGCCTGCAGGAGAGGCTGACGCTAGGACAGATCGGCTTCGTGCTGATAATAGTCTGCTCGATAGTCGCCCAGGTAGCGGTACCGGTGCTGTATCCTAGGCTGGGAGGATCCCCAGCCACAGGCTTCTCCATCATCATGGGGTTTGCCGCCCTTCTGGGGGTGGTGGTGGCTATCTTTCAAGCCGTGACCATAAAGGAGAGGTACTCGCACATCAACTCTGCGGGCACGCAACTGCCGGTACGCGAGATGGTCAGAGTAGTGTGCACTAACAAATACGTGTTCATTCCGTACCTGTTCACCTTCGCCATCAACCTATCGGGCGGCATCAGGTCGGCGCTGACGATCTACCTGTTCAGGTACTACTTCCACAACACCGACCTCATGGCCACAGCAGGGCTGGCAGGCTTCCTCCCGATGCTCCTCGGTGTAGCACTCAGCCGGCGCGTTACCACGGCGATAGGACTCAGGGGCAACCTGCTTGTGGCCACCGTAGTGGGCGCGTTGACCAACGCCGCCGTGCTGCTCATGCCGGCCTCGGCCACTGGCGCCTGGATCTATGTAGGGGTGTCCGCTCTCGGGAGCTTCTTCCAGGGACTGTCTATCCCCGCACAAGGCACGATGCTCCCGGCAGCGATGGACTACGTGGAGTGGCAGACCGGTAAGCAGATGCAGGCCTTTATAGGGTCCTTCTCTGGCTTCTTCCAAACGCTGGCCAACGCGCTCGCCAGCGCGATCGCGGCCACGAGCCTGTCCATCATCGGCTACGTGCCCAATGTGGAGCAGAGCAGCGGAACGCTTGCGGGCCTACTCGTGGCGATAGGGTTGGTACCGGCAATCTGTACCCTATTGCAGCTGTCGGTGCTGTGGTTCGACCTGACGGAGACCAAGCAGCAGGAGATAGCCGCGGAGCTGTTCAGCCGTCGCGGTGCCCAGGTCGATTCTATACCGCTCGGGCACATCTGATGCCAGCACCATCGTCGGGCTTACTGACAGGTAGTTAGTATATCCTCTAATGTCTCTGCTAGAAATCGTCTGGGCGTCTGGGCGGTAACTAGGTGAGCATGCTACCGCCCAGACGCCTGTCGGCGACTATGTGTAGGTCGATGTCCCGGGCAATGCGCAACAACCGCTCCGTAACGGACCCACACAGTAGCCTGTGCAGCCAACCGTGTCGGGAGTGTCCCAACACTAGACTATCCACGTTCTTGTCGTGAGCCACACGCACCAACGCTCGAGCCACATCCCGGTCCCAAACCCGCACAATCTCCGCACCCAGGTCTTCAGCCATCCTGAGATACTCCTCGGCCGCTGGACGATGTGGAAGAACTTGCCGAATGGGATCGACAGGAGCCACGCCACCACCGTCACCTGGTGGATCAGCGATATGAACCAGTAGAACTTGCCGTGCCACCACAAGGAGGACGCCGTCAGCGCCAGCCCCGTTATGGCAATGGCGAACAGCAGCACGATCGGCACCAGGTCGAACCCGAAGCGCTGAGTGGTCCTCAGCCCCACGTCGATAGTGCGCCGCCACAGGGCAATGCCCACCCCTATGATCAGCAACAACGCAGTGAAGTCTAGCGCGTGGAACAGTGCGAAGCCCGTGCCCGCCCTCGTGGGAAAGGTGAACACCGGGAAGCCAAAGAACCACAGCTGATAGTGGTCAGGAGGCATGAAGGTGAACCTGATCCAACCGAAGGTGAGAGGGAAGGTGATGAGGCAGGAGATCACCACCCCCCAGAAGATCGACATGTGCATGATCCACCGCTGCCGGCTGCGTCGAAGGATGAATGTCTGTCCGAAGATATCGCGCCACCAGGCGATCGGGATCAACATCGTGTAGCGGCGAAAGTTCCGCCAGGAGAGGAACGTCTTCCAGCCCGCCTTGAAGTACCGCCAGGTGGGAGGTCGCGTGAGCCAGAGCGTGTATCGGTAGACGATCGCCGCCAGGGCGAACACTGTGGCCACCGCGTACCCGATCAGCGCGGAGTCGAAGTCTCGCAGCCCGCGCGATCCTATGTAGATGAGCACGAGCAGCACTAGGGTGGACAACACCGCTAGCGCTGCCGCAGGTAGCTCGCGCCTCTGCATATCTATCCTCCTCTGCACCATGCCACCATGGGTCGTAGCTCGGAAGATAGCCATTATTATAACACGGATACTACCCGTTGTGACGGAGCAATCACCCCTTAGGGTGGGGTGCTCCAGCATATCCATGAGCATAATGGGAGTGAGGTTTGACGGAGGTGTGGCGATGGCCGATAAACTCAGGGCGCGCATGCGGCAGGCTGATGCTGGTCTGCTGATTCTTATCCTGGGAGGGAGCACCCTGATCCTACTCGGCCTGCTCGCCCTCGCGATCATCCCTAGACAAGCCCCTCCTCTAGCGCCACCAACTACGCCAGAAGGAGTGGTACAGCGGTTCTACCTGGCGGCCTACAACGGAAACTCAACCCGCGCCTACAGCTACCTATCCCAAGATGCCAGGCAGCGCATCTCTGCCGACGATTTGGAGCAGCAGCTCGGTTCAGAACTCCGCGGCAGTAGGATCCAGGTAGGCATGTCTAAGGTGCAAGACGACAGCGACAAGGTAGAGGTGGCCATAACACGATTCGGTCCCATTGGGACGTTCGGGCCTGAGGAGTGGACTAAGCGTCGTGATGTGTACTTGCAACGCGAGGCCGGCACATGGAAGATCACGGGAGAGGCGTTTCAACTGCTACCTAAGGAATTGCCGGTGACCAGATGATACTACCTAGGGAGGCTGCTGCAGGAGGAGTTATAGCATGTTTGGACCAAACGTAATAGAAGTTCTTGCGCCAGGCCTCGTAATGTTAGCGCCGGTACTGCTTATCTGGGTTATCACCCGTGAGCGGCTGAGCATCGCCGTCGTAAGACGTCTATACGTCTATGCGACAGCATTCCTTGGCCTGCAGCTGACAGCGGTTGGATCCCGGGATATACTCTCCATGCTGCTCGAGCGGGTATCGGCTAACGCGGTTGGTACCCCGAGAGAGGAAGTACAGCGGCTGAGTCTGGCCGTCGCGCTGCTCATAGTAGGGGGCCCGCTATGGGGCTTCCACTGGTACTTTGCTCAGAAGAGTGTAGATCGTTCGGAGGAGCGATACTCGCCGGTGCGCAGATTATACGGTTATGCGGTGCTGACCGTATCGATGCTCGTGCTGCTGTTCTCGATCCAGGATCTGATCGGAGGGACCCTGAGACCTCCCGAGTTTGCTTTAACGCCCGAATGGATTCCTCGGGCCATCGCCTCTCTCCTGATCTATGGCGTTATATGGGCGTACCACTGGCGAGTCATGGCAGCCGACAGGGTCGTGGTAGAGGTTGCTGATGCCCCAGCGACGCTCCGACGGTGGTACTTAGTGGTCATCCAGGCATTTGGTCTAGCGACGGCGGCTTTGGCTGCGGCCAATCTTATCAGCCAGCTCCTGCGGGTTTGGCTAGTGCCAGCGATAGGCCAAGCACCTCCTTTTGGCTGGATGGTTGCAAGGCTCATGGCCGGACTGGCGGTCTGGCTGCCTCATCACCTGTGGGCGCGGCGGCTGGTTCGTCGATCTGGGCCGCTGCGCGAGGACGAGGCATGGTCGCCTTTGAGACAGGTGTACGAGGCGGTCGTGATCACCCTAACGGCGGCGGCTGCTCTGGGAGCAGCCGCCTCACTCCTGCGCGCCATCCTGCTCGCCATGTTCGGTGGTACTGGCTGGATATCAGTGCTGGAAGACTATACGCCTGCGATCGCAACTATCCTGGTGGCATTACCGATCTGGGCCTACCATCGGAGACAGCTCACTGAGGAGGCTTTGCTGGCGGACATCCCGGCACGACAGGATACGGCCAGGAGAGTGATCTGGTATCTGACGGCAGCTGTAGGACTCTCCGCACTCTTCTTTGGGTTCGGGGGACTGGTGTACGCACTGCTGCAGATGCTCCTGCCCTCGAACGCGATCGGTGCTGGCTGGCGTGAGCCGCTCAGCACGTATCTGGCCCTATCATCTGTGGCGCTGCCGATCTACGCCGTCACCGCGCGAGCCATTGAGAGCTTAGTCCGCAGATCGCCCGCGGAGGAGCGGACACTCACCCGCCGCATTTACCTGTACGGGGCGCTCCTGTTCGGCATCTCCGCGACGATCGTCACCGGAGTCATGCTTCTGAGAGTAGTACTGCAGTTCATCCTGGGGGCACCACCCAACCCGACAACTGACCTCAGTCGCTGGCTCGCGTACTTCCTCGTTGCTGCCACTGTTGCGGCCCATCATGCCATGCTGGTGCGCAGGGCAGGTAGGATCACAGTGGATACCGGCAGCGGCACCATAATCGCCGTCGTGGCGAATCAACCCCTGCAGCAGGCGATAGTCGACGGTCTACGGCACGAGCTGCCAACCGCCGAGGTAAGGGTCTCTGGGACGAGAGAGCTCGAGGCTATATCGTCGGCCCTTACTGGGGCGGATGCCCTCATATTGCCGCTGGATGCGTTGCTGGAGACAGCAGTGACAGCGGCCGCTGCCGGGTACGCCGGCAGCCGGATACTGATCCCAACTGATGTTGCGGGCTACGAGTTGGTAGGTGTTCGAGCGAATCCGAAGGCGCTCGCCAGGGATGCAGCCAGGCTGGTACGGGAGCGCCTCGTGCGCGGTACCGAAGGGTCCTCTACGCACCCGAGCATGAGACACCAGAACTCACCATTAGGAAGGAGCCGCGGCATTGAGCGCAAGTAGTGCTGCTGAAGGGTCGTACGATTGGTATAAGCTCGACATCGACCGCGTGCTTGAGCTGCTGAGGGTTGACTCGAATCAAGGGCTCAGCAACCTCGAGGCAGCCAGGCGCCTACACAAGTACGGCCCTAACCTGCTGCCTGATCGCAGCTCCAGGCGACCGATCGAACTTCTGGCCGCGCAGTTGAGGAGCACGCTGGTCCTCGTCCTGGCGGGGGCATCTGTGGCATCTTTAGTCCTGGGAGACCTCGTCGATGCCGCGGCAATCACCGTAATACTCCTGCTCAATGCCTTCCTAGGTTTCTGGCAGGAATACAGAGCGGAGCGGGCTATGTCTGCACTCAGGCAGCTGTCGGCGCCCGTGGTGAAGGTACGGCGTGAGGGACGAGTACTGGAGTTGCCGGCTGGGCAGCTCGTCCCCGGAGACATAGTGCTGCTGGAAGCGGGCAACATCGTCCCCGCGGACGGCAGGCTGCTGGAGGGCTCCAATCTGCGCGTGCAGGAGGCCGCGCTCACCGGTGAGTCGGAGCCCGTGGAAAAGCAAGTGGCCACGCTCACCGGAGACCTGTCGCTTGGCGACCGACGCAATATGGTGTACGCAGGCACCTTCGTCTCCTACGGCCGTGGCACAGCTGTGGTCACCGAGACCGGGATGAACACCGAGCTCGGCACTGTAGCGGCGCTGCTGGGCTCGGTGAGAGCGCAGCCCACGCCCTTACAGGTGAGGCTTAACCACCTCGGCAGGTTGTTGGCAGGCGTCGCCGTAGCCCTCGCCCTGATCATCTTTGCGCTCGGTCTACTTCGCGGCGAGGACTTGCAGCTGATCTTCTTGACGGCAGTGAGCCTTGCCGTCGCCGCGGTGCCAGAAGGGCTGCCTGCCGTGGTGACGATCGCCCTGGCACTGGGCGCTCAGAGAATGCTAAGGCGCCGAGCCCTGATCCGCGTGTTGACGGCCGTGGAGACGCTCGGAGCGGTCACCACGATCTGCACGGACAAAACAGGCACGCTCACGGAGAACAAGATGAGGGTGACGACCCTGGAGGTGCCGGGCAAGAGGATGAGCCCGCCTGACTTCCCAGGCGATGCCGCCCGCAGCCAGGCAGATAGGTCGGGGATGGTCCTTCTCCTGTTAGGTGGCGCCCTATGCAGTGACGCCTGGCTTTCGCCTGAGGAGGCTGCAGAAGCTGACCCTCAGGTGCTAGGGGATCCCACCGAGGCGGCGATCGTGGCGGCTGCCGCCCAGCGGGGCCTGCGGAAGTTCGAGGTGGAGCAGTACCTGCTGCGGGTTGCGGAGGTGCCGTTCGATTCGGAACGCAAGCGGATGACGACCGTGCACCAGGTGAGGCACGACCTCGTGACCGATAAGGCACAAACACCTTGGTGGGTCACGCACCTGCCCTCATCCCGTAGTTCCTACTTGGCATTCACTAAAGGAGCCGTAGACAGCATCCTGCAGGTATCCAGCTACCTTTGGGTCGATGGCCGGACGATACCGATGGATGACTCCCGCCGCAGGGAGCTAATGGAGGCGCACGATGCGATCGCTCGAGGCGGGGAGCGCGTCCTCGGCATCGCCTATAGACCGCTGGAGGCTCTACCTTCGATGGACGACCCCATCGAACAAGCGCTCACCTTCGTCGGCATGATCGGCATGAAGGATCCACCTCGTCCGGAGGCGCGCGCAGCCGTTGCCCGATGTAAGCGTGCGGGGATACGGCCTATCATGATCACTGGGGATCATCCCCTCACAGCTCTGCACGTCGCCCAGGACCTGGACATCGCCACCGACGCCCATGTGCTGACCGGGAAGGAGATGGATATTATGGATGTTGACCATCTCGTGAGCGTGGTGGAGAAGGTGTCCGTATATGCCCGTGTGTCCCCCTTGCACAAGCTGAAGATAATCCAAGCGCTCCAGCGGCGAGGGCACGTGGTCGCGATGACCGGTGACGGCGTCAATGACGCCCCAGCGCTCAAGGCCGCGGATGTCGGCGTGGCTATGGGGCTCAAGGGAACGGACGTCGCCAAAGAGGCGGCGGAGATCGTACTCTTGGACGACAACTTCAGCACGATAGTGGCAGCCGTGGAGGAGGGTCGAGCGATCTACGACAACATACGCAAGTTCGTGCGCTACCTGCTGGCCAGCAACGCGGCGGAGTTGCTCGTCATGCTCCTTGGGCCATTGATCGGCATGCCGCTGCCGCTGCTGCCCTTGCAGATCCTATGGATCAACTTGGTAACCGACGGCCTGCCCGCTCTCGCGCTCGGATTGGAACCCGCCGAGCCTGACGTGATGGAGCGACCACCTCGTAGCCCAGACGAACATATCCTCGGAGGAGGGCTCACTCCCCGCATCATCTTGGCTAGCCTCTTGATGGGGATTATCTCTCTAGGCCTTGGCGCGATATACTGGCAGAATGGTGCTCCTCAGTGGCAGAGCATGATCTTCATGACCCTAACTTTGTCCCAGATGGCCCACGTTCTGGCAGCCCGTTCCGAGCGCAAGCTGCTGCTCACCCTAGGTCTAAGGTCCAATACCTACCTACTGGGGGCGGTGGCCCTGACCGTGCTCCTGCAGATAGTAGCGGTCTACGCCCGCCCCCTGCGGTCGGTGCTTGGTACGGTAAGGATGTCGACGATGGATCTGGTCTTGAGCGTGGCAGCTAGCTCGGTCATCCTCGTGGCCCTCGAGATCGAGAAGGTGATCAGGCATGCCAGGGCCAACTAAAAATATGATAGCCCACGACCTGCCTCCCGCCCCGATGGGTGGCTGGAACACCACCCCTATAGATCATCATGACTATCCGAGAGGATGTGTCAGCAAGCACCTTCATGGGCTACTATGATACCAACGATGCAAGGCAATCAGAGCATGCACGATGAAGCTACCGTGGTCATCTCTGGAGGATACATCTCAATGAGGGACGGCCCATTCGAGCCCCGCCCAACGCGGGAGGTGACCGCATGCGCGTGTTGACCGTGAATGCGGGCAGCTCGTCTCTGCGCCTAGGAATGTGCTATGGCGATGGAGAGGTGATCAGGCGACTTGCCGAGGTAAAGTACGAGGGCACGCAGATCGACGTTGCTTGGCTTGAGTCGTTTTTGATGCAGGTTCCTGTTGAGGTGGATGCTGTCGGGCACAGAGTGGTGCACGGTGGTGAGCACCTGACGTCCTCCTGCCTGATCGACGCAGACGTTGAGGGGGAGATCGAGCGTCTGGCGCCGCTTGCCCCTCTGCACAACCCTCCGGCCTTGCAGTGGATCAGGGGGTGCCGCCAGGTGTTGGGGGACGAGGTCCCTCAGGTGGCTGTATTCGACACCGCCTTCTACTGCCATCTGCCGGAAGTGGCCAAGGCTTACGCGCTGCCCCTAGAGACCTGCAGGGAGTTTGGGATCCGGCGGTACGGTTTTCACGGGATTGCCCATCAGGCGATGTGGCGGCGGTGGCGTCAGCTGCGCCCGGATCTAGAGGAAGGGGGTAGGGTCATCTCCCTTCAGCTCGGCGCAGGCTGTTCAGCGACGGCCATAGCTCGCGGACAACCTCTAGATACCTCTATGGGGTTCTCCCCGTTGGAGGGGCTCGTCATGGCCACCCGTCCCGGCGACGTCGATCCTGGAGCGATAGTGTATCTCCAAAGGGTGCTCGGGTGGGGGGCCAATGAGCTCGATGAGCTACTTAACAAACACTCCGGACTACTCGGGCTGTCCGGCCTCAGCGGGGACATGCGCGCGCTCTTGAGGTCCGACAGCCCCGACGCCAGGCTAGCGGTGGATCTCTACTGCTACCGGGCCCGCAAGTACGTTGGAGCCTACATGGCGGTGTTGGAGGGTGCAGACGGCATCCTGTTCGGTGGTGGCGTGGGGGAGCACGCCCCACAGGTGCGCCAGGCGATCCTGCGTGATATGGAGTGGTGCGGGATAGCACTGGATCCCGAGGCCAACGCGGCGGCCATCTCTGGCGAACACCGCATCAGCCTAGCGGACAGCTTGGACGTGTGGGTCATCCCCGTAGACGAGACCGCGGTGCTAGCAGAGGAGGCCATTAGGGTGGTCTCAAAGATCGCTGACGAGGGAGGTTAGATGTAGATGACGCAGCGAGGATACGCCCCAGAAGCCATCAGGATTCAGGAGATGGCGGCTCTGTACCGGAAGATGAGCCCGGATTTCGCGGGTTGGGCTGCCGGCTACGGAGTGATAGAGCACACAGATCTTACGCAGGTCCGAGTGTGGGAGATGGCACAGCTGCTGCACGCCCGCGGGGTGGTGGCGGCGCCCGAAGAGGTCTACCGGATACTGGCAGCAGCGGACAGGATCACGAGCGCAGGCATGTGGCTCGTGGTCCATTCGACCTACGCGCGCAACGTGTACACCGATGGCCGGGACCTGCACGCGGCCGACTTCAAGCCCAACCCCGAGGGACACACGGGGGGATCGCTCAACATGGTGCCGGCTTACGTGGGCTACCTGGCAGCCAACGCCATCTCCAGGGTGACTCGCGCCTGGCTGATGGGGCAGGGACACTGCGTGGCCGCCATCGACTCGGTGAACCTGCTCGTGGGCAACATGTCCCGCGCCCATGCCGAGCGATACGACCTCTCGGACGAGGGCTTGACCCGCTTCGTGCGTGACTTCTACTCCTACATCATCACACCGGATGGTCGGCCGGAGTCGCCGCGCGGTAGCCACGTGAACGCGCACACAGCTGGGGGCCTCATGGAGGGTGGCTACCTAGGGTTCGCCGAGCTCCAGTACGTGCATATGCCCCTGCCGGGCGAACGCTTGGTGGCATTCCTCTCCGATGGTTCCTTCGAGGAGCAGCGCGGCAGCGACTGGGCACCGCGCTGGTGGCGGGCCGAGGACTGTGGACTGGTGTGTCCCATCATGATAGCCAACGGCCGCAGGATCGACCAACGCACGACCATGGCCCAGCAGGGAGGTGTCGAGTGGTTCCGAGAACACTTGCGCCTCAACGGCTTCGACCCATTAGACATAGACGGCCGAGACCCTGCGGCGTTCGCCTGGGCCATCCTGGAGATGGAGGAGAGGCTCACGGCCCTCGCTGGTGCGATCCAAGAGGGTAAGATACGCTACCCCGTCCCGCTGCCCTACGCCATAGCCGAGACCATCAAGGGATATGGCTTCCCAGGGGAAGGCACTAACCTCGCGCACAATCTGCCTCTCGGGGCCGTCCCGGCATTCGATTTCGAGGCACGCTCGGAGTTCAACGCTGGCGCCCGTCGGCTGTGGGTGCCCCTGCCTGAGATAAGGCGGGCTGTAGGGATCCTGAACAACCACGAAGCCACACATAGGCCCCGAGAGCGCGACAACCCCCTGGCCAACCGCCAAGTGCTCCCCCCTGATCTCCCGGAGCCAGAGTGGCGGAATCCCTCGCTCCAGGCACGTGTCACCCCTATGGCCGGCATCGACGCCTACTTCTGTCAGGTCCTTCGAGCCAATCCGGAGCTGCGCCCGAGGGTAGGCAACCCAGATGAGATGCGCAGCAACCGTATGCACGCTACCCTGGAGATGCTCAAGCACCGGGTGACCGACCCAGAGCCCCACGTGCCCGAGGCTGTGGACGGCAAGGTGATTACCGCGCTCAACGAGGAGGCCGTGGTGTCCGCGGCGCTCGCCAACAAAGGCGGCATCAACCTGGTGGTGACCTACGAGGCATTCGCTGTCAAGATGTTGGGCGCCATCCGCCAAGAACTGATCTTCGCCCGTCACCAGAGGGAAGCCGGCTACGATCCTGGCTGGCTCTCTGTGCCTGTGGTGCTGACGTCCCATACCTGGGAGAACGCCAAGAACGAGCAGTCCCACCAGGACCCCACGCTGGCCGAGGCTCTAATGGGGGAGATGTCCGACGTCTCCCGAGTAGTGTTCCCAGCCGATTGGAACACGGCAAGCGCGACCCTGCGAGCAGCGTACGGGACCCGCGGGCAGGTCTGGGCCGTCGTCGTGCCCAAGAACCCCGTACCCGTCTGGTTTGAGCCAGATGAGGCCGCTGCACTGATCGAGCATGGGGCTTGGCGCCTCCGGGGTAAAGGCGACGAGGATGTGCTGCTGGGGGCAGTAGGGGCCTACCAGCTGGAGCAAGCCCTGCTGGCCTCGAGAAGGCTCGAGGCCAGGGCTATCCCTCACTCGGTCGTGTACGTCCTTGAGCCTGGGAGGTTCCGGACTCCAAGGGATAGCATCGAGGCGACCCACGTAGCGTCCCCAGAGACCGCGGCGACGCTCTTCCCTCCCAAAGCCTCGACCCGGATCTTCCTAGTACACACGAGGCCGGAGCCTTTTCTTGGGACAGTGCGCCCCCTAGACACGGGCTATGGACGCACGCGTGCTCTGGGTTATATCAACCGAGGCGGGACGTTCAGCATCGATGGGATGCTGTTTGCCAACCGCTGTACCTGGGCCCATGCCCTGGTCGCGATCGCCGAGGGGCTCGAGATCGCACCCGAGGATCTGCTGGACCCAGAGGAGCTTGCTGCCGTGCGCGGGCAGGGGGACCCAAGAGTGCTCACGGGAGAGCGCTGAGGGCGGGGTGGTAGCTCTACAGCGGCTTTTGGATATAAGGATATATCGAGAAAGGAGCGAGCGATGGACTCACGAAAGCATGCGCAAGCGGAAGGGAAGATCAAGAGCCTACTGGTACCTCTCGATGGCTCGGAAGTCGGCGAGCGAGCGCTGCCCTACGCTCGCGTCCTGGCCCAAGCTACGGGAGCACACGTCCTGTTAGTCCGGGTGGTCTGGGAGGACCCAGCACAGGGCGACGCCAGGTCGGACGCTCAAGCTTACCTGCAGCGGATCGCCGAGAAACTCGGACGGACCGGGATAGTCACCCAGCTCGATATCCTCGAGGGCGGCGCGGCCGAGGCGATCTCGCTGGAGGCACAACGACGCGAGGCCGACCTGATCGTGATGACCACGCATGGGCGGACGGGTGTGGGCAGATGGCTGTACGGCAGCGTCGCTGAGGGCGTGCTGCGTCTGGCGGAGGTGCCGGTGTTGCTGGCCAGGGCCTGGCAGGACCCCACCGTTGCCGACCGTATCGCCGATCACCCCCGCATCATGGTGCCGCTGGACGGCTCCCCGTTCGCTGAACTGGCCCTGCCAGTTGCTGAGAGGCTCGCAGATGCTCTGCATGGCGAGCTAGCGCTCGTGCGGGCTGTGCCGGCTCCCGATCTGGTATTCGGTCCCGATAGGGCTGTCTGGCCGCTGCTGGAATCGGAGATCCAGACGGGTGCGGCTGAGGCCCAGAGCTACCTGGAGGGGCTCGCCAGGAAGATAGCGGAGCGCGGCAGGAGCGTGATGGTGGAGGTGTGCGTGTCCGAGGTAGGCGAGACGGTAGGCAAGACGCTAGTGGACGCTGCCCGAAAGCGAGATATAGGGCTCATGGTAATGAGCACCCACGGGTTCACTGGGATCAAGCGCTTGTTGCTAGGTAGCACGGCCGAGGAGGTGCTGCACGTCGGCACAACGCCGTTGGTGATGGTACCCCCACGCACGGCCATGGCGGCCTCGTCGCGTGAGGGTGAGGATCACGTCCCGGCCGACGTGCCTCAGCTGAGCCTGCAGCTAGGTGTCGAGGACGCCTCGCTGATCGAGTCGGCGCTGGCAGCGTATGCACGTACGCTGCCAGCCGATGACCAGTCGGCAAGGGCACGCATAGCCCGCCTGCTGGACCAGATATCTCGAGCGCAGGGGCAAGCTAAGTCCCATTAGGTTCCAGCCAAAGATCAAGAGATAGGAGGTAATCATGGAGAGCATAAACACAGATCCCATCAGGAAGCTGCTCGTGCCGCTGGACGGTTCTCTAGCCGCTGAGCAGGCGCTGCCGTACGCCGAAATGTTGGCGCGTCGGAGCGGTGCCGGTGTGATCTTGCTGCGCGCCGTGCCTGAGCCCCGTGGGGTGCCCGACCCGATCGAGGCACATCTAAGAGAGGTGCACGAGGCCAATGAGTACCTGGCAGAGGTTGCCAGTCGGCTGGCCAGTGGGGAGATCCAGGTGGAAACATCCGTGCCGCTAGGCGACGCTGTGCGGTGGATAGCCGAAGAGGCCAGGTTGAGGCAGGCCGATCTGATCGTGATGACCACGCACGGGAGAACCGGTATAGGCAGGTGGCTGTACGGCAGCGTCGCTGAAGGAGTCTTGACCCGATCGACCGTGCCCATCCTGATGGTCAGAGCGTGGCAGATGCAGCCACAATGGGAAGCCTTAGCGCATGCACCGCGTATCTTGGTGCCGTTGGACGGGTCGGCCTTTGCAGAGGAAGCCTTACCGATGGCCAGGCGATTGGCAGATACACTGGGCGGTGAGCTAGCGCTCGTACGTGCGGTGTACCCCCCGTCCGCCACGCTCGCGCAGGAGTGGATGGTAGCCTCCTACCTGGCGGAGGAGTTAGAAACCAGAGAGCAAGAAGCCGAGGCGTATCTGGTGGAGATAGCTCAGAGACTAGCCTCGGAAGGGCGAGAGACTGAGATCTATGTGAAGGTGGGAGGTCCAGTTGGCGTAATCGAGGCCGTGGCCTCTGAGTGCAAGGCAGCACTAGTAGTCATGGCAACCCACGGGCGAACGGGCGCCAGCCGCTTGGTACTCGGCAGCGTCGCGCACGCTATGCTCTTGCGGAGCCAGATCCCCATAGTGCTCACGCGCCCACAGCGCCTGCAGCGCGATTGAAGGCAAGACCGCGCTTCATTCCCGACCGTCGGGGCGACGGCGCACCAGACCGTGCTGGAGGGCGTAGGCCACGACCTGCGTGCGGTTCTGGAGATGCAGCTTGTCCAGGATGTTGCGCAGGTGGTACTTAACGGTGTTCTCGGAGAGTATCAGCCTCTCCGCGAGCTCCTTGTTAGAGGTCACGCCCTGCACAAGCAGCTCGAGGATCTCCTGCTCCCTCTCGGTGAGTATTTCTGGCTCTCGCTCCGCGCGCCCAGCCGGCTTGCTCATCTCGCGCAGGAGCTTCCGAGCCAGTCCCGGAGTGAAGGCTGGCTCCCCTCTGGAAGCGGCCTCCAGCAGCTCGAAGAACTGGTCCGAGCGCACATCTTTGAACATGTAACCCAGTGCGCCCGACTTGACCGCCTCGAAGAGGTCCTCGTCATCCTCAGATGCCGTCAGGACCACTACCTTCACCTCGGGCATCTCGGCGCTGATCATCCGAGTGGCTGCCAGGCCGTCCATCTCAGGCATCTTGAGATCCATCAGCACCACGTCAGGTCGGAGCTCGCGCGCCAGCTCTACGGCCTCCTTACCGGTCTCTGCCTCTCCCACCACCTCCACGCCCCGCGCCTCCAGCAAGGTGCGCAGACTGTCGCGAAACAGGGCGTGATCATCAGCTATCAACACCCGCATACCTTACCTCCTAGCAGTTACTCTGGACCGCAGGGGCACCCGCGCTATTACTTTGGTGCCCCTGCCCTGAGCAGCATCTATCTCCAGCTTTCCTCCTATGCTCTCGGCGCGCTCCCGCATAGTCGAGAGCCCGAACTTGGGGAAATCCCCGCGGGAGGGAGATCCGGGATCGAACCCCACGCCGTTGTCCTCTACCAATACCTCCAGCCAGCTATCCTGCTCCCGCAAAGTCACCTTGACGCGAGACGCGCCCGAGTGCTTGCGCACGTTGGCCAGCGCCTCCTGCACGATGCGCAGCAGCTGCAGTTCGGCCCCAGAGGGTAGCCCCAGCTCCTCTTCGGAGACGTGCACCTCCAGTTCGGCCTGGATGTTGCTTTGGTCTTCCCACTGCTCGAGATACGCCCTCAGCGTCTCAAGGAAGCCCCGCTGGGCTTCAGGGGATGTTCGCAGCGCCAGGATGTTCTCCCGCAGATCGGTATAGGCCTCGCGCGCGGCCTGTTCCATGCGCGCGAGCTCCCTCTCCACACGCTCCAGTTGCCCTGCCTCCAGCAGGGTGCGCACGGCCTGCGTCTTCAGGTTCACGTAGCCCAGCACCTGGGCCAGGCCATCGTGCATCTCGCGGGCTATGCGAGCCCTCTCCTGCGATATAGCCAGCTCCAGCACCTGACGGTGCAGGCGAGCGTTCTCGATCGCCAGCGCTGCCTGGGTAGCGAATCTCGAGAGGACCTGCTCGTCCTCCTCGGTGAACTCTGGAGCTCCCTCCTTCTCCGTCAGGTACAGACTGCCCAATATCTTGCCCCGCGCCTCTATCGGCACGGCCAGAAGAGATCGCATGTGGGGATGGTTAGGGGGGAATCCTACCGAGCGGGGGTGCCGCGTGAGATCGCGTAGGCGAAGGCTGCGGCCCTCCTCCAGCACAACTCCCAAGAGTCCATGCCCTTGAGGAGGTGGACCTATCCTCTCTCGCTCCTCAGGGGTAATTCCCGAGGTCACAAAGTACTCCACCTCCCCATCGGTTCCCAGCACCGACAGGGCTCCGTAGCGCGCACCTACGAGCTGGCGGGCGCGGTCCACAATCCGCTGCAGCACCTTCTCCAGCTCGAGCTCCCCCGAGATATCCAGTCCTGCCTCGTGCAGCGCCAGTAGCTCGCTGTTCTGATGCTTTAGCTGCTCTTGCAGATACTCGACGTACCTGAACACCGCCTCAGAGAAGAGCAGGGTGCCCAGGAGCAGTATACCTCCGAGCAACAGGTAACCCGCCCAGGAGGATATGAAGGCATCCCCGAGAGCACGCCGGATAAACTCCAGCAGCCCTATGAACAGGATCGGCGCAATCACCGTGACCCACTTCAACCTAGAAAGCGTCAAACGCACCCTCATAACCTTGATTATAGTACTCCGCGGCCACGTCCGCTCGTCCGCGCATCGGCGAGGAGGGTGATGTCGTACATCCTGAGAGGTGAGTAGCAAGGATGCTCGCCAGCCCAAGGTAGGCATGGCCAAGCCTTCGAGGCTCGAACTCCACCCATCGCCACCAGCGCACCAGCTTCTCCAGGTCGACGTAGTTGTTCGCTTCCGATTCGGAGATCTCTACCTGATGGTTATCTGGGGACCATCTGTCCTCCTGGACTCTCAGGATTATAACCGACCTGTTAGGTACCGTCTCGATCGAGTACCTCATCAACCACCCTTCCACTATAGATGTCAAGCTAGGGTAGCATCATCCCATAGGCTGCACCACACCCATAAGGGTGGTCCTGACCTGACCTATTGGGTGGTCAACCGATGCCCGCATCGCGCGGCACCTCATCCCGAGATGGTCACCCCTATCAGCCGCCCGACGCCGTAGGTGAGCAACGCTGCGGCCAGCCCGATCAGCACCTGCCGGAGTCCAGAGTAGGCTGCGCTGCGTCCGGTCAGCAGCGTGATTGCTGCACCGATGAGGAACAGCGCGAGCGTGCTGAGCACCAGACTGGCTCCTACGGCCATGATCCCGGAGAGCAACATGAACGGCACCACCGGCACGATAGCACCGATCGCGAACAGGACGAAGGACATGCCTGCCGCCACCCACGCGGACCCACCCAGCTCTTCCGGATCTATACCCAGCTCCTCGCGCGAAAGGGTATCCAGCGCCACCTCATGGTCCGCCAGCAGCTTACGAGCTAGGTCACGGGCCTCCTGCTCGGGAAGTCCCTTGGCCTGGTAGATCAACCGCAGCTCCTCCTCTTCCTCCTGTGGGATCTCCTGTAGCTCTGTGGCCTCGATCTGGATCTGCCGCTGGTACAGCTCGCGCGCACTCTGCACTGAGAGCCACTCGCCCATCGCCATCGAACCCGCACCTGCCAGCAGTCCCGCAAGCCCTGTTATCAGTATGGATCGACCCGATAGCTCTGCACCCGCAACGCCCATCACAAGGCTAAGATTAGAGACGAGGCCGTCGTTTGCTCCCAGCACCGCCGCACGCAGCGCGTTCCCTCCCGCTGCCCGGTGCCGACCCTCCAGCTGCGCAAGCGCTGGCCCTTGTAGTCCACGAGCGGAGATCGTGCGCAGGATCCGCGCGTGGGATAGCTCCTCGCCCGACATACCGGTGCCGATGGTCTCCTCCTGCCCCGAGTAGCTGTGACTGTCCGCCCGCTCCATGTCAGCGATCGTTGGCAGCACCACCTGCGGACCTAGCCAGTAAGCCAGGCGCATCAGCACGCGCGTTCTCCAGCCTGGACGCGCTGTCGGTACCGATACCCCTGCTTCCTGCAGCTTGCGGGCCCAAAACTCGGCATGTGCCTGCTCCGCATCCGCAAGCCTTCTGTACACCTCGGCCAGCTGCTGGTCACGCTCCGCCCTCGACAGCGCCCTGTACAGCGCCGCACTGTCTACCTCATCCTGCCAGTTGTTCCAATATCGCTTCACTTCCTGCACCATCAGCCCTCTCCATACACAGCACTTTTGATCTAATCATAGCAAGCTATCAGCAGCTAATCCTTCGTATGAGAAGCTTCTTCGGGATGTTGCTCATTATGTGGGTCACGATCACGGCGGCAAGAATGGCGAACATTCCAAAGCTCACTATCTGGCCCATGATCTCACCCATACTGAATCTGACTCCCGACCGCACCTGCTGCGGCGTTTGAAGGCCGATCGCCGGTGCCAGGAATATCTCAGCACGAGCAGCAGTGCTATCAGGTAACCCATGGGACTGCGTTGCCATATCCAGCACGTTGGCGAACAGGGTAGTATAGGTATCCAAGTGTTGTGGGGGCTCGTGCTGGATGAGCAAGGATACTGGCTCTATAAGCCATATGGCTAGGGACACCAAGCCGCTTGCCAGCCCTCTTCCTGCTGGCACTCGGCGCGGCATGTGGACTGAGAAATGGGTCCTCAACGCCTGCAGATCGATAGACCTGAATGCCAGGAGCAACGATATACCCAGAAGCAGTAACGTGAGGTCAGTGCCCGTGTTTCCCACGTCCTGGAAAAACGTGTCGTAGCGGTAGAGACCTCGCCCGTGAATCTCGGCCGTCTGCCTCCGCGGCGTCTCGTAGAGGTAAGGTTTTCCTTCGCCTCGCCACAGCAACCAGATTGCCATCGCAATGGCCGCAAGCAGAACGACCAGCAGCGA
The DNA here is from genome assembly GCF_059335935.1 of Thermobaculum sp. T2p. Taxonomy (NCBI): domain Bacteria; kingdom Bacillati; phylum Chloroflexota; class Chloroflexia; order Thermobaculales (SeqCode); family Thermobaculaceae (SeqCode); genus Thermobaculum (SeqCode); species Thermobaculum sp. T2p. Next base: position 36,882 of record NZ_JANZYQ010000023.1, read on the forward strand.
GAGGCCCACGACGACACCGGATACCCTGACCGGTACCTCCTCAGGACTGTACCCACGCGTAATTGTATGTTTTTGACGGACCAGTGCTTCCGCATCGTTGGTCATGATGATCCTCCTTAGCTTTGCATCAAGCCTCGATGAAGCCCGCGCAGGCAAAGAGCTGAGACAGGAACTCCAAACATCAACTCGCGGCCACAGCAGCGGTGGCACGCTAACAAACGTCTTAGGACGTTAGCCATCAGGATGACGGCTAACTAGTGTATGGAGCTCGGTAGCGATCCCCCGTGCCCACTGCCGGGTGAGCTCCCAGTCACGGAAGTCTCCCTCTGAGACCCTTAGCGCTAACACGACCGCTCTCTCCCCAAAACCCAGTTTGTGCTTATCCAGCTTACCAGCCAACACCTGGTGGGCATGTGCCCTAGTGGTCTCCATAATCTCGGACACATCTACCGCCTCCTCCGGCAATGGTTTGCCCCCTATGGGCCCGCTGGAGAACAGCCAAACAGGTCGCTCTGCCAGCTCTATGGCGTGTCGAGCGACTAGCTCCCGCGCCTGCTCCAACCACCGGCCCATATACACGGCACTCCCAAGGATCACACCGTCATACCCGGCGATCTCCCCAATATTACCGGCCTCATGGAGGTCGGTCTCTACACCTTGTGTCCGCAGCTCATCGGCAATCGCCTGTGCGATATCCCGGGTGCTGCCATGCTTGCTGGCAAAGGACACCAGTACCCTCATGTCAACTCCTCCTAGTATTCCTCGTTGCACCTACTCGCCTATGGGCCTCTTAGGGATGATCCAGACCAGGATGAAGTACATCAGGGGAGCCAAAGGCCCTGTGGTGAACAGCAGTCCAAAGAACAGCGCAAGCCTAACTAGCGTAGGGTCCACTCCGAAGTACTCAGCTATCCCGCCGGCCACACCTGATATCATTCGATTCTCCCTAGAGCGGTACAGTCTACGTGTCTCCACGATCTCCCTCCAAGCATCTACTATTATTGCTATATTGTCACGCCGCTTGCTGGCTCATCACAGCATCTGAAACATCTCTTGTATGAGTCGCATACAGCAGAAGCCAGCAAGCGGTCAGCACAGCCAGAACCACGGTGCCTATGGCCGTGATCACGAGGAAAGGTACACTGGCAAAGGGATCTCTCCTGATCGCCATTGCTGCTGCCATCCCGACCACTGCGCCAGCTTCGCACATCAGGAATCCCAGCAGGCCATACACCGCTCTGATAGCAGATCGCCTGCGCATGAGGAGGCCCATGCCAGTAGCCAGTGCCGCCGGGATGACGAAGGACGTATCCAGTAGCCTGATGACCCAGTAGGTGTTGGGGTCACTCAGGTACTCCTGGCTAATGTTCGAGCCCGAGAGCACATCCCAAATGGACTTGCTCCAAGCCAGTCCCAGCAGGACTCCCAGGAGTATGAGCACGCCTGAGGTCGTCCACCTCAGTCGGGTCCCTGGCTCGGGCATCTCCTGCCGCAATAGTCTCGCCCAAGCTACCAGAGTACCGTAGGCAGCCAGTACGGTGATCGCCCAGTACAGGGGGAAGAACCGCTCGTTGTTGCCTGGATACCTCGCGTAGTCGATGCCCAGAACCAACGAGAAGGCCAGGTACAGGGCATACAAACTTGAAGCAAGCGCGAGGGGAGGAGCCAAATTGTGCCCTCTGATCGCCAGTAGCCCAGCAGCTATGGCCATCGGAGCCACGATCAGGAGCGACACTATCTCGCCGCCTACCAGTTGTATCTCCGCACTGGCTGATACCCGAAACCTGATCACCTCCAGGACGAGCGGCCCCAATATCGAGCTAGCCGCCACACATGTGCCCAGCAGTATCAGCCCGAGCCCCCACATACCTTTACTCTTCAGTCCCTTACCCATCTTGTCTCCTTTCGCTCTCCACCCATGGTACACCAACCGCCTACAATGCGGACCGCGACGTGGGGTGGTTGGTGAAACATAAGCGGGTAGTCTGGCTGCTACCTAAAAGGGCAGTGTTGGCTGGACTCATGCTCTGGTCGCCATACTTACTGGCCCCCGGGTGGACGATCCATGACTGGAGGCAGGAGGTAGCACCGCAACACGTCACTCCGACAATGACGTGCTCGCGAAGAGTGCCACGGGCATTGCCCATAACAGATGTGCGCCAACCTGTTACCCTATAGGGACTCAAATCCCATCAGGAAGCTAGCAAGGTCAGAGGTAGTTTCGGTGATTGCGAGGTCGTCCAAGACTAGCACCACGTAGGGACTGTCCGGTCGTCTACCTTGGGATTGCATCACCTCAAGGTGTGTACGTTCTCTAATACAATCCTCTATCCGGTGCTTAGCCCAAAGGCGCCACCCAAAGGTGTGGGACGAAACCACCTATTGGGGTGTTGTCCCTCTTGGATTGCCCTGCGTACGCTTAGGATAGTAGATGTGGGATACCACATCAGATCGCAGATAAAGGAGGTAAAGCTATGCGCGACAGCAAGCAGAACTTGATGTGGGGGGCGTTAGTAGCTGCCATCATAGGAGGTCTGTTGCTCTACTATAGTGGTCTAAGGGGAGCCAATCAAGGCTTGGCGTTCGCGGCGCTGGTGGTCGGCGTGATCCTCTTCGTAGCCACCACCTGGGTACTAGTAAGCGCCTACAAGCCGGGGGACTACACGCCCGGGCCTGACGACTTCCCCCATCGCGAATGGAAGTGGTACCAGTTCCTCCGCCATGGGTACAACGCGGCGGTGCTCCTCCTGCCCATCCGCATCTACCTGGGCTACCTCTGGCTCTCATCCGGATGGGAGAAAGTGACAAGTCCTGCATGGACCGGTAGTCAGGCTGGAGTAGCTCTGCGGGGGTTCGTGCAAGGAGCGCTCGCTCAGACCAGCGGCGAGCACCCTAACGTCCAAGGTTGGTATGCCTGGTTCCTGCGGGAGCTGGTGCTGCCCAACGCCACACTGTTCAGCTACCTGGTGGCGTGGGGAGAGGTGCTGGTGGGCATCGCGCTGATCCTTGGGGTGCTCACGGGGATAGCGGCCTTCTTCGGCGGGTTTATGAACGCCAACTTCCTGTTGGCGGGCGCGGTCTCTACCAACCCCATCATGCTCGCGCTAGAGCTGGTGCTGATCATAGGCTGGCGGCCTGCCGGCTGGTGGGGGTTGGACCGCTGGATCATTCCACGCATCCAACCATTGTGGGGCGAGGGCCGGGCCACGAGTGCGCGAGCCCGAGAGGCAACCTAACCGTACAGTCGCCTTCCCAGTTCGTACTCATAGGGGTGGTGCGATCGCACCACCCCTATGAGTATATGCGGCCGGAGATGCGCCGCACGCCCGCTTGGCTCTCGAGACCCAAGAATCAGGGGTATGGCTCCGCGTGGAGCCACACCTTATGTGCTGCTCAGGACCGCCACAAGGGCGCCCGTGGCGTAAGCCACTGCAGACGCGGCAGCGCCTATGAGGAGCATCTCCAGCCCACTCCGCCACCACGACTTATGGGTTACCCAGCTACGTGCGGCCCCAAACGCGAACATGGTGGTCAGCGCGAGCGCTGCTGTGAGCGTGAAGCGATGAGTAGGAGCCACCGGCGCCAGGAAGGCGATTAGCGGGAGGCCACCCACCACAACGAAGGCTCCAAACGTTGCCAAAGCATGCCGCAAAGGCGAGCGGCCGTCCGATTCCCGGCCGCTCGCCTCCAGTTTGGCCGACTCCGAGCGGATGGCGAGGTAGCTGCTCGCACCCATCGAGAAGCCGTCAGCAAGCAGGTTGGCCACCCCTAGTATCAGGACCACATAGGGTGGGAGATCGGCCCCAGCGGAGCCGGCTACGACGGCAAAGGTGGTGACGACGCCGTCGTTGGCTCCGTACACCAGATCCCCGATGTAGCGGGAGGCCGCGTCGCGCACCGTCTCGCGCAGCTCACCGGGACTAGCCATGCGGAGCTTCCTCCCGAGTGAGGTCTTTGTCCGACAAACCGTAAACGGCCTCCGCTCTCAGACAATGCCTCACAGCTAAGGAGCCTCCCTAGAAGGGCATATCAGGACCGGACCAGGTGCAGCGTGCAACACCTTGATCGAGGTGCTGCCAAGGTCGGGAGGCTGGGCAGCACCCAGTCCCCTGCGGCCCACAGCGAGGAGCGCCCGCCCCGATAACTCCTCGGAGGCTCGCACCAGCACCTCCGCCGCGTCGCCCGCCTCCAGCCGGATCTCAGGCCTACGGCCAGCCACTCCCTGTAGGTCGAAAGCCCGATCGTTGAGGTGCCGCAGCGCGAGCCTCAGAATCTCCTCCCACGCCGGAGGCATATCTGCCTCGCCCCCAGGTGGCTGGGGATAGGCCCACAGCAACGTCGCACTGACTGAGTAGAGCTTGGCAAGCTCGCAGGCGATCTCGGCGGCCCTCTCAGCCTCGGGGGAGAAATCCTCCCCCACCACAACCCACCGAGGCGGCCAGGCCGCCTCCCCACCGCGCATGACTAGCACGGGGCACGGAGCGTGCCGCACAACCCCTTCGGATACGCTGCCCAGCACCAACCGCTGGAGACGGCCAAGCCCGCGGCTGCCCATCGCCACAAGCCCCGCCGACAGGTCGAGCGCGAGCTTAACAATCTCCTGAGATGGTCTGCCCTCCACGAAGTGGATATCTGCTACGGGAGTACCGCACCGCTCCACCTCCCGTGCCTCTCCCAGCAGTAGCTCCCAAGAGCTCTCCTCCGCCCCCTCGAACCCGGTGTCCACCCCAAAGGGGTGCGTCGCCAGGCGCTTGGGCCTCTCAACGTGGATCAGGTGCAGCTTGGACCCTGTCCTGCTGGCTAGATCCGAGGCTGCCAGCATGGCGAGCCTGGAGTCGGGAGAGCCGTCCGTGGCCAGTAGGATAGTTGTTGGGAAGAAACTCATGCTGGATACCTCCTTAGAGGAAACGTGCGCTATTCTTCCGGGGATAGCAGCTTCCGCTCCAGATCCTGTAGGATATTACGAGCATCCTCTTCGCCGTCCGGGATAGCTTGGGACAACGCTCTGAGCGCCGCCCATACGAGTACACGCTCAGAACCGTCAAGCTCCAATCGGCAGTCGGAGCTTGGTAGATACAGATAGTTGGTCCACCCGAACCTACGGGGCCGTACCAGGAGCAGCGGCATAGTACCGTTCTCGACGAGCCGAGACGGCACACTCCCAGTCGGCAGCCAGTCTCGTCCGATGCGGCTGTGCGTGGCCATCACTACCAGCGCCGCATCTCTGTGATGATAGACCTCACTTATGACCTCGGCCGGCGGTCCAGGGCGCACCTCTATCCGAGCTCTGTAGCCCTCCAAGGCTAGTTGGAGCCGAAGCTGCGCCAGGTAGCTTAGCGCCTCGATCCTGCCAAGCACCATCTGCCGCCGCGATACATCCTCCCGTCGAGGGTAGGCTGTTGACAGCCATAGCTCAGCCCACAACCGATCTGCCAGGGACTTGGCCACAACCAATGCCTCTTCGGCAGCCAGCGAGCCGTCCAAAGGCACGAGGATCCCGGGGTGCCTTTGGGCCAACAACGCTACGGATTTCGAGGGATCGGTGGGCACCAGCAGCACGGGCACCTGGGCACGCGATAGCACCTCGCTAGCGACTCGGCCGTACGCGGCCGGACCCGTGCGCCCCATCCCATGGGCGGTCATAACGATCAGGTCCGCCTGGTGCAGTCTCGCCTCCTCCAGAATCCACGCTGCCGCCCTCCCACACCGTGCTATGCCCCGGGCTGGGACCCCACGTCGGGATACCTCCTCCGCCAGCGCCCCCACGTACTTCCCCGCGGCGTGATGAGCCTCCTCATCTCTCGCGGTCAAGTACGCCTCGCGTCGATCGTCAAGCTCGGAAATCCTCAACAGCAGCAACTTCGCCTCTAGCCTAGAAGCCAGCACCTCGGCGTAGGCCAAGGCCTGCTCGGCCAGGCTGGAACCATCCAATGGCACCAGTAGAGTTCGCATCCCAACCACCTTCCTATCTAATGCTAATGATCTGAGTCATCGGTCAGCACACGCCTACGCTCTTCGTACTCCTCGCGATCGATCTCCCCGCGAGCATAGCGCTCGCGCAACGTGCGTAGCGCGGCGTCATCCTGCGGTCGGGATAGGGATCGGGCTAGCCCTACGGCTCCCAAGATCAGTGCTCCCCAGAAGAGGAGCATCAGTACCGCGCCCATGCCCCATCCCCAACCCCAGTTGTGCACCCAGCCTCCTCCCCACCCCATCATCGCGCCCATGCCCATCAAGGGCATAAGCAACAGCAGGGCAGTAGAACCAACTAGCACGTAGACCCATAACTTGGCATCATACCTATTCATAGTTCGCCTCCTTCGTTGACAGCGCTATGACCGCTGAGCCTCGCAAACTGCCGATATACTCTCTTCACCCAGGATCTTATGGCCTCCCAATCACGGAAGTCGCGCTCCTCCGACCGCGGCAGCCCAACCTGCTGCCGCGACATGAAAGGCACCATCCTGCCCGCCACCTCCCCGCCGAAGAGTCCAACGGCCACTGGCTGCACCAGCTGGCGCACATCCTCCAGCGTCCGCATCGCCTCCTGACGGTGTTGCGCCGTATCCGTGCTCATAATCATGCTCAGGAGGAACAGAGCAACGGGCTTCTTTGACAACTCGTCCTGATACACCCTTACAAACTCCGTGGCCTCGGGCAACCAGTGCATGTGGCGAACACCGCTGCCGATCAGCACGGCGTCGTACGGAGCTACCCTCCGCACCGCACCCACCGGCATAACGTCCACCTCAGCTCCTAGGCGCCGCAGCTCCTCCCCCATGAACTCCGCGACCTCCGCCGTCGATCCCAACCGGCTGGCGTACGCTATGAGCACCTTCATCACCGCACCTCCTATCGCACCTAAGCCCAGGATAACGCGTGGACTGCCTAGGCACCACACACCTAAGGGTGGTCTTAGCGAAGCAAGCCTTACCCCTTGGGGTAGTCTAGCTCGCACCCGCCGTGCAACCGGTGGTATAATGACCGCACTGGTAAGCTCTGGGGAGGAGGGAGATGGGTATACATGCCCACAACCATCACCTGGATGAGAGCATTCTCAGGCAGCTGTTGGAGATGGCGCCCGACGCGATCCTCACGGTCGACCGCGAGGGTCTGATACTCTTCGCCAACTCGCAAACCGAGCAGCTCTTCGGATACCACCGGGAGGAGCTGCTCGGACAGACGATCGAGATCTTGCTGCCCGAGAAGCTGAGAGAGATCCACCAGCACCACCGCCAAGAGTACTCCCGAGCGCCCCGCACTAGACCCATGGGGATAGGGCTGGAGCTCTGGGCAAGGCGCAAGGATGGCACGGAATTCCCTGTGGAGATCAGCCTCAGCCCGCTGGACACGGACCATGGCCTGCTCGTGTCGGCCGCGGTGCGCGACATCACCCCTCGTAAGAGGCTTGAGGATGACTTGCGATTCCTTTCGGAGGCCAGCAGGTTGCTCGCGTCCGCCATCGACCGTGATACCTTGCTGCAGGTGACGGCCCGTTTGCCGGTGCCCGTGCTAGCCGACTGCTGCATCGTGGATGTGCTGAGTGGCGATGGCCGCCTCCAGAGGGTGGCGATCAGCCACAAGGACAGCGATCTGGAAGTGCGTCTCCAGGAGGCGCTGGGTGAGTACACAGCCGAGCCGGGCAGCGAACATCCCATATGGAGGGTGCTGCGCACCGGCCGCGCCTGCCTGTCATCCCAGCCTAACGACGCTTGGCTGGGGAGCTCTTCCAGCCAACTGTGCCTGTTGGAGACACTCGCCCCGCGCTCGTACCTCTGCGTGCCGCTCTTGGCCGGAGATCGAGTGCTGGGCACCATACTGCTCCTCTCAAGTGAGCCCGACAGATACAAGGAGGAGGAGCTAGCACTGGGGGAGGAGCTCGGCCGACGCGCCGGCGTAGCTCTGGACAACGCCCGTCTCTATCAGGAGTTGCAGGATGCGATCAAGACCAGGAACGATTTCCTAGCTATGATCACTCACGACCTCAAGACCCCCCTGGCGGCAGCCAGTACGTACCTCCAGGCCCTGAGGCTGCGGCTCGCCTCCAGTGGCCAGGACGAGGATCCAGGCATCGAGGCCATACTGGGCAATATAGAGCGTGTCATCCACCAGATGGCCGATCAGATCCAAGAGCTCTTGGACATAGCCCGACTGCAGAGCAGCCAGAAACTGGAGCTTGTGCGGCGCCCGGTATCGTTGGCGGAGGTCGTCAGGAAGGTCGTCGAGGACTTCAGGAGGACTGCCCGGGGGCACCAGCTGCGGCTCAGAATCGACCAACCCGAACCCATCGGTATGTGGGATGCTGCCCGCCTGCAGCGGGTGGTTGCCAACTTGCTGTCCAACGCCATCAAGTACAGTCCTGAGGGGCAGGACGTAGAAATCAGCGTCCGCTTGGAGGGAGGCGCCAATAGCGGGATAGGCGTGTTGACGGTGCGGGACAACGGCATAGGCATACCTGCGGCGGAGCTGTGGCGTGTGTTCGACCGCTTCTATCGGGCGAGCAACGTCAAGGGCACCTCCGGGGGCACTGGGATGGGCCTGGCGAGCGCCAAGCAGATAGTCGAGCAACATGGCGGGACGATCGAGGTAGACAGCAAGGAAGGATCAGGCTCGACCTTCACGGTCAGGCTGCCCCTGTAGGGTTGAATTCCGCGGCCGCCCCAGGTGCCGCGAGTACAACCAGCGCTTGACCAGCTCTGTCATGACCAGGTATGTCGCCAAGAGACACACCATGACCAGCAGGTAGCCGGCGGGCAACGGCACAAAGCCCAGCTTGCCAGCTAGGGGAGAGTAGGGCAGCGCCATGCCCAAGAGGACCACCGACGCGACCGTCGCCGCTAGCGGTTTGCTGGGCCGCGATGCGAGGGGGTTGCCGAAGGTCCGGACTACAAGCACGACTAGGGTCTGGGTCGCTAAGGATTCCACGAACCAACCCGTGTGGAACATCCTCTCCGAAGAGTGGAACAGCTTGAGCAGGACGGCGAAGGTGAGTAGGTCGAAGCCCGAGCTCACGGGCCCCATGACCAACATGAATTCCTGGACCAAGCCCACATCCCACCGTCTGGGCTTGCGCACGAAGGTCGGATCCACGTTATCGGTGGGTATACTGACCTGCGCGAGATCGTACAGGAAGTTGTTCAGCAGCACCTGCGTGGGCAGCAGGGGCAGGAAGGGCAACAACAAGGCTGCCGCGGCCATGCTGACCACGTTCCCGAAGTTTGAGCTGGTGCCCATCAGGATGTACTTCATGACGTTGCCGAAGGCTCTGCGACCGTGCACGATCCCTTCGTGGAGAACTCGCAGGCTGCGCTCTGATAGCACGACGTCGGCCGCATCCTTGGCCACCTCTGTCCCCTTGGCGGCCGAGATCCCTACGTCGGCGTTCCGCAGGGCCGGAGCATCGTTGATGCCGTCCCCCAGGTAGCCCACCACGTGACCTCTGCCACGCAGCGCCAGGATGATGCGGCTCTTTTGGACGGGCGACACGCGGGCAAACACCTGGACATCCTCGGCGAGCCGTCCCAACCCGGCATCGTCGAGTGCATCCACCTGCGTCCCCAGGACGATGCGCGAGGCATCTATGCCCACGCTGGCACAGACGTGCTTGGCCACCAGCTCGCTATCCCCAGTGAGGATTTTGACCTTCACTCCGTCCGCTGCCAGTGTGGCGATCGAGCTCCCGGCATCGTCCAGCGGGGGATCGAGGAAGGCCAGGAACCCCGCTAGCACCAGCTCCGCCTCGGCTAGCTGAGTGGGCCGATCCGCCAGCCGGTAGGACACGGCCAACGTCCTGTAACCCAAAGCACCCAGGCGTTTCGGGACTGCTAGGCAGTGTTCCCGCACTGCCTCGTCCAGGGAGAGGACCTCACCGTCCATCTCGTAGCTGGAGCAGATGGGGAGCACGCTCTCCGGAGCCCCCTTCGTAACCAGCAGGTATCCTTCGCTGCCCTCCAACATCACCGACAATCTGCGCCGATCGAAGTCGAACGGCACCTCACCCAACTTGATGTAACTAGGGGCCGGGGACTTGACTTGGGCGAGGATGGCGGCATCCAGCGGATTGTCCGCTCCTGCAGAGTAGTAGCTATTGAGGAAGGCCAGCTCCAACACCCTGTCGCTTGGGGAGCCCAGAGCATCCAGATGCTCCACGAGCCGCATCTCTCCAGTGGTGAGTGTGCCCGTCTTGTCGCTGCACAGCATGTCGATACTCCCGAGGTTTTGGATCGCCGGCAGGTGCTTGACGATCACGCGGCGACTGGCCATCCGCATTGCGCCGTAGGCTAAGGCGATCGTCGTGACCATGGGCAAGAACTCAGGTGTGAGCCCCACCGCCAGGGCAACTGAGAAGAGCAACGCCTCCAGAGGGTCGCGCCTCCGCAGGAGGCTGGCCAGGAGCACGAAACCCACCAAGAAGAGGATCACCCTCATGATGAGGAGACTGAACGTCCGCAACCCTCGCTCGAACTCGGTCTCAGGCTGTCGTTCGGATAGCCTGGCCGCAATCTCCCCGAATTGAGTGCGCGCCCCTGTGGCAGTGACGCACATGATGCCACTGCCGCTCACCACGTACGTGCCGAGGTAGACGTGCGAATCCCTGCCTGGCGGCTTCTCCACTGGTAGGGACTCGCCGGTTAGCACCGACTCCTGTACCTGCAGCCCCTCGGACGTCAGCAGCCAGCCGTCGGCCGGCACAGGATCTCCCGCCACGAGCCTCACCAGATCCCCCGGTACTACCTCGCGGCGCGGGACGACCCGCCAGGTCCCATCACGCATTACCTTGGCAGTGGGTATGGCCTGGGCCCTCAGCTGCTCGATCGCCCGATGTGAGCGGTAGATCTGCACGTAGCTGAGGGCGCTAGAGAGCATCACCATCGCCACAATGATCGCAGCGTTGACTTGCTCGCCAACGAGCGCCGAAGCTCCTGCCGCGGTAAGCAGGAGGAGCGATAAAGGGTTGGCCAGAGGAGCTAGCAGCCGGCCGACGGTCCCAACGCGCCTCCCCTGCACAGGTTCGTTGGGACCGACCTCCCGGAGCCTCCTACGTGCCTCCTGCTCGCTCAAACCCGACAACTGGTGCTTGTCTCTCCCATATTCACACATGGCAGCCTTCTTCGGTGTGCCCAAACCACTGCCGCAGGGACAGGGCAACGACCGCGAACCTCAAGAATCCGTCCAGCAAAGTCGGCAGCTTCCTCTCCAATTGTTGAACCCTCATGATTTGATCTCCTTTCAAGTGCGTATCAGGTAATACAGTTTGTGGGGACTCATCTGCTCAAGTCACGTCAGACCCTGCCTCCACATCATGAGTGATCCGTGCTGTTTGATTCGGAGGAAGTGTGGCGAGCCATCAGTGATATCTACCCATAACTACCTCACTCTAAATATGCAGACCGGCCAGCAAGAGCTGGCCGGCAGAGATCTGGAGCGCATGCCTATCGAGGCGTGACCACCGGAGAGGCATCGCGCTGGAGGATCCTTTCGACCACCGGTCCTGCGTGCCCCGGCACCCCAACCAGGGGCAGGATGTACCTGTCGAGCCCAATATACCCCGCTATGAGTCAGTCAAGACTTTGTGGAGAACATTTTTTCGGTTCACTACGGGCGTTGTCAATCACTAGTTAGCGAACCATTTTCAGGAATTAATATCCAAACCGCATTCGGACACTCAT